>CANCSL010000020.1 GCA_947380835.1 Actinomycetota bacterium | reverse complement strand
TCTTGAGCCGGCTGCATCGGGATGATGGTCTTGCCATCAGAAATTCCAAATAAGGAAACTTCGGGGCCGTCAAGAAATTCTTCGATCACTACTTGATTGCTCTGCAACGCATGTTCAAGGGCAAAAGCGCGATCGTCGGTTACAACGACACCCTTGCCGGCTGCTAAACCATCGTGCTTGACGACGTACGGTGCGCCAAAAGTATCCAATGCTTTTTCAATTTCATCCTGGTTAGTGCATGTAAAGCTCTTTGCGGTAGGAACGCCGGCATCGCTCATAACCTTCTTGGCGAAATCTTTTGAACCTTCAAGCTGTGCGGCGGCGGACGAAGGACCGAAGACAGAAATTCCGGCATGGCGCAAAACATCGGCAAGGCCGTTAACGAGCGGCTTCTCTGGACCAACCACGACAAGATCTATCTGCAATTCATTAGCAAGATTGAGAATGGCAAGATTGTCATCAATATCGATGCCGTGACAGATCGCCATCGATTCAATCCCTGGGTTACCAGGGGCGACATGAAGTTCAGAGAGTGCTGGGTCCCGCTTTAGCGCGACTGCGAGCGCGTGCTCGCGGCCGCCGGAACCAATCAGCAAAACTCTCAAATGAGGTCCCTTACCGAAATTGTTTGGGTGCGCCCAGGTCCAACACCGATAGCGCTCATAGGGGCTCCGGAAATATCTTCCAAGAACTTTATGTAGGCCCGAGCATTTGCCGGAAGATCTTCCAAAGTTTTAGCCCCAGAAATATCCTCAGTCCAGCCAGGAAGGTATTCGTAGATTGGCTTGGCATGGTGGAAATCTGATTGCGATGCGGGTACTTCCTCGACGCGTACGCCATCTACTTCATATGCGACGCAGACCGGAATCTTCTCCCAACCAGTGAGCACATCAAGCTTCGTTAAAAAGAAGTCGGTTAGGCCATTAACGCGAACCGCATAACGAGCAATAGGCGCGTCATACCAACCACAACGACGATTTCGTCCGGTGGTTACACCGACTTCACCACCGATGGTGCGAAGTTTTTCGCCATCTTCGTCGAAAAGCTCAGTAGGAAATGGTCCAGACCCAACACGAGTTGTGTATGCCTTCACAATTCCAATGACGCGAGTGATCTTTGTTGGTCCGATTCCGGAACCAGTAGAAGCACCGCCCGCGGTTGGGTTGGATGAGGTAACAAATGGATAGGTACCGTGATCGACATCGAGCAAAGTTCCTTGCGAGCCTTCCAAAAGAACAGTCTTACCCGCCTTTAGCGCTTGATCGAGAAGGAGGCCGGTATCGCAAACATAGGGACGCAAGATTTCGGCGTATTGCAGGTATTCGGCTACAACATCGTCGACTTCAATACCTTTGCGATTGAAGACTTTGATCAGAACTTGGTTCTTGTCTTTCAAAGCACTTTCGATCTTCTGGCGAAGAATTGATGGGTCAAAAAGATCCTGAACACGTATCCCGATGCGGTTGATCTTGTCTGCATAAGCCGGTCCGATACCTCGACCAGTGGTTCCGATCTTGGAGTTGCCTAAGAAGCGTTCAGTGACCTTGTCGATAGTACGGTGGTACGGCGTAATCAAATGAGCATTGAGACTAATCTTCAATTTCGAAGTGTCGATGCCTCGTTCGTTCAGACCTTTAATTTCCTGAAGTAAGACTGAAGGATCAATAACCACTCCGTTGCCAATGACCGGAACTACGTTGGGGCTGAGAATTCCGGATGGCAAAAGGTGTAACGCATACTTCTGATCGCCAATAACGACGGTGTGCCCGGCGTTATTGCCACCTTGGTAGCGAACAACGTAATCGACTCGATCTCCTAAGAGGTCTGTCGCTTTACCCTTGCCCTCATCGCCCCATTGGGCGCCCAGCAAAACAATGGCAGGCATGATCGTCTCTTTCAGCTAGTACTGCAGGATAAGAAAACTAGGAGATAAGTGAAGTACCAGTCGAGCGCAAATCTTCGCAAGCCTCAACGACACGCTTGGCGATTCCTGCTTCGGCTGCTTTACCCCACGCACGTGGGTCGTATGCCTTCTTATTTCCGACTTCGCCATCAATCTTGAGGACGCCGTCATAGTTCTTGAGCATGTGGTCAACGACTGGGCGGGTGAAGGCATATTGGGTATCAGTGTCGATGTTCATCTTGATGACGCCGTAATCCAAAGCCTCACGGATTTCAGAGAGCAATGATCCAGAGCCACCGTGAAAGACAAGATCCATCGGCTTAGAACCGGCAGGCAGACCCTTGGTAGCGGCGACTGCATCCTGCAAGGTCTTCAAGATCTTTGGTTGAAGCACAACGTTGCCGGGCTTGTAGACACCGTGAACGTTTCCGAAAGTTGCAGCAACCATGTAGCGGCCGCGCTCGCCCCAACCGAGAGTCTCGACGGTGAGAAGTGCATCTTCAGGGGTGGAGTACAACTTGGCATCGTGCTTGGCTTCAATGCCATCTTCTTCGCCACCGACAACGCCGATTTCAATTTCAAGCAATGTTCGGGCAGCTGCGGACTTGTCGATGAGTTCGCTGGCGATAGTCATGTTTTCAGTCATCGAGACGGCTGAGCCATCCCACATGTGCGAATTGAAGAGCGGCCCTTTGCCAGCCTTGATGCGGGCGGCGCCGAAATCCAAGAGTGGGCGCATAAAGCCATCAAGCTTTTCGGCTGGGCAGTGGTCGGTATGTAAAGCGATATTGATTCCGTAATTCTTGGCGACGATATGTGCATACTCAGCGAGAGCGACTGCACCGTCGACCATGTTCTTTACGGTTGAACCAGAGAGGTATTCCGCTCCGCCCCAAGAGATTTGAATAATGCCGTCAGATTTGGCTTCAGCGAAACCGCGAAGCGCACCGATCAGAGTCTGTGACGAAGAGACGTTGATGGCTGGGTATGCGAAGGAACCGGCTTTGGCCTTGTCCAACATTTCGGCATAAATCTCGGGGGTAGCAATAGGCATTTTTCATCTCCCAAATAATGATCTGGACTTGTCGGTGTAAATCTCGACCCGCGGCGCATCATTGGGACAGACGGTGAGGCTTACGGCTAATCCCACCACATTTTGAGGCGGATTGGAAAAAAGACCCTCATTTCGGACTCATTTGAGCCTTAGTACCAGCCAAACCAGGAGAAAACTCGGTCTAGTCCGAGAAAACCCAGGTTGCTGTGCAGTAACCCTTTGCCCACTTTGAGCACGGTCTTGGCGAGCGTCCCAACGAAGGGGCTATGAGCCACCAGATTCCAGAGCAGTGACATCTATCAATCCTTTCTATTAGCGAATATTGCGAAAGGTACGGATTGCAGCTCAGCAAAATTCTCAGCCGACTTCGTAGTGGGGATAACTTCTCGCTGGTAATCTCAAAGGATGACGACTTCTCACGATGCTGTAGAAAATCTTTCGAACGAATCTCGAACTTTTCCACCATCGCCAGAATTTGTTGCCCAAGCAAATGCCACTTCGGCGCTCTTTGACCAAGCGCGCACCGATCGTTTGGCCTTCTGGGAGCAGCAAGCCAAATCTCTCTATTGGACTTCGCCTTGGTCCAAAACCTTGGAGTGGGATCTTCCTTATTCCAAATGGTTCGTTGGCGGGAAACTCAATGCTTCCTACAACTGTCTTGATCGACATGTACTAGAAGGTCGTGGAGATCGCGTTGCCTTTCACTTCGAAGGTGAACCTGGCGATACCCGAACCATTACTTATGCGCAGATGTTGGTGGAAGTTAAAAAGACGGCAAACGCTTTGATCGAATTAGGAATTTCCGCGGGCGATCGCATTGCGATTTATATGCCGATGATTCCAGAAGCTGCCATCGCCATGTTGGCGTGCGCACGCATCGGCGCAGCACACTCTGTTGTCTTTGGCGGTTTCTCGGCAGATTCTTTGCTCTCGCGGATTCAAGATGCAGATGCGACATTAGTAATCACCTCCGATGGTGGCTACCGCCGTGGTTCTGCCTTTGCTCTCAAACCTGCAGTGGATGAAGCGCTCAAGGGATCGACAAATGTTCGCAATGTTTTAGTTGTAAAGCGCACCGGCCAAGAAACTGCTTGGGATTCCTCGAAAGATGTGTGGTGGCATGAGATTGTCGATCGACAATCCGCCGAGCACGTCGCGACAAGCTTTGATAGCGAACAAACCCTCTTTATTCTGTACACATCCGGCACGACTGCAAAACCCAAGGGCATCTTCCATTCCACGGGCGGGTACTTAACCCAAACTAGTTTCACTCATAAAATGGTTTTTGATCTCAAGCCTGAAACCGATGTGTATTGGTGCACCGCCGATATTGGTTGGATTACTGGCCATTCATATGTTGTGTATGGCCCCATGATTAATGGTGCAACTCAGGTGATGTATGAAGGAACCCCTGACACGCCAACCAAATCTCGAATCTTTGAAATCATCCAGAAGTACAAAGTTTCTATTCTTTACACCGCACCAACTTTGATTCGTACCTGGATGAAGTGGGGCGATGAATATCCCCAATCGTGTGACCTTTCATCACTTCGCGTTCTTGGCTCGGTAGGAGAACCGATCAACCCCGAAGCATGGATGTGGTACCGCGAAGTCATCGGCGGCAATCGCTGCCCCATCGTCGACACTTGGTGGCAGACTGAAACCGGCGCAATCATGATTTCACCATTGCCCGGAATCACGGCAACAAAGCCTGGTTCAGCGATGGCTGCGCTTCCCGGCATATCTCTCGAAGTCATCGATGATCAAGCCAATGTCATGGGCAACGGTCACGGTGGCTATCTAGTTTTGACCGAGCCTTGGCCATCTATGTTGCGCGGCATTTGGGGCGAACCTGTTAGATATAAAGAGAACTACTGGTCCCGTTTCGAGGGCATGTACTTCGCCGGCGATGGTGCCAAGCTAGATGATGACGGAGCAATATGGCTTCTAGGTCGCGTCGACGATGTGATGAATGTATCCGGTCACCGGATTTCGACCACCGAAGTTGAATCAGCGCTGGTATCGCACGACGCGATCGCCGAAGCCGCCGTTGTGGGTGCCAAAGATGAAATGACTGGCCAAGCCATTGTTGCCTTCGTCATATTGCGCGGAGGTATCGAACACGCCGAAGGCGAGGCGCTGATCAAACAATTACGCGATCATGTTGCTAAAGAGATTGGACCAATCGCTCGTCCGCGACAGATTATGGTCGTCAACGAACTACCAAAGACCCGCAGTGGAAAAATCATGCGCAGGCTGCTGCAAGATGTAGCCGAACATCGTGCCGTGGGTGATTCTACGACTCTGGCCGATCCCAACGTTATGAAGTTAATCCAAGCTGGGTTGCAGAGTGGGAAATCTGAGGACTAATTAACTTTCGCCGTTATTTTAGGAGTCGATCGATAAATTTCGGCAAAGTTAGTTTTTATTTGGTCTTCAATGCTGATTAATAGCGCGGGAACATGCTTGTGCACTTCTTTGTAGGTCTGACTTTCAGGAACGTTCGCTTTTGCCCACCCCCAAGGTGAAACAATCAAAATTGCTGAGAACAAATAAAAAAGCAAGACCGATCGTGCAACGGAAAGAGCTGCACCGGCAATGGAATCGAGCCATTTAAAGGGGCCAAAGAGCACTTTGGTATGCAGGAATTTTGCCGAAGACCTGAAGATGTATTCGCCAATCGATGCGCCAATTAATACGACTGCGATCACGGAGCCGAATTTTGTCCATGGACTCCATGTTCCAGAAAAATGAAGAATCGCCATTAACCCGGTCAACCCGCCCACAACAAAGCCGATGGCAGAAAACAACGTTGCCAGCAGTCCAGCTTTGTAACCGCGAATAAAGGAAGCCAACAAGATAAAGCCAAAAATGTAATCTACAACGTTGAACTTCATAGCTTCACCTTGAGATATTTGGTCACCAGATCGAAGAGTTGCTTATCAGTTTTGATAGTTCCGATTTGGCGATAGACGACTTTACCTTTGGCATCGATGAACCAAGTCACCGGAACTCCTAAACCAAAGATTCCTTTTGTTCGTCCATCCGGATCATAAAAGATTGGGTAGCGCATGTTTAAAGCCATGCTAAATCTTTGACCGAAATCAATTCCTCTTTCTTCAACATCAATGCCAACGATGCGAACTTTTCCGGTGGAGTAGAGCGCACGAAAATGTGGAATTTCTGCAACGCATGGTGGGCACCAAGAGCCCCAAACATTTACTACGACCGGACCGCGAAGTGATTCGAAGGTTGTTCCAGCAGAACCGTCCAGACAACCGAGCATCGTGCCTTTAGTTGCTTTTACATGCAGAACATCGGCGCAGGTGGAATAAGTGACATTTTTCTTCTTACTGATTGCACTCGCTGGCGAAATTCCACAGGTCAATGCCAGGAGCGCGAGGATCGCTATAGCGCGCTTCATCGGAAATCCGCATCGCTCTTGACCATGGCCATGGCTTTAACTTTATCCATTTCACCGATTCCATACGATGGGCATAGATCGGCCAAGGGGCAGGCAGCGCATGCCGGCTTTCGCGAATGGCAGATACGGCGACCATGCCAGATCATCCGTTGAGAGAGATTGGTCCACTCTTTCTCAGGAATTAATTTCCCCACTGCGAATTCCACTTTGACCGGGTCTTCCTCGGAGGTCCAACCAAATCGACGACTGAGCCGACCGAAATGGGTATCGACGGTAATCCCAGGAATGCCAAAGGCGTGGCCCAGAACCACATTTGCAGTTTTGCGACCGACACCGGGCAGCGTGATCAATTCATCTAATGTTTGCGGCACATCGCCATGGAAATTAGAAAGGATCATTTCGCTCAAAGTCTTGATGCTCTTAGCCTTAACTCGGAAGAAGCCAGTAGAACGAATGGCATCCTCTAAATCTGCAATCTTGCATCCGGCCATCTTGGAGGGGTTGGGATACTTCTTGAAGAGCGCAGGGGTGACTTGATTGACCCTTTTATCCGTGCATTGTGCCGAGAGAACAACAGCGACCAAGAGTTGGAAGGGGCTTTGGAAATCCAACTCGCACTTAACGTCGGGATAGCGCTTACTCAGAACGCGATACATGGCTTTTGCTCTCTTGCTCAGCTCATCTGCACCTTCGTTCACGAGTGTCAGATTAGTCCGATTGGGAGCCTTCCAAAATTGTGAGTAATCTTTCCTCGTGGCCAATTCGCATGAAGATGAACTCGTAGTCCGCACTGCACCACTTTTTACTGCCCTCGACGATGATGCTGCTGCCTCTTTGCGCGCGTCAATGACGAGCGTACGCGTCAACAAAGGAGACACACTCTTCAAAGAAGGCGATGATGGTGATCGCCTCTACGTAGTGGTCGAAGGCAAACTCAAGCTGGGAACATCCAGCGGGGATGGTCGCGAAAACTTGCTCTCTATCCTTGGACCCGGAGATATGTTCGGTGAACTCTCACTCTTTGATCCCGGACCACGTACCGCCACTGCGACAGCTGTAACAGACACTCGCCTTTTGGCGCTGGCTAACGATCAAGTCATTGGTTGGGTAACTCGCCATCCTCAAGTTTCACTTCAACTCTTGGGTCGCTTAGCGCAACGCCTGCGCCGCACCAACGAAGTTCTGGCTGATTTAGTTTTCGCGGATGTTCCAGGTCGCGTTGCCAAAGCTTTGATTGATTTAGGAACTCGTTTTGGTATTCAAAAAGATGATGGCTTGCACGTCAATCACGATTTAACTCAAGAAGAATTAGCCCAACTTGTCGGCGCCTCCCGCGAAACCGTCAACAAAGCGTTGGCTGATTTCGCAGGGCGTGGCTGGGTTCGTCTCGAACCTCGCGCCGTTGTTGTGCTCGATTACGAGCGCCTCAACAAGCGCGGCCGTTAATTCTTATCCGTTTAATTCGACAGTAAGTTCGATCTCTACTGGTGCATCCAAAGGCAAATCCGCAACGCCAATCGCAGTTCGCGCATGCTTGCCATTTACTTCGCCCCACAGCTTGATCAAGAGTTCGGATGCTCCGTTAACAACGCCGGGCATGCCGATAAATCCTGGAACGCCATTGACGTAGCCGACAACGCGAACAACGCGCTTGATGTCATCGACATTTGCAACCAAATTGACGGCGGCGAGTGCATTAAGAATGCAGACCTGAGCCAGCTCTTTTGCTTGCTCGGGAGTAACTCCGCCATCGACTTTGCCGATATAAGGAATCTTGCCATCAACCAAAGGTAATTGGCCGGCAGTGAAAACAAGATTGCCAGTGCGTACGGCTGGAACGTAGGCAGCGAGTGGAAGGGATGCAACGGGAAGCTCGAGGCCGAGTTCAGCAAGTTGTTCTTTAACGCTCATTTATTTGGCTTCTCTCTTCATGTAGGCAACGAGTTGTTCGCCGGTACCTGGCGCTGGAACGACTTGAACGAGTTCCCAACCTTCAGAACCCCAAGTATCCAAAATCTGCTTAGTGGCGTGCGACAAAAGTGGAACGGTTACGTATTCAAACTTCATGAGGTTCTCCTTGGTTGTGTTATTGAGAAAGCGCAGCTTTAACTAATCCGGAAACAGTTCCACCATCGGCCTTGCCGGCAATCTTGGGGGAAACGATCTTCATAACTTGGCCCATTCCGGCAGGTCCAGATGCCCCAGTTTCTGCAATTGCGTCAGCAATGATCTGCTTAATCTCTTCTTCAGAAAGTTGCGCTGGCAGATAGAGAGCAATGACTTTGCCTTCGGCGGTTTCGCCTGCGGCACGATCAGCGCGACCTGCGGCCTCGTAAGCCTCGGCAGCCTCGCGGCGCTTCTTCGCCTCACGCGAGAGCACGGTGATGATTTCAGCCTCGGTGAGCACGCGAGCGCTCTTGCCGGAGACCTCTTCATTGGTGATTGCAGTCAAAACCATGCGGATGGTGCCCGATTTCACTTCGTCACGCGAACGAATTGCCTCGGTTAAGTCACCTTGAAGTGTTTCTTTTAGGCCCATAGGGGTATCTTCTCACGTATATGAGTTACGTATTGCGGGAAGCTTCGGTACCGGTCCTAGCACCGGGCGCCGCAGATATTCGCGTGCTCCATTTCTCCGATTTACATCTGACCCCAAGCCGCAAGAAAGAGATAGCCGACATCAAGGCTTTCGCCGATCTCAAGCCAGATCTGGTCATCAGCACTGGTGATTTCTTAGCCCACAAATCTGCGGTCCCCGTGGTGCTTGATGCACTCGACCGCCTTTTGGATATTCCGGGTCTGTTTGTCTTCGGCTCGAATGATTACTACGCCCCAATGTTTAAAAACCCATTGAGTTATTTGATGAAAGATGATGGTGCCCGCAAATTGGGTCGCGAGCTACCTTGGCAAGCTTTAGCAAAAGGACTTACCGATCGCGGTTGGGTAGATATAAACCACCAGCGAGTGATCCTCGATATTAAGGGTACCAAGATTGAAGCCCGTGGAACTGACGATGCTCACCTAGGACGCGATAAATATGGTGAAGTTGCCGGTGAAGTTAGCCCTAACGCCGATTTAGCCATTGGCGTGACACATGCGCCGTATCTGCGAATTTTGGAGATGATGTCGGAAGACCAACTGGATGTGATATTCGCCGGACATACTCATGGTGGACAAGTACGTCTGCCTTGGCCCGGCGGCAGCAAGGCGCTAACCACTAATTGCGATCTCCCCACATGGCGGGCGCGCGGATTAACCAAACTTCAGAATGAACCGTGGCTCAATGTTTCCGCAGGTATGGGAACCAGTCCGTTTGCGCGAATTCGCGTGGCGTCACCGCCAGAAGTTTCGCTGATTACTTTAGAGGCCGAGTTCTAGTTCGATTTCGCAAACTTGTTTCAACGAATTCAATTGCTTTTCAACAGTATCTCTCACTATCTTGGCGTCGGTTCGGTGATATTGGTGAACCAGAAAATCTCTCATCCCCGCTATGTCCCTCCAAGCAATTTCTGAATAACTTTCTTTAAGAGTGTTATCGAGATCTTTCACTGCTTCGCCAATTACTACTAATTGATACAGAATTGAATCGAATAACATTTCAAAGAGTTGAATATTTCCATCGTTCTCTGAAGCAAGTAAAAGGATTTCTGCGCTCTGAATTCTTTCAATCCGTTCGATAATTTCCTCTAAACGAATGTGAGTCGGCCTTGGTGTCATAGTGGAATGACATCTTTCAATGCCGATTCAAGGACAGATTCCTTGAGCAACTTTGATGTCGTGACTTCAACTTTCTCGTCAAGCAATTCGGAAAGTTGACGGCTTAATCGAATAAGCGGAAAGAGATCATCAGAATTTCCCAGATCGACAAGTAAATCAATGTCGCTTTTTGGCCCATCCTCCCCTCGGGCGACTGAGCCAAAAACTCTAGGATTACGAGCACCGGACTTGTCTAACAGGTCGTATACCTCGCGCCGATGTGCTCGTAATTTCGTTGCCCGATGGGAAGTGAAATTACTTTGAGCCACGGACGTCAGTTTGACCTCAATCTCGAATCCTGCCGCCTTGAGGATTCGAGTTAAAGTATCGACTGATGGCGAAGCTTTTCCTGATTCGTATCGCTGAATAGCCGGCTGCGATGTGCCAGCCTTTCGAGCTAATTCATTTTGGGTCATTTTCGAGCCACGACGAGCTTCAGTAATCAGCTTTGAACTACTAAGGCGCTCCATGCTTCCGATAATATACCTCTAGAAGTATATTAGAAAGGCGGATAAAACCAAGTTGAAGAGTTCATTTTTGTGTGGAAATGGTCGGGGTGACGGGATTTGAACCCACGACCTCGCCGTCCCGAACGGCGCGCGCTACCAATCTGCGCCACACCCCGATAAGAAAAAATCTTACTTCTTAGATTTTTTCCCAGTGAATTCTTGAGCCACTAATTCTGCGATCTGAGCGGTATTGAGTGCTGCACCCTTACGCAAGTTATCGCCGCAGAGGAAAAGATCCAAAGAATGATCATCATCAAGGCTGCGTCGAACGCGACCCACCCAGGTGGGATCCGTGCCTACGACATCGGCAGGAGTTGGGAAAATGTAGTTTTCAGGATCATCCATGAGTTCTACGCCGGCCGCTTTGCGCAAAACTTCTTGCGCATCTTTACGCGAAACCTTCTTCTTGAAAGTCGCATGGACTGCCAAGGAGTGAGTGGTAAGAACCGGAACGCGGACGCAGGTTGCCGAAACTTTTAGCTTTGGCATATCCAAAATCTTGCGCGATTCATTGCGAACTTTTAACTCTTCAGAGGAATAACCCTCCTCCTTAAGAGAGCCTGCCCACGGAACGACGTTGAGCGCAAGAGGTGCTGGGAACGGACCAAGGTCAGTGATGAACTGGCGCGAATCACGAGCAGTATCTCCGGCATTGGTTCCCGAGACTGCGGTGATTTGGGCACGCAAGCTATCAATTCCTGCTTGGCCAGCACCTGATGCGGCTTGATAGGAAGCAACAACAAGTTCTTTGAGGTCGTACTTCTTATTTAAAGCACCCATTGCGACAATCATCGAAAGCGTCGTGCAATTTGGGTTGGAGATAATTCCTTTAGGACGGTTCTTGGCTGCCTTGGGATTAACTTCTGGAACTACCAACGGAACCTCAGGATCCATTCGGTAAGCACCAGAGTTATCAACGACAACTGCGCCCCGGGATACAGCTATCGGACCCCACTCTTCTGAAATTTCATCGGGCACATCGAACATGGCGATATCAATGCCATCAAAAGCTTCGGGTGAAAGCGCGACAACGGTCAACATTTCACCACGGCACATCAATTGCTTGCCGGCACTACGTGCTGAGGCGATCAAACGAATTTCGCCATAAACATTGGGGCGCTTACTCAAGATATCGAGCATGACTGTTCCGACAGCGCCTGTTGCGCCTACGACCGCAAGGGATGGGAGTTTTTTACTCATCGACCAGTTCCTCCATAAACAACAGCTTGTTCCGCAACATCGAGATCAAAGGCGCTATGCGCTGCTTTTACGCCCTTTTCCACATCGGTGGCACGGCAGATAACAGAAATTCGAATTTCGGAAGTGGAGATCATTTCGATATTGACGCCAGCATCGGCAAGGCATGCGAAGAATGTGGCAGTGACTCCAGGATGCGAACGCATACCTGCACCGATCAACGACAACTTTCCGATTTGATCGTCGTATTGCAAAGATTGAAATCCAATTTCACCTTGAATGCGATTCAGCACTGTGGTGGCGTTAGCACCTTCGGTCTTAGGAAGAGTGAAGGAAATATCTGTCAGTCCGGTTGCAGCAGCAGAGACGTTCTGCACAATCATGTCGATGTTGATGTGAGCATCTGCAATGGATTGGAAGATGCGCGCAGCGACACCTGTGTGGTCAGGAACTCCAACGATGGTGATTTTCGCTTCGCTCTTATCGTGAGCGACTCCAGCGATGATGGCTTGTTCCATGGCTCCTCCTTCGGGATGATCTTTGACCACCCATGTTCCTTCGAGATTTGAAAATGAAGATCGAACATGAATCGGCATGTCATAGCGACGTGCATATTCGACACAACGTAAGTGCAAAACTTTGGCACCAGATGCTGCAAGTTCGAGCATCTCTTCATAGGTGACGGTATTTAATTTGCGAGCTGTTGGTACGACTCGTGGATCGGCAGAGAAGACCCCATCCACGTCGGTATAAATCTCACAGACATCTGCATCAAGTGCCGCAGCCAATGCGACAGCAGTGGTGTCAGAGCCACCGCGACCAAGTGTCGTGATGTCCTTTGTATCCTGGCTGATTCCTTGGAAGCCAGCGACAATGACAATGGCGCCAGTTTCCAGCGCTTCACGAAGTCGGCCTGGGGTGACATCGATAATGCGAGCACGACCATGTTCTGAATCTGTAATCACGCCGGCTTGAGAGCCAGTAAATGATTGAGCTTCATGGCCCAAGTTTCCGATCGCCATCGCCAGCAGCGCCATAGAGATTCGTTCACCAGCGGTGAGAAGAACATCGAGTTCGCGGCCGTTAGGAAGGGGGGTTACTTGGTTGGCTAGTTCCAGCAGTTCATCGGTGGTATCGCCCATGGCGCTCACGACGACAACGACTTGGTGGCCGGCACGTTTGGTAGCCACAATGCGATTGGCAACGCGCTTCATGCCTTCGGCGTCGGCAACGGAGGAACCACCATATTTCTGAACGATCAAACCCATGGCTTAAATCTGACAGATAAGGAGGCTTTGGGGCTATCTTTCTTGAATAGTGAGACGCTTGAGCGTATTAAATAGTGAGACGATCCGTTTTAAGCCTTATTCCAGGGTGCGGCGCCCTTCAAATGCCCGCCCCAAGGTGACTTCATCGGCATATTCGAGGTCTCCCCCGACCGGCAATCCCGAAGCTAGGCGTGAGACCTTGATGCCCATGGGCTTGATCAATCGGACTAGATAAGTAGCAGTGGCTTCGCCTTCAAGATTGGGATCGGTGGCGATGATGATCTCTTGAATCTCGGTGGCGGAAAGTCGCTGGAGAAGTTCGCGGATACGAAGGTTCTCGGGGCCAATGCCGTCGATGGGCGAGATGGCGCCACCGAGGACGTGATACTTACCGCGAAACTCACGAGTTTTTTCAATAGCCAATACATCTTTGGATTCTTCGACGACACAGATCGCGGTGTTGTCGCGACGTGGATCGCGGCAGATCTTGCAGAGATCTTCTTCGGTGATGTTGCCACAGACGGTGCAGAACTTCACGCGCTCTTTCACTGTACGCAGTACATCAACAAGACGGGAAACATCGACGCGCTCGGATTGAATAATGTGAAATGCAATTCGTTGTGCGCTCTTAGGACCGATGCCCGGCAAACGCCCCAGTTCATCGATTAAGTCTTGAATTGCTCCCTCGTACATGGTGGTCACCGTAGCGCACTAGCCGCTATTCCTTGGTGAACTCCTTAATAACTTGGGCGCCGAGTTCGCGCATCAAGAGTTCGGTGCCAGAAAGTTGATCCGCATCGGCTGGATCTTCGAAGGTACGACCTGAGACCGGACCATTGATCGAAGGATCAACAATGCATTCGACTTTGAGATCAAGACCAGTGACATCGATAAAAGCGCCACGAAGGATTTCATCAGAACCAGAACGCATAAACGAATCGCGGGCACCGGCATTCAAAATCGCAATGGTGATTGCCTTCTCATCGACTGCCATTACTTGTGCGCTAGAAGAAATGAGTGACCAGGTAAGGCGCCTGCGCTTTTTAACGTTCTCGACAACTTCAGGCCACAAGCGACGAAGAGCAGCAATATCAACCGGGCCGGTTGGCTTATTTGCAGAAGGAGTTGGTGGGGCAGCGCGAACGGGTGCGCGTACTTCGGCAGCAGGTGCACTAGGTGCAACAGGAACATCATCTGGCGCTGAAGCTTTAGGTGAAACTTTCTTTTCGGCCGGTGCTGGGACTGCGGCACTTGGCGCTGGTGTTGCGGCCGGTGCAGGCGCAATCAGCGTTGCGCCGCGTTCGAGGCGTTCAACCCGTGAAAGTAAGCCAATATCAGCGTTATCAGGCAATAAAATCCGGCCACAGATGAGTTCGAGCATCAAACGTGGGGCAGTGGCGCCACGCATTTGAGTAAGCCCTTCGGCAACGATGTCAGCAGCACGAATAACAGTGGCAGTGCCAATGAGATTGGCTTGCGAGCGCATTCGTTGTAATTGATCGGCTGGAATTTCACGCAAGATGTGGCTGGAGTTATCGTCGACTGCACCAACAATGATGAGGTCGCGCAACCGTTCTAGAAAATCTTGAGTAAAACGGCGGGGATCGTGACCAGATTCAATGACGCGATCGATCGTCTTATACAAAGTAGCCGCATCGCGAGCAGCCAAAGCATCGATAGCTTCGTCAAGTAGCGCGCCATCGGTGTAACCCAGAAGTTGGATAGCGATCTCGTAGGTAACGCCATCTTTTCCAGCGCCTGCAAGAAGCTGTCCCAGAACTGACAACGCATCGCGAACGGATCCACCACTTGAGCGAACAACTAACGGGATAACACCTTTGGCAACTTTGATGCCCTCGGCATTACAAACTTTTTCTAGGTGCGCAGCGAGAATCCCAGGTGGAACGAGGCGGAAGGGATAGTGATGGGTACGCGAGCGGATAGTTGAAATTAATTTGTCTGGCTCGGTTGTTGCAAATATAAAGAGAACATGGGGTGGTGGCTCTTCCACAACTTTGAGCAAAGCGTTGGCAGCGCCTGGCCCTAATTGGTGCGCCTCGTCGATGATGTAAATCTTGTAACGAGAATTGACGGGGGCAAAGAAAGCTTTGTCGCGCAGATCGCGCGCATCATCAACCAAACCGTGGGTTGCGGCATCAAGTTCGATGACATCGATAGAACCCGGCCCATTGGCAACCAAATCTTTACAGGATTGGCATTCGCCGCACGGATTTGGTGTCGGTCCCTTTTCGCAGTTGAGGCTCCGGGCCATGATGCGAGCGCTCGAGGTCTTTCCGCAACCGCGTGGGCCAGAAAACAAGTAAGCGTGATGGATTTTGCCGGAAGTCAGCGCGTTGGAAAGGGGTTCAGTTACGTGCTCCTGCCCGATGACCTCAGCAAAAGAGGAGGGGCGATATTTGCGATAGAGAGCCAACGACATATTCACACCCTTTCATCCAGCGGGGACATTTATCGAGCCGTACGAGTAAAAAGGACCCTCCGTGCACCCATTAGAGCGGGCCTACCCTTGCTGCCTTCCAGCCCTGGGGGAGTTCGGCACGGTAATGCCGCACGGAGGATCTGGGGTAAAGCATAAGTCTTTCCCAAGATAAGGTTCTCCTCTGGAGGATTCGCATAGCGGCCGAGTGCGCACGCTTGGAAAGCGTGTAAAGGGCAACCTTTCGAGGGTTCAAATCCCTCATCCTCCGCCAGTTTCACCGGGTAGCCATAATTGGCTCCCGGTGTTTCTTTTTCCATGGAGGTCAGATGAGCAATAAGTCCAAGTTTCTTTGGTTTGCCCATAATTGGAAGAAACTCCCTCACCCTGTTCGTTGGGTCATTGCCGCAACCGTTGGATCAACTCTGGTCATCATCGGACTGATTTTCCTGGTCTTACCTGGTCCTGGTATCCCACTCATTATCGCTGGGCTGGCGATTTTGGCCACCGAATTCGCCTGGGCTGAAGTTGTCCTCAATAAAACTAAACACCACGCATCAAAAGCGATAAACAAAGTCAGGAGAAAGAAATGAATACTTCTACCCTTCGCAGATACAACGCAATCGCGGGACTAGTCCACCTCGTTCAAATGGTTGTGGTCTTGCTGCTAGCAAATGATTTCTCGCTTCCTATTGTGGCTCGTTACATGTCTGGTGCGCCTGGAAGCACTTTTGCCCAGCCCGTCACTTTGCTTAAGACTCCAGTCGGATTGGCCGTTGCAATCTTCTTAGGGCTTTCGGCTTTCTTCCACTTCTTGGTTATTAGCCCAAAATTCTTTCCTAGGTATAGCGCTGGCTTAACCGCACATCGCAACTATTTCCGTTGGGTTGAATACTCAATTAGTTCTTCGGTGATGATCGTTCTGATCGCTCAGATCTGTGGAATTTCCGATGTAGCTGCACTTGTCGCAATATTCGGCGTTAATGCTTCCATGATTCTCTTTGGCTGGTTGCAAGAAAAATATGAGAATCCAGGAAGCGGCGGCTGGCTGCCTTTTATCTTCGGTTGTATCGCTGGAATTGTTCCCTGGTTCGGATTGGTGTTCTACATCTTTTCTATCGGTGGCGCCGGAAATACCAAAGCGCCAGCATTCGTCTACGGAATTGTAATTTCCCTCTTCTTGCTCTTTAACTGCTTTGCAGTCGTTCAATTCTTGCAATACAAAAAAGTGGGAAAGTGGGCGCAATATCTACGAGGCGAAAAGACTTACATAACGCTTTCGCTTGTCGCTAAATCTGCATTGGCATGGCAGATATTTGCATCAACCCTCGTTCAGTAGCGCAAGATTTAACTAACTTTCTTGCACGTATCTTTGAGGCGAAAGCGACTCGTGGCTCTTTATCGAGCGTAGGTTCGTTTGGCGCTCGTGAAAGAAGTAAATTCTGAAGGAGACTTCATCGTCGTATTTAATTCGACGCTGAGAGTCCCTTGGTTATTTACTTGCAGAGCTACGATTCCCTTGTTGGAACCTCCCGGAATCAGGGTGTATCCCACCGCAAACGGCGCCATCGAACCTGGTTCTCGAGCTGGTGCATTTGCCGGATCTTGGATAGAGACTTGCTCTAATTTATAGACAACCATTCCCGAAGAAGCTGTAAGTCGATCGGGTGCAACCTGACCACTACCAACGACAATTAAGGCTTGGTCTGCATCTCCTCGTGGATCTTGCCACCAGCCAGAAGAAAAGATCCATTTCGAGGAATCCACCTGATGAGGGGCAATAGACAAGTGGCTCCATGAGTATTGGTTCTTGCCCGCGGGCGGACCTTGAACCATTGATGTGGCCGTGGCGTAATCACTATTAGGACGTCCGGTATAGCCATTGGTTCCCTGTAAGAACCAGTTTCCAGATGCGCTTCCTGCTATGTCATAGTCAATTTTACCGACACGTGGCGAAGTAGTCCTTTGCAATTGCACTTCCATGGCATTTCTGATCTGTGGAGTAAAGAATGGAAGGTAGTCAGCGGTATACGGTTTCCAATTTTCGGCATATAAATATGCCTGCGGATTTTGGAATCCCGAAAGCCAAGAGGTTCCATCAAAGACATTGAAATCTAGAGGATTGTCGCGTTGTCGGCCAAATTCTTGCCCAGCCTTAATCTTTAAACGAAGGCTGACGTAACCTTTTTCATCCACTTCCTTTGCGTAGGGTGCAAGAACTCCTGTTAATTTATTTATCACCATATATACGCTGATGAGATTGCATCCATGATCTATCAGAACGCGATGAGAACTTGTTGATCCCAAACTCCCCACTTCGATGATTGTTCCGTCAGCCGGCGATGTAATGGGAACATATGCCGCACTATTTCGTTCAGCAGTCGGTAATGAAAGAGTTTTGACTCCAATATAGCCGTGATCAATTGGCGTCACGTGGTCACCGATCGTCATGCCATAAGGAATGGTAGGCGCCAGCTGGTCTAGTGGAATTACTGGAGAAGTGAATTTAATGGAAAGTGGTTTACAAGTTATGTTGGCAGGACCTCGACCATTAGAAAAAACTTCTGAAAGCTTTGGATACCAACTGGGTCTGGTTTTATATCCACCGACGGGAGTCTTCGGAACATCGCTCGCTAATACGTATGAAACTTTTCCTTTTTTACAAATTGCCGTCATCTGCCCATTAAAAGCAATCAAGCCATTCTTTGTGCATTTTGACCCGAGGGGACCGAGCGGAAAGTTGTTAGACCCATTCTGTTGGTTTCCGTCGGCAGAATATGCGGTTGCGGATAATGCAGTTGAAAGCAAACTAATGGAAAATATCAGAGCTAATATTTCTTTAGCTTTCAAAGATCGCATTTCTCCCCAATCCAGAAATTTCTTTCGGGAATAGCACTTTTAACTTCTGGCTTTTTAGGTCGCAATTACCACACAAAAACAGAGAAGCCCCAGTCGTAACCGACCAGGGCCTTCCTATTTCTCTCCGTGTAGGTAGAACTAAATCTCAACCCCGATGTACTTGGTTTGAAGGAATTCATGAATTCCATCGAATCCACCTTCTCGACCTAGCCCAGATTGCTTAACGCCACCAAATGGTGCCGCTGGATCGGATACCAATCCGCGGTTAATTGCCACCATGCCAGCTTCTAGCGCTTCAGCAGTGCGGACTGCACGACCCAATTCGCCAGAGTAGACATAAGCGATCAATCCGAATTCAGTGTCATTGGCCATCTTAATTGCTTCTTCATCGGTATCAAAGATAACAACTGGAGCAACTGGTCCAAAGATTTCTTGACCTAAAATCATGTTGTCGTAATTAACAGTGAGAACAGTGGCTGGATAGAAGGCACCTTCACCTTCTGGAACGACACCACCGAGGTGAACTTTCGCGCCATCTGCAACCGATGCATCTACTAATTCAGCAATCTTGTTTCGCTCTTTCATGGAAACGCTGGCGCCGAGTTGAGCGCCGGCTTCAAGTCCTGGTGCCAACTTCAATCCGCCCATTGCGGCACTGAACTTAGTGATGAATTCATCAGCAACTTTGCGCGCAACAAAAATGCGGTTAGCAGCGGTGCAGGCAGCGCCACCGTTACGCATCTTTGCGAGCATTGCGCCTTTAACGGCTTCATCAATATTTGCATCATCCAAAACCACGAATGGAGCGTTGCCACCAAGTTCCATGGAAGTGCGCACGACATTGTCGGCAGCTTCTTTCAGAAGAATGCGACCGACCTCAGTTGAACCCGTAAACGATAGGTTGCGAACCCGTGGATCGTGCAACATCTTGGAAATCATGGCGCCGGTCTTTTGTGGAAGTACGAAGTTAACGACTCCCTTTGGAACGCCAGCGCGCTCGAGAATGTCGATGATGTACAAGGCTGTCAAAGGAGTTTCTGTTGCCGGCTTCAAGATCACGGTGCAACCGGCGGCGAGTGCGGGACCGATCTTGCGAGTGGCCATACCTGCTGGGAAGTTCCACGGAGTAATCAGTAAGGAGACGCCGATTGGTTGATGAGTTACGAGGATGCGCTTGTCACCAGATGGTGCCATGCGGAAATCACCAGGTGTGCGAACCGCTTCTTCGGAGAACCATCGGAAAAATTCGGCGGCATAGGCGACTTCGCCCTTGGCATCGGAGAAGACTTTGCCGTTTTCCATCGAAATTAACTTTGCGATCTCATCGGATTCGGCGATCATCAATTCGAAGGCTTTGCGCAAGATTTCAGCGCGAACGCGAGGGGCGGTCTTGGCCCAGGCGGGAAAAGCACGGTGTGCGGCATCGACGGCAGCGTCACATTGAGCTTCGCTGGCGGTACCTACTGAGGTGATGACGGCCCCGGTGCTGGGGTCGATCACGTCAACGCTGCCATCGCCCTTAACCCAGGCGCCATCGATGTAAAGGTCGGTTTTAAGAGTCATTTAACAAGCATACGCTTGGGGCGGGAAGTAAAATCCGCAGCAATGGCCAGTGAAAGCAATTTCACACAGCCACATGGATCTGCCCGCCAGATCCGCACCGACAGCGCAAGTAGAGAAGAGCGAGAGAACAGTGCCCAAAGCCTGGACAGATGACGCGCCAGAACCGATGGCGCTACAGGAGCACGCTCACCTCAGCGATCCGCTCTCGTACAAGATTAAGAAGGCGCTTCTCGGTAACCCGCTTAACCGACACAGCCTTTCGCACCAACGCCTCAGTAAGCGCTTTGCGCTCGGCATCCTTTCTTCAGACTGTATCTCCTCCTCGGCTTACGGATCAGAACAGATCTTGCTCGCCCTGTTACCTGCCTTTGGCTTGGCCGCATTCAATATTTTGATGCCGATGACTTTGATCGTTTTGGCCGTGCTGGTCATCATCACTTTCTCTTACCGCGAAGTTGTACAGATTTACACCAAATCTGGTGGCGCTTACGTTGTCTCTCGCGACAACCTAGGTCCGGTCATTGCCCAAATTGCAGCCGTGGCGTTGATGCTGGATTACATCGTCACTGTGGCCATTCAATCTTCTGCAGGCATCGATGCAATTCTTTCCACCTTCGGCAGCCTCCATCCTTACAAGCTGCAAATGACTGTCGCGGTCATCGCCATTCTCACTTACGGAAACTTGCGCGGCGTTAAAGAGGCTGGTGCAGCGTTCGCACTTCCCACATACTTCTTTATTGGTGCGCTCGCAGTGGTATTTGGAATGGGCATCTACCGCAC
>CANCSL010000019.1 GCA_947380835.1 Actinomycetota bacterium | reverse complement strand
AAGAAGAGTCGCCCTATAAGCCGGATCCTGTCCATCTTTCGATTGGATCACCATCCATCTAGTTCTGCAATTGCTCGCAGAATCAAGCAACCTACCCGATAGCTCGAACGAGCAGTTCTCAAGCGCTATCAATCTGGTCTTGCTCCAAGTGGGGTTTGCCTAGCCATCTATGTCGCCATAAATGCTGGTGGTCTCTTACACCACCGTTTCACCCTTACCCATTATTGCTAATGAGCGGTCTATTTTCTGTGGCACTGTTCCCGCGGGTTTCCCCGGGTGGGCGTTACCCACCACTTTGCTCTGCGGAGTCCGGACTTTCCTCGGTATGTAAACATAACGCGGTGATCCAGGCGACTCTTCTCTCCCCCAAGGATAGTGGCTAGTAGCATGCGCTTTCCATGAGGATTTTGCTACCGCCCAGCGAGAAGAAACGAACTCCCATCTCTACCAACGTTTTGAACCTCAGCAGCCTTTCTTTTGCTTCCGAATTGACTCAAGTTCGAGCCAGACTCATAGATGAGCACCCTGCCTTAACTTCAGAGCCCGTTGACGCCGCGATCATGGTGTACTCCGGAGTGCTTTATCAATCCCTGGGGTGGCAGAGCTTGAAGGAAGAAGACCGCGCCCGCGCCCGGCAATCCATTGTGATTTCATCAGCCCTATTTGGAGCGCTCAAAGTTGAAGACCAAATCCCGAACTACAAACACAAGGTGAAACCAGGTCAATGGAAAGCGCCGTTGGAAGCGGCACTTGCCGATGTGGAAGAGGATCTGATCGTCGATTGCCGATCTTCAACATATGCAAACATGTGGAAATCAAATCCACATATAACAGTTGGAATTAGAGTTTTTGAAATGAGAAAAGGGCAGCGCCAGGTCATCACTCACATGGCCAAGAAGACTCGCGGCGAAATAACTCGACTTCTACTTCAAGAAAATAGCGCGCCCAGAAATCCGGAAGAATTGTTTGAAGTATTAAAGGAGAAGTACGAGGTCGATCTTGTAACACCCTGGCATACAAGAAGTTGGTTTATAGACGTCGTCGTGAAGTAACTAGTTTGAAATTTCTAGAAAGCTTGTGTGTCTGCGGTGTGAGGAAATTACTGGATGGGTTGTTCGCTCATGGAAAAGAGAGCGATCAATCCATCGGATGGCCAAATCTTTATAGTCGTAATACTGCACGGTGAGATATCAACGTGAAAAATGCTTTCAATCGGCGTATCTAGCGCGACGCAGACTGCGCCTTTGATCACAACATTGTGAGTGACTACAGCAACTTTTTCACCGGGGTATTGAGCCGCGATTCTGCGAAGTGCGCTTCCAGCCCGTTCTGACGTGGCTGCGTACGACTCTCCCCCGCCTTGCCGGTACCAAGGATCTGCAACCCAAGCCTTGAATTCTTCAGGAAATTGCTCCTCCACTTGGATAGGAGTTAATCCATCCCACTTGCCAAAGGATGCCTCTTTAAAGTCTTCATCGATGATCGGAACAAGAGGCACGATTTTCATAATTTCTTCGGCCGTGTCCCGAGTTCGTTGGAGTGGAGAAACCAATAACACCTTTGGGTCTCTCGGCGCTAATAGCGCTGCAACTGCGCGTGCTTGTTCACGGCCGCGCTCGGTTAAACCCGGATTTGAGCCGTCAGAACCAGAGAATCTACGTTCCGGAGTTAAGGGAGTCTCGCCGTGACGAATGAGGAAGATAGTGGTCGGAACTTCACTTGAGAACATTCGTGAATGGAGAAAGTTCTTTTGCACATATTTAGTTTCAGCTACTTCGCCATCGAGAGCCTTGTTCGCCAAACGATCTGCATGCGAGTTGAGATCACGAGGAATCCAGGTAAAGGTAATGAGTGAAATTGGGTGAATCGAACGGGCTTTTTTGGCGAGTTCGCGCATATCTGGATGCTTGATCTGCCAACGTCCTGACATCTGTTCGACAACTAATTTGGAATCCATTTTCACATCGATGGTTGCTTCTGGATCTAAAGCGTGGGCTGCTTCTAGGCCGGCGATAAGTCCACTGTATTCAGCGACGTTATTTGATGCGATGCCGATGGATTGAAAGAGTTCCTTTAAAATCTTGCCATCTTCGCTGACAACAGCGCCATATGCAGCCGGGCCAGGGTTTCCGCGCGAACCACCGTCGGCTGTAATGGTGAAATGGCGAGCCATGACTAAATGCGGACCAAAATCCGTCGGCATTCTTCGCAACGCAACACTTCTTCGGCATCCAAAGTTTTGATGCGTTCAATTTCAATGGCGTTGATTGCAAGGTGGCAACCGCCGCAGGTATTACCTAAGAGCAATGCGGCACCGATGCCCGCGCTACTAGCACGAATCTTTTCGTAGAGTTCGACAAGGGTTGGGTCGACCTGTGGAACTAAGGAGCGACGCTCTAATTCTTTTTGTGAAATCTCTTTCTCGATCTCGGTGATGCCGTTTTCCAAGCGAATGTTGAGTTCGAGCTCTAACTTTTGTAGACCGACTTCGTCATTGCGAAGTTCATCAACGCGCACCTTTACTGAATCGTGGCGCATCATGATTTCTAGTTCGAGATCTTCAAGTTCTGATTTGCGCTTGCCTAGAGTGCCAACTTCATGCTGGAGTTGCTCGAGCTCTTTAGGCGAGGCGCTGCCAGAACCCAAACGGAGCTCATCTTTTGCGATTCGATCTGAGACTTGTTCCACCTCAAGTTCGCTGCGGCGGAGATCGATTGCTGCATCTTCAAGTTCGGCTTCCACGATGGCAAGTTCTGCAGCGCTGGTGGCTAGACGAGCGTGAATGGCGGTGATTTGTTCTCGCTCAGGCAGCGTGGCCAAACGGTGGCGAGCGCCCATCAGGGCGGTATCAATTAATTGCAGTTCGATAAGTTGAGACTGGTGTTCGGGCGAAGCCTTCATTGGACTCATCCCTTCGCATCTTTCCACCACATCTGTTTGTGGTGGGCGCTGAGGGGATCGAACCCCCGACATCCTCGGTGTAAACGAGGCGCTCTACCGCTGAGCTAAGCACCCTTGCTGGTTAAGGCTATGTAGTTCTATGCGAGCGCCCCACTCTACTAGGCGAGGCGCCGCAGCGGAAAATTCGGCTTAAAGTCCAGCGAGAACGGCTTTGTAATCCCCAGCATTACGGGCATCACCGAGGCCATTGACGACCTGCCAACGCAGAATTCCTTCTTTATCCACGATGAAAGTGCCACGTACAGCACAGCCACGCTCTTCATCGAAGACGCCATAGGCCTTTGAGGCGGCGCCATGTGGCCAGAAGTCTGTGAGAACAGGGAATGTGTAACCCTCTTTTTCGGCAAATGCACGTTGCGAGAACATGTGGTCACAGGAAATAGTCAGTAGCTCGGCATTGTCATTTTGGAACGAACCGAGATCATCGCGCATGGCGCAGAGTTCGCCGGTACACGTGCCAGAGAAGGCAAATGGATAGAAAACGATGACAACGTTCTTCTTACCCTTGAAAGCGGAGAGAGAAACGACTTGACCGTTCTGGTCCTTAAGTGAGAAATCAGGTGCAGGAGTACCAAGTTCGAGTGCCATGAAGAAACCTTTCAAATCGCCAATCGTTATGGGCTCACTCTATAGAAACTCGCATAAAAATTCTGAGCGAGGAAAAGGGCTATTTACGGCTGGTTTTACGGGCAACGAGGCGAGTTGCGGTCCAATCGGCAGAAGCCGAAAAAGAGACAGTCTGGGAAAGACCGGCGGTAGGCGCGGCATCTTGGATATCGCTGGGCTCTACGTGGCCGGGGCGACCAGATTTGGGGGTCATGAGCCAAATCGAACCAGAGTCAGCCAAAAAGGTAAGGGCATCGACTAATTCATCGACTAAATCGCCATCGTCCTCGCGCCACCAGATGAGCACGGCGTCGACGACCTCAGTGGAATCACTATCCAGCAGATCACTTCCGGTTTTGGCGATTAAGGAGAGGCGAAGGTCCTGGGCGACGTCAGAATCGGCGCCAACTTCAAGAATAAGTTGGCCATGCGCAAAGCCCATGCGCTCGACCGAACTGGTCGCTCCATGCGGGGACGAGATCAAGCCTGGGCCTCCTTCACTGCCCTAGTCCACCCAACCTTGGCCTCCCGCGCAAGTGCCTAATGGGTATTTCACGGTAGATTTCTCGCTGGAGTGCTCAGAGCTGAGCGGCACAGAAATGTGAATTTTTCGGTATCCGGCCCGAATCCGGAATTGCCGAACTGGCCCCCGCGCCAGGCTATAAAGAGCCAAACTGAGAAGAGAGATTGAGGGCATGACCATTAATTTTGAGCCGAGCCACCTGATTGACCAACTGGTCGATACCGATCCACAAGAGACCGCAGAATGGCAAGAATCTCTCGATGCCGTTTTGAAAGCGGCAGGTCCGGTGCGCGCTCGCTACCTGATGCTCAATCTGCTCAATCACGCTCAATCCAAAGACCTTGGCGTCTCCGAACTGCGCGCGACGGATTACATCAACTCGATTCCTCCTGCCGGCGAACCAGATTTTCCTGGTGATGAAGAGATTGAACAACGCATTCGTCGAATGATGCGCTGGAATGCCGCGATCATGGTGCACCGCGCACAACGCCCTGGTGTTGGAGTCGGCGGTCATATCTCTTCTTATGCATCATCGGCTTCACTCTATGAAGTTGGCTTTAACCATTTCTTCCGCGGAAAAGATCATCCCGGTGGTGGCGACCAGATTTACTTCCAAGGCCACGCCAGTCCCGGAATGTATGCCCGCGCATTTCTTGAAGGTCGCCTAACCGAACACCAGATGGATGGCTTCCGCCAAGAACTTTCTCACGAAGGTGGCGGGCTTTCTTCGTATCCGCATCCACGTTTAATGCCCGAGTTCTGGCAATTCCCAACAGTGTCCATGGGCTTGGGACCGCTGAACGCAATTTATCAAGCGCGCTTTAATCGTTACTTACAAGGACGCGGAATCAAAGACACCAGCCAACAACGCGTCTGGGCATTCTTAGGCGATGGCGAAACCGATGAGCCAGAAACTCTTGGTGCCATCAGCTTGGCCGCACGCGAAGGCTTGGACAATTTAACTTTTGTCATCAACTGTAATTTGCAGCGACTCGATGGGCCAGTCCGCGGTAACGGAAAGATTATTCAGGAACTTGAATCCATCTTCCGCGGCGCCGGCTGGAATGTCATCAAGGTCGTCTGGGGCCGCCAATGGGATGAACTCATCGCGAAGGATCGCGAAGGCGCTCTTGTCGATCTGATGAATCGCACCACAGATGGCGATTACCAAACCTTCAAAGCCGAAAGCGGCGCCTATGTGCGCGAAAACTTCTTCGGTCGCGATCCTCGTACTGCAGCACTTGTTGCTGACTGGAGCGATGATCAAATTTGGGCGCTACGCCGCGGCGGACATGATTACCGCAAACTTTATGCCGCTTACAAAGCTGCTACCGAATCCAATGGTCGCCCTACGGTTATCTTGGCAAAAACCGTTAAAGGATGGACTTTGGGCTCTTCCTTTGAAGGTCGTAACTCGACTCACCAAATGAAGAAAATGACGCACGAAGATTTGATCCAATTCCGCGATCGCCTTCATATTCCAATTGCCGACGAATTAATCGATGCCAAACTTCCGCCGTACTACCACCCAGGCGTCGATTCACCTGAGTACAAGTACATGATGGAACGACGCAACACCTTGGGCGGTTCGGTACCGGCACGTCGCAAGATCTCCAAACCACTGCCACAACCTCCCATCGAAACTTACGAATCAGTCAAGCGCGGTAGCGGAAATCAAGAAGTTGCCACCACCATGGCCTTCGTGCGCTTACTGAAAGATCTCATTAAGGATCCCGAGATCGGCAAGCGTTTTGTACCGATCATCCCCGATGAAGCACGCACATTCGGAATGGATTCACTCTTTCCATCCTTAAAGATTTACTCACCACTAGGACAGACCTACACATCTGTCGATCGCGAACTCATCCTTTCTTATAAGGAATCAACCTCGGGTGTCATCTTGCATGAAGGCATCAATGAGGCTGGTTCGGTTGCATCCTTCACTGCTGTTGGATCTTCGTATTCAACTCATGACGAACCCATGATTCCGATTTACATTTTCTATTCGATGTTCGGATTCCAACGAACAGGAGACGCATTCTGGGCAGCTTCTGACCAACTGGTTCGTGGCTTTGTCCTCGGTGCCACCGCAGGACGCACCACGCTCAATGGCGAAGGACTTCAACACGAAGATGGCCATTCACACTTGCTCGCATCAACCAACCCGGCCGTCGTTGCTTACGATCCTGCTTTTGGTTACGAGGTCGGTCATATCGTTCGCGATGGTCTGCGCCGGATGTACGGCGAAAACAGTGAGAACGTTTATTACTACCTCACCGTTTACAACGAGCCTTACGTTCAGCCTGCCGAACCTGAAAACCTCGATGTTGCTGGGTTGCTCAAAGGTATTTACCTTTACGCACCAGCCAGCTTCAAGTCCAAGCGTCGCGCACAAATCTTGGCCTCTGGCGTTGCCATCAACTGGGCGCTAAAAGCTCAGAAGCTACTGGCGGAAGATTGGGGCATCAGCGCCAACGTTTGGTCGGTCACTTCCTGGAACGAACTTCGTCGCGATGGTCTTGAGACCGATCGCTACAACATGCTCAATCCAGACAATCCTCGAAGTGCATTTGTCACCAAGAAATTGCGCGGACAAGATGGCCCAGTCATTGCAGTCAGCGACTTCATGCGCGCGGTTCAAGATCAGATCGCTCCTTGGGTCGAGCAAGACTTCTTCGGACTGGGTACCGATGGTTTTGGACTCTCTGATACTCGCGGCGCGCTGCGTCGCCACTTCAAAGTTGATGCTGAATCCATTGTTTTGGCTACGCTTTCGCGCATGGTCGAATCGGGCGAACTCAAGCATCGGGTTCTAAAAGAAGCCATCGATAAGTATTCGATCAATGACGTCAAGGCTGCTGATCCTGGCAATACCGAGGGCTCTGGATGATCGGCCGCTTTCCCATCGTAGACATCTCCCCCGTAGTTCATTTCGGTGGAGAAATAATCGGTGTGAAAGCCGTTCCGTTCGAGCGGATCACTATCTCTGCGGTGGTCACTCGAGAAGGACATGATGCGTTAGGCGTGCATGCCTTGCTCTTTGATCCAACAGGGACCGAAGTACAACGTGTGCCGATGCACGAAGTTTGGCCCGGAACAGACCGTTACGAGGCGCAGATCCAGCCAACCGATATCGGACACTGGTCATTTGCGATCGAAGCATTTGATGATCCGTTTCACACCTGGCACCACGACTCCAGTATCAAAATTCCCGCCGGCATCGATACCGAACTCTGCTGCACGATTGGCGAGCTACTTCTTTCCGAAGCTCTATCGGCCGATAAAGATGCAAAGGCGCTGCTTGCCCCAGCCCTGAAAGCCATCAGTAACAAGAAGCTGGCGCACTCAGAACGATTTGAAGTCGCGACTACTCCAGAGATTCTCGAGTATTTCCATCACCGCCCAATCCGTCGCTTTGTTACCACCTCATCGTTAATGCCAATACGAGTCGAACCATCGCGAGCACTCGCTGGATCCTGGTACGAATTCTTTCCACGCAGCGAAGGCGCTATTCGAAATAGCGATGGTTCAATTTCCTCCGGTACTTTTGCAACCGCTATCAAACGACTGCCCGCGGTAGCCGCCATGGGCTTTGACATCTTGTATTTGCCACCGATTCATCCCATTGGCAAGAGCTTTCGTAAAGGCAAGAACAACACTTTAAATCCCGGCGAGAGCGATCCCGGAGTCCCTTGGGCTATCGGCGGCAGCGCCGGCGGACACGATGCCGTTAATCCCGAACTTGGAACTTTGGCAGATTTTGAAAGCTTCGTCGACGCAGCGAAGAAGTTGGGCCTAGAGATTGCTCTTGATCTTGCCCTGCAAGCCTCGCCCGATCATCCCTGGGTGAAATCAAATCCTCAATGGTTTACTACTAGGCCCGATGGCACGATTGCATACGCCGAGAATCCACCAAAGAAATATCAGGATATTTACCCGATCAACTTCGACAATGACTACGACGGAATTGTCGCTGAGACTCTGCGAATATTGAATTTTTGGATATCTAAAGGAATCAAGACTTTTCGAGTCGATAATCCCCACACCAAGCCAGTTCGTTTCTGGCAAGAAGTAATTGGCACAATTAACACCCACTTACCCGAGGTTGTCTTTCTCTCCGAAGCGTTCACTCGCCCGGCGATGATGCACTCGCTGGGCAAGGCTGGTTTCCAACAGTCCTACACCTACTTCACCTGGCGTACCTCAAAGCAAGAGCTCATCGAATATGGCACCGAAGTTTCTAAACAAACGTCGGCATTCTTTCGCCCCAACTTCTGGGTCAATACTCCTGACATTCTTCCTTTCCACCTGCAAAGCGGAAATCCTGCCGTCTTTGCCCAGCGAGCGGTCTTAGCCAGCACCATGGCACCTTCTTGGGGAATGTATGCCGGGTACGAACTCTTCGAACATATCCCGATTCGCGATGGTGCCGAGGAATATCGCGATTCTGAAAAATATGAGATCAAGATCCGCGATTGGGACGGTGCTGCAAAAACGGGTCTTACCTTGGCGCCGTTCATCACCAAACTCAATGAGATTCGCCGACTTCACCCTGCTTTAGCCCAACTGAGAAATCTAGAATTTCATCACACTGATTCTGATCAGGTTCTGGCCTATTCCAAACGAGAAGGCAATGACCTTATCCTTGTCGTAGTAAATCTCGATCCCATCAGAACTCAAGAGACAACGGTGCATTGGAATATGGCGGCTCTAGGAATTCCGCACGACGTCTTTGAAGTTTCAGATCTATTGGATGGCCATTCGCATTCCTGGTCTCCACATACTTTTGTTCGTCTTGATCCCGCCCGCCCCATCGGAAAAATCGCCCACATCTGTCAGGTAAAGATTTAATGGGACGTTTGTCGAAGATATTCGGCAAAGACTCCGAGCCGGAAATTTCACACGAAAGCGCTGCCTTAACCGAGGAAGTTCCGCTGGTTCATTCTCCAGTTGGGTATCTCAATCCCAATTCCTCGCTGGGTGAAATGGATTTATATTTAATCGGCGAGGGCCGACATGAGCGCCTATGGCAGGTTTTGGGCGCGCAAGTGAAGCGCACTCCGGATGGCCAACTCATTGGCACCGCATTCTCGGTTTGGGCGCCTAACGCTCGATCAGTCAGTTTGGTCGGCGACCATAACTATTGGGACAGGAATACACATCCCATGGTCCCGCTCGGCGGAAATGGCATCTGGGAAATCTTCATAGCCGGCGTTGGCCCAGGCTCTAAATATAAATTTGCGATTCAAGCAAACGATGGCAGTTGGATCGACCATGCCGATCCCCTCGCCCGACAGACTGAGATTCCGCCACTGACTGCATCTGTCGTCAACGAATCCACTTACGCGTGGGGCGATGGCGAATGGATCCAAGCTCGAGAAACTTTCCAACCCTGGCGCTCTCCCATTTCGGTTTATGAAGTTCACTTGGGCTCGTGGCGTCCTGGGCTCACCTACGTACAACTTGCTACCGAACTTACGGCCTATGCTCGCGAAGAAGGATTCACTCACATTGAATTCTTACCGCTCATGGAACACCCTTTTGGCGGTTCGTGGGGGTATCAAGTCACATCATTCTTTGCACCTACTTCTCGCTTTGGTTCCCCCGATGAGTTCCGCTTCCTAGTGGATACGCTGCATCAAGCCGGTATTGGCGTCATCATGGATTGGGTTCCAGCCCACTTCCCTAAAGATGAATGGGCGCTAGCCAAGTTTGATGGCACCGCTTTGTACGAGCACGAAGATCCGCGCCTGGGTTATCACCCCGATTGGGGAACTCTGATCTTTAATTATGGTCGCAACGAGGTCCGAAATTTCTTGGTTGCCAGCGCTCTTTACTGGTTGCTGGAATTACACATTGATGGCATCCGCGTCGATGCCGTTGCTTCCATGCTCTACCTGGATTATTCACGCAAAGCCGGAGAGTGGGTGCCCAATAAATTCGGTGGCCGCGAAAATCTAGAGGCAGTTTCCTTCTTGCAAGAAGTTACAGCCACCGCCTATCGCGAGGCTCCCGGGATCATGATGATTGCCGAAGAATCCACTGCTTGGGGCGGAGTCACTAAACCAACCGCAGACAATGGATTGGGTTTTGGTTTCAAGTGGAATATGGGCTGGATGCACGACACCTTGGAATACATCCAACACGATCCCATCCATCGAAAATTTCATCACAACGAAATTACCTTTGCCATTCTTTATGCGTGGAGTGAAAACTTCATGTTGCCGTTTTCTCACGATGAAGTCGTGCATGGCAAGGGATCCATGGTCAACAAGATTCCAGGCGATCGCTGGCAGAAATTAGCAACTCTCCGAGCTCTTTATGGTTTCATGTGGGCACACCCCGGAAAGAAGTTGCTCTTCATGGGGTGCGAATTCGCCCAAAACGATGAATGGAGCGAATCTAAATCTCTCGATTGGCACCTCGCAGAGTACGACGAGCATCGAGGCGTCCAAACAGCCATTAAAGATATGAATGTCCAATACAAAGCCACCGCTTCTCTCTGGCAACGTGACACTTCCTCCGAAGGTTTTGCCTGGCTAGTCGGAGATGATGCGGCAGGTAATACTTTGGCCTTTGCCCGTTTTGATGAGAACAAGAATGCAACCGTGGCCATTACAAACTTCTCGCCAGTTCCGCAGGATCGCTATACCTTGCCCATGCCTTCAGCAGGTCTTTGGAAGGAAGTTCTCAACACCGACGATCTCAAGTACGGCGGGTCAGGAATAGTTAACCGTGAAGTTGTCGCAGATGGAGCGGCTCTCCACGGATATGCTGCTTCGGCAACATTACGGTTACCGCCACTTGCCACCGTCTGGCTGGTTCAGGAATAACTCAAACCCACACCTTGAGGTTATTTTGCTAAGACTTCGTCTCGACCAAGATGAGCCACCAGCGAGGTAGCCATCAATAAAATGCCGGGAATCAATAAGGCAAAAAGTACGGATGTTGCTTGAGCAATCCACGAAATACCGATCTTGATAAAGAAGATCAAGATGCCGTTAACCAGTCCGAGTGAGGCGACGACGACGCTTCCGGGCAAGCTTGATCGTCTGCCAGCGATTCCGAAGAAAGTTGGGGCTAAATGAGAACAGCCCAATCCGCCAAAAATAAAGGCAAGAAGCACTAGGAGAAACCCAAGAGTTCGATGCGTTGGTGCAATGAAATTACCCAAGATGAGAAGACCGATGAATCCTGCTCCGCCAATGAGTGGACCACGAACAATTAAATAGCGCTCGGACTTGATTTGAAGCAATTTATGAATCGTAAATCGACCGAAAATCATTGAGAGCATAAAGAGGATATAGCTCAAAATGCTCAAAGAAGCATTCATACCAATCTGCTCTTTGGTGAAAATAGTTGCCCAATCCGTAGATGCAAATTCGATCATGAGTACGCAGACCAAACCAAAGGTCACTTTCGGTTCAAAACTAAATGCCGCAAAGAGCGTTCTGAGGCTCATGGCTGTGTCACCATCGTGCGAGGTCGTTCCACTGAAGAAATCTTCGCGCATTTTCCAAATAGACACTTGGGTCCGCAGCCAAATGAGAAGCATCATCACATCGATATGCCAGGCCAGCGAAACTTGTGATGTAACGGCGAAAGCAAGAATTGCAGTCGTCAGTGCGCCTACAGTCCACAAACCATGCAACTTTGGAATCAGGACTAAACCAGTTTCCTCTTGGCGGCGAAGAGCCTGCCCATTAATCGAGATGTGATAGGCAGAGAGACAAGCTCCCATGATTATGTTGACGATCGCAAAAATCCAAGCCGTGTGCAGGTGCGGCATCACCGCGATGGCTGCATAAACCAAAGTTGAACTAATAGTCAGGACAGGTCTAGGGCCAACTCGATGAACTATATGTCCGCCAAACATTAAGGAAATTGCAGAGCCAATCCCGGCCAAACTTAGAAGGGTTCCAAAACTTCCATTATCAACGCCAAGGTTATGTTTAATTTCGGGATTGCGCGGTGCAATGGCCATGATGCCCAGTCCAAAGAGAAAGAAAAGCAGTTGAAGGTTTCTTCGCTCGCGACTATTGAGTTCGCTCAAAAGAGTGCGCTCGCAAGTAATTGCCGCGCCTTTAAGAGGATCGGGTCATCTGGATCAACCAAGGTAAACAGAGTCAAAAGATGCTCACGGACAAGTTTGCGATCATCATCCGAGGTGTTCTTGACCAAAGTAATTAACCGATCGAAGGCGATTTGATTCTTGCCCTCTAAGAGTTCAAGATCTGCTGCCAGAAGGTTATTGGCAATATGCAGGCGATCTTCGTTAGCCAGACTGATTGCCGCCGCCACATCTACCCCAGCAGTTCGAATAAAAAGTTCAGTCTGAGCTAAACCCAATTTCGCTAATGGTTCAAATGGCTCGCGTTTTAACCAGGCTTCATAGCACAACTTGGCGGCGGCAAAATCGCCGACCTCCAGGGCCGCAATAGCTGCTTCCTCTTCGGGTTCGAGCTTGGTTTCGATCGGTGCGCTTTCAACTGGCGCTTTACCCACTCCGCGCTCTGCAGCAATGGATAAGACCTTGTCGATTACTTGGCGAACTTGCTCTTCGGTTGGAACGGATTCAAAAAGTGGGACAGGCTGCTCTTGAATAATTGCCAGAGCAAGTGGGACGGACTGAACCTGTAGCGCCTTGGCGATGGCGGGTTCGGCATCGACATTGACCGAGCCAAAAATCCATTGGGCCTGATCAGGGTTGGCACTATCGAGCGCATGAAACTTGGAGAGCATCTGAGCGATTTGTTGAGATTGGGTGCTGCGCGCCGACCAGCAGAGCAGAATGACGACCTGAGTCTGTGAAGGTGCCAGAAATTGGGCCACCATGTTTTCGGCAGTAACCGGTAAACCGAAATCTCCGCCTGCTGCCACCTTTGGTGCAGCCAAAGCACTGAGATCAATCGCCCGGTCAAAATTCTTTGGCAATTGTGGTGAACTCATAGTCCTATCTTGCCAAAGTTTTGCGGGCAGACCTAAACGAGTTGAGAATTAAGTACTTCCTGCTCGAAACCTTCATTATCGACCACGCCAGTATCCGTTCGGTACGGCAAAATGGAGTGGACATACTCCTGAACCGCGAAATCAATGCCTAGATCGCGTCCAGCTTTCTCCCCTAAGTACCAACGATGCTCGAGAATCTCGTGGAACATCTGCGCGGGTTCAACGCGGCCACGTAGGGCTTCGGGTATTTGACCCAAGACATGATCAAATACTTCTGTCAGCCATCGGCGAGCGCTCTCCTCGACAGTCGGTAGCGGCTTTTTCTCTCGAGATCGGAACCGGTCAAAGGAGGCTAATAATCTCTTTGCTTGCAATTCCTCGGCATGAATTCCCAAAACTTCAAGCAAGCGATTTTGGTGATAACCCGCGGCGACAAGTTTGGGCTGGAACTTCAATGCGCCTTGCTCGCCGTCGATAAGAACTTCAACTTCTTCAACTGCAAAGCCCAAATCTTGGAGCGAGCGCATGGCGCGTTCTACCGCATGACGATCGGTTGGGTCGAGAAGTTGTGGCTCTTTGAGCATCTGCCACAACCGGCGATAGCGCTTGATAACGGTATCGCTAGCGCGAATGGGATCCATTCCTGGATGAAGCAAACCTGCGCAAGCCAGATCTTCTAGTTCAGCGGCAACGTTGAAGTGTGCGATATCTAGGTCATGCTCGCGCTGGCCATCGGTCAGGCTCTGATGAAATTCGCCCGTCTCGGCATCGACCAAATAGGCCGAATATTCGTTGGCATCGCGTCTGAAAAGAGTATTGGAAAGGGAGCAGTCGCCCCACCAAAACCCGAGCAGATGGAGGCGTACCAAGAGCAATGCCAGGGCGTTGGTCATAGTCCCGATTTCGTGCGGCGTGACTGAATCACTGAGCAAGACGCGGTACGGAAGCGAGAAAGGCAAATAGCGAGTGACCAAGGCCGAAGGCAAAGATTCGCCATTGGCATCGGTACGACCGTCGACGACGGCAATGGGTTCAACCGAAGGGGCAGCGCGCTGAGTGAGCTCGCGCAAGATGGTGTACTCGCGATTAGCGAATTCCGGGACGGTTTCTTTGACGGCGTAGACCTCAGATTCTGGGTCTGGGGTGGCGTGAACCAGGCGAACCACGTGACGAGAAATACCGCGCATATCTGTCAGGGTCGGCTCTTCTGGCCAGCTCTCTAACGGTTGCGCCCAGGGCAATAGCGCACAGGCCGCGATCTCATCGCCCAGCCCAACTATTTTCAACCCCGTCATGCCGTAATTCTCCCTTACTTCCTGACCCACGCACCTTGATTCAGGTTAACTATGGATGAGAAATAAGGCTCGATCGTGTTACATATCTCATCTTTGCCTCGCGAACATCGATAAAATGGAAATATGGCGCTGATAAAACCCACCAAGAAGCTTAAACGTCCTGCACCCGCGCCTGAAGATCTTGGCGCCTCGGGAAAACCCATCGATATCACGCACCCTTTCTATTTTGGTTTTCTGGCTGCCGCTGGTGCGCTGGTTTCAATCACGATGCTCAAAGCGCTGGCTTCGGCCAGTCAAGTATTTGTATTGATTCTCTTATCCCTCTTTCTCGCTGCTGGACTAAATCCAGCAGTTGAACTATTTCGCAAATGGGGTTTGACCAGGGCCTGGGCAGTCTCGGCAATTGTTGGAATAGTTTTAATTTTTGTCAGCCTCTTCGCTTGGGTAGTAATCCCACCGGTGGTTCATCAAGTGAATGCCCTCTTAGCCAATGCGCCAGAGATCGTCTCCAACCTCAAACATAATTCTTTAATTAATCGACTCAATGAAAATTACGGCGTCATCGATTCATTGCAAAAGAAGGTTTCAGAAACAATTAAGAACGGTCAGTTTGTGGTCACCGCATTTGGTGGCGTGTTGGGCGTAGGACGTGCCGTTGTATCAGGCGCGATTGCAACGTTGACCGTCTTGGTTCTGACTCTATATTTTCTAGCTTCACTTCCCAAGGTCACAAAGGTTGTCTATCGAATAGTCCCAGCCAGTCGCAGAGTTCGGGTTGCCCGGCTCTCCGATGCCATCATCTTCCGAGTCGGCGTTTTTGTCGGAGGCCAGGCGATCGTCTCCGTTATTGCCGGAATCTTTGCTTTGATTTTGGGCTATGCAATCGGAATCCCCTACGCAACGGCAATGGCCATGTTGGTATTTATCTGTGGCCTAATTCCATTGATCGGACATATTTTGGGCGTATCGGTGATGACATTGATCGCCTTTACTAAATCTCCAACTACCGCATTAATCGCTTTTGTTTTTTACGTTATTTATATTCAAATTGAAAATTACCTCATCATGCCTCGAATAATGAAACAAACGCTGGCGGTGCCGGGCTTGGTCACGATTTTGGCCGCCTTACTTGGTACCAGTTTGCTTGGTTTGATCGGGGCAATAATGGCCGTTCCCATTGCAGCGGCGATCCTCCTCATTCTCGATGAAGTGGTCTATCCCAAAGCAGATCTCGCTTAACTTTCTTTCTTTTTCACTTTTACTTTTTTATAACTTATACCGAATAGAGGATGCCATGAAATACAAGAATCTCGGACGTTCAGGTCTCAGTGTCAGCCGACTCTGTCTGGGAACTATGAATTTTGGACCAGAGACTGATGAAGTAACTTCACATGCCATTATGGACTCGGCCCTCAGCCATGGTCTTAATTTCTTTGATACTGCTAACCGGTATGGCGGTCCTGATAATTGGGGCGCTACCGAAAGCATCATTGGTCGTTGGTTTGCTCAAGGTGGCGGACGCCGTGACAAAGTGGTGCTTGCAACCAAGCTTTATGGCGAGATGGATCCTTGGCCCAACAATCGCGGGGTTTCAGCACTCGCTATTCGCAAAGCAGTAGATGCCAGTCTGAAGCGTCTGCAAACTGATTACATCGACTTGTACCAAATGCACCACATCGATCGCGCCACTCCATGGGATGAAATCTGGCAAGCAATGGAGGTTCTGGTCGCGCAAGGAAAGATTCTCTACGTCGGCAGCAGCAACTTTGGCGGGTGGCATATCGCCCAGGCACAAGAGCAAGCTCATGCCCGCAATTTCGTCGGTCTTGTTTCTGAACAATCGATCTACAACTTGGTACAACGAGATGTCGAGCGCGAAGTTATTCCTGCAGCGGCTAATTATGGGTTGGGGTTATTGCCTTGGTCGCCTCTGCACGGCGGCTTGCTCGGTGGGGTTATTAAAAAAGAGAACTCCGGCAAGCGCCGACTTCAAGGTAGAGCCAAGGAGGCACTTGATGCTATCCGGCCAAAGATTGAAAGCTATGAAAATTACTGCGATGAAATCGGCTACGAACCGGGTGATGTCGCACTTGCTTGGCTCATGGCTCAACCAGTTGTTACGGCACCAATTATCGGTCCGCGAACGATGGCGCAGTTTGATGCTTCGCTGCGCGCATTGGATCTAGAGCTTACGGAGGCGCAGTTAATGCGCCTCTCCGAGATTTTGCCTGGGTATAAAACTTCGCCTGAAGATCACGCCTGGTAAATCGGTTCCCCAGTATCTTCATTCCAGTCCCGAGCAAGCGGTAGGGCCTCTGGCGCTACAACTCTGGTGATCTCAGAGAGCACTCGGTAGACCGATGGCTCTCCCACCCAGAGATGTTTGGCCTCCTCCACTGCAATAATTTCGATGTGTGGGATGACGCTAAAGCGTTCCCGTGCCTCATGAGGCTTTAAGTAATCATCATGCTCGGGGACTAAAGCGATGACTGGACGACCATCCTCGCGCCAGAATTCTAAGTCTGTGATTTTGGAAGTTCGCAGCGGCGGGCTGAGCAAAATTAAGCCCGAAATTCGTGGGTCCCGGGCATGACGGAGCGCCAGATCAGTTCCAAAGCTCCAGCCGACTACCCAGAGGTTTTCTACGGCCAACTCGGAAAAGGCGTAGTCAATGGCGCCTTCAACATCGAATTGCTCGCTCTCGCCATTATCAAATTGACCTTCGCTGGTACCGGCTTCACTGCTGGTCCCGCGCGTGTTAAATCGAATAACTTCAATCCCAGCCAGCGCTGGCAAGCGGTTAGCGGCCTTACGATAAATATGGCTATCCATCATTCCGCCATGTGTGGGCAGAGGATGAAGGCAGAGAATGCTGGCCTGACGAGCTCCGATCGGGGCGGCCACTTCACCCACCAAATGGAGGCCGTCGGATGTGGGAATTGTTATCGGGCGGCGACTGGCGGGCAAAACCGTGCTGGATCTAATCGGTGCAATCACGGAGTTGAGTTTAGTCTTATGTCATGAACGGGACTGACTCACTTTTAACCTTCGCCAGCCATGATCCTAAGACAGGCGAGGTCCTCAAAGAATTTCACATCACCGACCAAGCCAACGTCAATGCCATCGTTGTGGATGCACGCCTTGCTTCCCTTGCGTGGCAAGCGCTGGGCTTTGAAGGACGCAAGCGGGTATTGCTGAATTGGTGTTCGGTTCTTACCGAAAATCTCAATGAAATTGGCTCGTTGATCGCCACAGAAACTGGCAAGCCAGTCGGTGATGCGACATTGGAAGCTTCGCTGGCAATTGGCCACTTAGCCTGGGCAGCAAAGAACGCGGGGCGAGTGTTGAAATCTCATGTGCGCCCTTCAGGAATATTGATGTTCAACATGAAATCTGAAGTTGAACGTTCGCCCATGGGCGTCGTCGGGGTTATTGGTCCTTGGAACTATCCGATCTTCACTCCTATGGGTTCAATTGCCTACGCACTAGCCGCCGGTAACACAGTTGTGTTCAAACCAAGTCAATTCGCACCAGCAGTTGGTGACTGGCTGGCTCATAGTTTTGCCACGATTGCGCCGTTCCCCAATATTTTTTCAGTTATTCAAGGATTGGGAGACACTGGTCAATTCCTCACCAAGAGCAAGGTCGACAAAATATCTTTCACCGGATCCACTCGCACCGCCAAATTAGTTGCCGCTACCTGCGCTGAGAGAATGATCCCCGTCGTTTTGGAATGCGGAGGCAAAGACCCGGTTATCGTTGCTCAAGACGCAGATATTAATAAGGCGGCCGAAAACGTCCTGTGGTCTGCAATGTCTAATGCCGGGCAGACGTGCATCGGCGCGGAGCGAGTTTATGTCGTTGAAGAAGTGGCCGACGCCTTTATCGAGAAAATTACGGCCTTGGCCAAGAAGATCGAGCCTGGAAAGAATTATGGCCCGGCAACAATGCCATCTCAGCTCGGTGTCATCCAAAGCCATATCGATGATGCAGCCGCAAAGGGTGCAAAATTTGCTCTAGGGAATACCACTTCCGTCGGGGAAAGATATGTTGAACCTGTCATCATGCTCGACGTTCCAGAAGGTTCGCTGGCGATTACCGATGAAACTTTCGGCCCGACTCTGACTATCAATCGCACGGCCAGCATCGAAGAAGCAATCTCTCTTGCCAATGCCACGCGCTACGGACTGGCCGCTTCTGTCTGGTCGAAACGACACGGCCATCACATCGCATCGCAACTGCAGTGTGGAATGGTTTCGATTAATTCAGTGATCGCCTTTGCCGCAATCGCTTCCGTCCCTTTTGGTGGCGTAAAGGACAGTGGCTATGGTCGGATACACGGCCCTGAAGGGCTCATGGAATTTACTTATCCCAGAACGATCATTTCCCCACGTTTTAAGATTCCGATCGAATTTACGACTTTTTCTAGAACTCGATTCGCCGATAATTTCATCAAGACCTTGATCAAGTTCCTACATTCCAAGGTCGTGGGTTAAAACCTAGGAGCGTTGCGCGTTCTTTCAGTTCTCGGGCGGCGATCATTGCGCTTGCTCCAACATGCCGAATGCCAATGGCGGCGGCTCTCGACGTCTTCCTCTAGCCAAGCCACGATATGTGGCGTCCCCATAGGGATCAGCTGGTCGCACCCGGGGCAGCGATAAGGCTTGGTGGAACTAGAACCCGTAATTTTTCGTACCCGATAGATACCCTCAGAGTGCTCTTCAATAGTCTCGTTGGAAGTAGATATCTCGCGCTCTTCCGGCTTGGGACCACGTCTTTTGGGGTGGTTTCTACGAGGGCTCACCCTCATATTCTTTCGTATTTGTCCCGCTTTTGCCGATCGCGGTGGTGGAAATTCAGGCTGCTAGGGCATGATGTCGTCATGTCAGCGGCGATTGAAGTTAAGGGTTTGCGCAAGATCTACCCCGATAAGAAAAATGGCGACAAAATTGCAGTCGACGGAATCGACCTAAGGGTCGAGCTAGGCGAGATCTTTGCCATCCTGGGACCCAACGGGGCTGGCAAAACCACCACCGTTGAAATCTTAGAAGGTTATCGAGACCGTGATTCGGGCGAGGTCCACGTCTTGGGCGTCGACCCTGGCAACTTACAGAACCAAGACCTCTCCTGGCGCAATCGCATCGGCATCGTCCTCCAATCGACAGAGGATGCGGCTGACCTCACCGTTGCTGAAACTGTGCACCACTTCTCGTATTACTACACCAATCCAAAGGATGCCGACCAGGTAATTGCCGCTGTGGGACTGGCCGAAAAGCGAAATGCCAAGATTCGAACGCTCTCAGGCGGACAACGTCGGCGTCTGGATGTTGCGCTCGGAATTATTGGATCTCCCGAAATTCTCTTCTTGGATGAGCCCACTACCGGCTTTGACCCCGAAGCACGTCGTGCTTTTTGGGAGCTCATACTTCAACTTCAGAATGAAGGCACCACCATCTTGTTGACCACGCATTATCTCGATGAAGCCGAAGCTTTAGCCAATCGAGTTGCGGTCATTAACAATGGAAAGATTATTGAAGTCTCGACTCCCGGAAATCTGGGTGGACGCAACAACGCCAAAGCGCGTATCTCCTGGATAGGAGACGGAGTTCGCCAAGAAATCTTTACCGATAATCCAACCCAGGAAGTAACAAAGTTGGCGGCAAAGTTTGCGGGCGAAATTCCAGAACTGACGGTGACCAGGCCGACTTTGGAAGAAATTTATCTCTCGATGATCAACGTGGAGGCTAACTAGCATGAAGAGTATTCTGCGAATTGGCTGGTTGCGCGGCGGCATCGAAATCAAACAGTTCGCGCGCCAGCGCGAATCTGTAGTTTTTACCTTGCTCTTTCCGGTAATGCTGCTCTTTATTTTCGGATCTGTCTTCAAAGACAAGATTGCTCCCGGCGTCACCTTCAGCCAATATTTTGTGGCGGGCATGATCGCATCAGGATTGGTGAACACTGGTTTCCAACAATTAGCCATAACCATTCCCATGGAGCGAGACTTCGGAACTTTGAAAAGGCTGCGCGGAACTCCGATGTCTCCCATCTCCTATTTCATCGGCAAGGTCATCGTTGTGACGGTCTCCATGTTGGTTCAGGTCGCATTACTTCTAGCCTTCGGAACTCTGCTCTTCGGTTTGAATCTGCCTGCATCTGCAGCGTTGTGGTTGCGCTTTATCTGGTTAGTAGTTCTCGGCAGTATCTGCTCCACGATCCTCGGAATTGCCTTCTCGAGTGTTCCTAAAAGTGGGCGAGGAGCCTCTGCCGTTGTCTCCCCTATAGTCATTGTTTTACAGTTCTTTAGCGGCGTTTTCTTTCTTTTCTCCAGCTTGCCAAAATGGATGCAAGACTTTGCCTCCTTCTTCCCACTTCGTTGGCTAACTCTAGGAATGCGCTCGGTCTTTCTGCCAGATAGCTTTGCTACGAAGGAAACTGGCCATTCTTGGCAGACCAACACCACCGTTTTGGTATTGCTCGCCTGGATAATCGTCGGCACCGTTGTTTCAGCCCGGACTTTTAAATGGTCGGATCGTTGAGGAAACTCGCATCGCGTGTGGCCTTAACGTTCTTCCTGGCCGGCAGTGTCTTGAGCGCGAGCCTTTCCCAAACTCAAGCAGCGATCTCGACACCTAAGGCTTCGCCCAAAGCCACGGCCAAAGTAAGCGCCAAAGCCACGCCGAAGAAAGCAGTTGCCACGAAGAAAGCAGTTGCCACGAAGAAAGCAGTTGCCACGAAGAAAGCAGTTGTCACGAAGAAAGCAGTTGCCACGAAGAAAGCAGTTGCCACGAAGAAAGCAGTTGCCACGAAGAAAGTCGTGCGCCGTGCAACGGTGAAGCGAAAAGTTGTTCCACTCGCCTCGCCCTCACCAAAGTGGCCGCCACAAGGTTTCAAATACAGCGATGGTATCTATGCCAAAGTGCCATCAGGCAGCGAACTTGTGAGTCTCATTTCGGCAGAGAAGAAGCTGGCACTTGCCATTCAAAAATGCGAAAAAACTGCTTGTGGCGCTGTGCTCGTTGCCGCTGAAACCGGGTGCTTATGGTGGGAGATCGATTCTTCGATTTATGGACCCAGTAGCGCAGATCCCACGAAGTTGGTGGAGTACGGAACTCTGCGCACCACAGCCCTCGGAACAAAAGCCAAAGTAGTTTCTACAATTCTGCTACT
>CANCSL010000018.1 GCA_947380835.1 Actinomycetota bacterium | reverse complement strand
AGGAGAGAAATGACTGAAAAAAAGGCGATTCGCCGTGCACTTGTTAGCGTCTACAACAAAGTAGGTTTGGTAGAAATCGGCGCCGCATTGCACCGATCTGGCGTAGAAATTCTCTCCACCGGTTCCACTGCTAAGACTCTTCAAGCGGCGGGCATTCCCGTGATTCCGGTAGAGGAATACACCGGTTTTCCCGAAATGTTGGGCGGAAGAGTGAAGACACTTCATCCGCGAATTCATGGTGGTTTACTCGCTGATCAATCTGACCCATCCCATCTAGAGCAGTTAGCCGAACAAGGGATTGCGACCTTCGATCTTGTGGTAATTAATCTTTATCCGTTCGCACAAACCCTTGCATCCGGTGCCAGCTTTGAAGAATGCATTGAACAAATTGATATTGGTGGACCGAGCATGCTTCGCGGGTCGGCCAAGAACCATAAATCTGTAGCGGTTATTTCTGACCCATCTCAATACCCGCTATTAATGACGGCGCTGGAAAATGGCGGCTTCACTCACGATCAGCGCCTACGTCTAGCAATGGCAACGTATCGAACCACTGCTCAATATGACGCGACCATCGCGACGTGGCTCGGAGAACAAACCGAAACTTCATCAGAGTGGCGGGCAGAGGTGTGGAGCAAGAGCGCAGATTTACGTTACGGCGAAAATCCACATCAGAGCGCAGCGCTTTACGCTAGCTCGGTTAATACGTCGGTGGGCATCGCTAATGCACGTCAACTGCACGGAAAAGAGATGTCTTTCAATAATTACACTGATGGCGACGCTGCCTTACGTGCCGCTTACGATCATGCCCAGCCGTGTGTAGCAATCATCAAACATGCCAATCCTTGTGGAATTGCTATTGCCGATTCGATCGAAATGGCACATGCCAATGCGCATGCTTGCGATCCGGTATCTGCCTTTGGTGGAGTCGTCGCAGCAAATCGTATGCTCACTAAAAAGATGGCCGAGAAGCTCGCCGAGATATTTACCGAAGTTGTGCTTGCTCCAGGATATGAGAGCGAAGCTCTAGAAATACTTTCTCGCAAACCTTCGATCAGAATCCTGGAAGTGACTGGGTATCAGGTTCCAAGCGTCGAATTGCGACCCATCTCGGGCGGTATGTTGATTCAAGAAACCGATCTGGTAAACGTTCCAGGGGATGTAGCTTCGGGTTGGAAGCAAGTATCCGGCGCTCCTGTCTCTGATGAAGTATTACAAGATTTGGAATTTGCCTGGCGCAGTGTTCGCGCTGTTAAGAGCAATGCAATTCTCCTGGCCAAATCCGGATCTTCAGTAGGGGTCGGAATGGGCCAGGTCAATCGGGTTGATTCTGCTCGCCTAGCTGTCTCTCGTGCTGGTGATCGAGCGGCTGGAAGTGTCGCGGCTAGCGATGCCTTTTTCCCTTTTGCCGACGGTCTGCAGATTTTATTGGATGCTGGAGTTTCAGCTGTGGTTCAACCCGGTGGAAGTGTTCGCGACGAAGAAGTCATAGCGGCGGCAGTTGCGGCCAATGTCCCGATGTTCTTCACGGGAGTGCGGCACTTCTCGCACGCATAGCCGCCTTTGCCCCAGATTTTGACCCGAAAAGAAGAGTTAGGATGAGCCACGTGAGCGCACAGATTCTGGATGGCAAAGCTACTGCCCGCCAAATTAAATCGGAATTAAAGGTGCTCGTCTCGCAGATGGATCGCAAGCCTGGACTCGGAACCGTTTTAGTAGGCGATGATCCCGGATCTCACTCTTATGTTTCCGGCAAGCATCGTGATTGTGCCGAGGTTGGCATTACTTCTATACGAGTCGACTTACCAGCGACCGCTTCGGAGGCTGATGTTCTAGCTGCAATCGCTGATCTCAACAACAGTCCAGAATGCACTGGCTATATAGTTCAGTTGCCAGTACCTCAAGGAATTTCAGCCAATAAAGTTTTAGAAAGCATTGACCCATCCAAGGATGCCGATGGGTTGCATCCCTTGAATTTAGGCAAACTAGTAATCGGGGAAAAGGCACCGCTTCCTTGTACTCCACGCGGAATCGTCGAACTCTTGCATCGTTACGGAATTTCCACTCGAGGTGCCGAAGTCGTCGTTATGGGTCGCGGACTTACCGTAGGTCGACCATTGGGACTTCTGCTTTCTCGCAAAGGCGACGACGCCACAGTGACGATGACTCACACCGGTACGCGTGATGTGCTTCAACACACAAAGCGAGCGGACATCATTGTTGCCGCCATTGGAAAGGCGCACTTCTTAACGGCCGAGATGATCAAGGCTGGTGCCGTTGTCCTCGATGTCGGAATTACCCGAACGGAAGCCGGCTTGCTTGGTGATGTTCATCCAGGCGTCGCAGAAATTGCCTCATTTATAGCGCCAATGCCGGGCGGGGTTGGTCCGATGACGCGGGCCATGTTGCTCACAAATGTGGTGGAGATGGCACAAGCGAACCGATGAAATTTGCAGCCCTTTTCCTTATAGTTACTGGAACCGCGCTAGGTATTTTGGGTTCGGTACGAACAGGGGCGATTTCATTGGTTATAGGTACTGCAACGTATGTGACCCTCAATTTTTTGAGCGCCAAACCAAGGCGCCGCATTGAACTCATCATTCCATTGGGGATGTGTCTGGTGCTCTTTGCCGTGGCACTTACCCTGCCGCACGCCAAGTAATATTCAACAGTGATCGAAGGGGAAAAATGAAAAGATCAGGCAAAGTAACCGTAATCGGTTCAGGATTCTATGGCTCAACTACGGCGCTTCGTTTAGCCGAGTATGACATTTTCGAGACTGTGGTTCTTACTGACATTGTTGAAGGCAAGCCTGAGGGTTTAGCGCTGGATATGAACCAATCCCGTTCCATCGAAGGCTTCGAAACTAAAGTTATTGGTGCAACCACCACTGCTGAGGGCGGCGGCTATGAAGCCACAGCAAACTCCGATGTTGTCGTTATTACTGCAGGATTGCCGCGCAAGCCAGGCATGAGCCGAATGGATCTCATCGGCGTCAATGCCGGAATCGTTCGTGGAGTTGCCGAAAATATCGCAAAGCATTCACCTAATGCGGTGATCATCGTCGTCTCCAATCCGTTGGACGAAATGACTGCTCTTACTCAAATTGCCACCGCTTTTCCTTACAACCGCGTTATGGGACAAGCCGGAATGTTAGATACCGCTCGCTTCACACATTTTGTCGCCGAAAAATTGGCAGTTGAAGTTGGATCCGTTAAAACATTAACTCTTGGCTCTCATGGCGACACGATGGTGCCAGTGCCTAGCCGCTGCACTGTCAATGGCCAACCTTTGACCAACTTCCTCAGCGAGGCCGATATTTCCGAATTAGTAGATCGCACCCGAAATGGTGGCGCTGAAGTTGTGGCCCTACTCAAAACTGGTTCTGCTTATTACGCACCATCTGCCGCAGCTGCTCGTATGGCGAAAGCAGTTATCGAAGATTCAGGCGCTGTTATGCCCGTCTGCGCATGGGTCGACGGCGAATACGGAATTTCTGGCGTCTACCTCGGCGTCGAAGCTGAAATCGGCCGCACCGGAATCCGCAAGGTTGTTGAAGGAAATCTCACGGCATCTGAACTCGAAGCACTCAAAGTTGCTGCTGAAGCAGTTCGTGCAAAACAATCCGATGTTAAAGATCTGTAAGAGAAAAGGAAAATAGATGTCAAAGATTAAGGTTGAAGGCACAGTCGTCGAACTCGACGGCGACGAGATGACTCGCATCATCTGGCAATTCATTAAGGATAAATTGATTCTGCCTTACCTAGATGTAAATCTTGAGTACTACGACCTCAGTATCGAAAATCGCGATGCCACTGATGATCAGGTCACCATTGACTCAGCTCATGCCATCTTGAAACATGGCGTAGGCGTTAAGTGTGCGACCATCACTCCAGATGAAGCCCGAGTCGAGGAATTCGGCCTCAAGAAGATGTGGAAGTCGCCCAATGGCACTGTCCGAAATATCTTAGGCGGCGTTATTTTCCGTGAGCCCATCATCATCAGCAACGTTCCGCGATTGGTCCCTCACTGGACCAAGCCCATCGTTATTGGTCGTCATGCTTTCGGTGATCAATACCGCGCCACCGATTTCCGAATTCCTGGCAAGGGCAAGCTCACCATTACTTTCGTTCCTGAAGATGGTGGCGAAAAGATTGAGCACGAAGTATTCAACTTCCCAGGCTCTGGCGTGACTATGGCCATGTACAACCTCGATGATTCAATTCGGGACTTCGCTCGTGCATCACTGACTTATGGCATCGTTCGTAAGTTTCCGGTTTACCTCTCTACAAAGAACACCATCTTGAAAGCCTACGATGGCCGGTTCAAAGATATCTTTGAGGAGATCTACCAAGCAGAGTTCAAGGATCAATTTGAAGCTCTTGGCATTTGGTACGAGCACCGTTTGATCGACGACATGGTTGCGATGTCACTTCGCATGCCTGGTGGATATGTATGGGCATGTAAGAACTACGACGGAGACGTTCAATCTGACACCGTCGCACAAGGTTATGGCTCACTTGGATTGATGACTTCAGTCCTCATGACCCCAGATGGAAAGACTGTCGAATCTGAAGCGGCACACGGAACAGTGACTCGTCACTACCGTGACCACCAGAAGGGAAAGCCAACTTCGACTAACCCGATTGCATCTATCTTCGCGTGGACTCAAGGTCTTTCTCACCGTGCAAAGTTGGATAACAATCCAGAGCTTGCCGCCTTTGCAAAAAATCTGGAAGATGTCTGCATCGAAACCGTTGAATCGGGCAAGATGACTAAGGATTTGGCACTGCTTATCTCTAAGGATGCTCCATGGCTTAATACCCAAGATTTCTTGGCAGCGATCGATGAGAATCTGCAGGCAAAGTTAAAGTAGTTGTTGCAATAAAAAACCCCCGACCAAGTGGCCGGGGGTTTTTATTGAAGATATTTACTTTCCGATGCGAAGACCAGTTTCAGCGTCGAAGAGGTGGATTGCGGTAGGAATCGCGCCAACGGTGATGGTTGAGCCTGGCTTTGGTGGATTCTTTGGATCCCAACGAACAATTACTTGTGCGCCTTCATCGCCAGCATTTGCAAACTTCACATTGGTGTCGACTGGCTTGCCGTAGACGAATGCATCTGCGCCAAGTTCTTCAACAACTTCAACCAGTACATGGAAGCCAGTTGATGATGGTGTGAATCCTTCTGGGCGAATACCGACAGTTACGTTTGAGCCGACTCCGGCAGGAACGTCTACAGGGAAATCACCGAGCATTGCCTTGCCACCGACGACAGGTGCATTAAGCAAGTTCATGGCTGGTGAGCCAATGAAGCCGGCTACGAATGCATTGACTGGGTGGTCGTACAAGTTGCGAGGAGTATCAACTTGCTGAAGCAAGCCATCCTTCAAAACTGCTACGCGATCGCCCATTGTCATAGCTTCGACCTGATCGTGGGTTACATAAACCGTGGTGATTCCGAGGCGACGTTGGAGAGCTGCGATTTGGGTACGAGTCGCTACGCGAAGTTTGGCATCCAAGTTGGAGAGTGGCTCGTCCATAAGGAAGACCTGAGGTTCGCGAACAATGGCCCGACCCATAGCAACGCGCTGGCGTTGTCCACCAGAAAGTGCCTTTGGCTTGCGATCTAGATATGGCTCGAGATCGAGCAGCTTGGCGGCTTCGAGAACGCGACGATCGCGCTCTTCTTTAGCGACGCCAGCAATTTTTAGGGCAAAGCCCATGTTCTCTGCGACCGACATATGTGGGTAGAGAGCGTAAGACTGGAAAACCATCGCAATGTCGCGATCTTTTGGGGCAACGTTGGTGACGTCACGATCGCCGATGCGGATGGAACCAGTATCGATCTCTTCTAGACCAGCCAGCATGCGAAGTGATGTTGACTTTCCGCAGCCTGAAGGTCCGACGAGGACGAGGAATTCGCCATCGTTGACGGTGAGATCTAATTTATCTACGGCCGGCTTAGTTGTGCCGGGATAGATTCGAGATGCTTTGTCGAATACGACTGAGGCCATGTTGAAATGACTCCTTCTCCGGGCAGGTACGTGCCCGACGGTCCGTTGGATGAAGGTAAAACTGCTCGTGTGAGCGTGGGCTTAGATTAGAGGAGAAAGTCTGCTGGCGATACCCCCACGCTTATTTCGTTACCCTTAAGCCCATGGGATTGTTTCGCGATATCGCCCTGGTCTTGGGTTTCATCGCCTTGGCTGGGCTCTTTGTGGCGGCCGAAATTGCCCTGATTTCCCTGCGTGACTCTCAGGTTCGGCAGATTGAAGGCAAAGGTGCCAGAGGCGCTCGCGTAGCCCTACTCGCCCAAAATCCCAATCGCTTTTTGGCTGCAGCCCAGGTGGGGGTGACTTTCTGTGGCTTTCTTTCGGCGGCCCTTGGTTCCGAGCGACTGGGCCATTACGTCATACCCCGGTTGGTCGATCTGGGTTTGTCGGAAAATTTGAGTAGCACTCTCTCCCTCGTCGGCCTCACCATCGTCATTGCATATGTCTCCCTTATTTTCGGCGAACTCGTGCCAAAGCGATTGGCATTAGCTCGCACCGAAGAGATCGCTCTTGCCGCGGCTCCCACGATTGATCGACTAGCCGTGATTTTTCGGCCAGTCATCTGGCTGCTCTCTAAATCTACTGACGCGGTTGTAAAGATCTTCGGATTGGATGGCAAACAATCTCGCAGTGAAATTTCTGAAGCCGAACTAGTAGATCTTGTGACCGGGCACGCTGCGCTATCGGATGAAGAGCGCGACATCGTGGAAGAAGTTTTCAACGCCAGCGAACTTGCCCTGCACGAAATCATGGTGCCTCGTACCGAGGTGGATTTCTTAGATGCGAGCTTGACGATCTCGGATGCGATTCGAGTTGCGGTGGAGAAATCGCACTCCAGATATCCCGTAGTCCGAGGCAGCAGCGACGAAGTCATTGGATTCCTTCACGTACGGGATCTGCTCAATAGCCAGGTTGGCAAGATTTCCCCGCAAGCAACGATCATGGATCTCATTCGGCCGGTGCTCTTTTTACCGGGGACCAAAGGTGTACTCCCAGCGCTAACCGAAATGCGGGCCAAGCGACATCACATCGCTATCGTCTTAGATGAGTACGGCGGCACCGATGGCATCATCACATTGGAAGATTTGGTCGAGCGACTAATTGGCGATATTCAAGATGAATACGATGTCGATAACGAAGAAGTAACACCACAGGCGCGTACCGGAGATTTTGAAATCGACGGGTTGATTTCGTTGGAAGATTTGCGGGATGAGACCAACATGGTCATCCCTGAAGGCCCCTACGAAACTGTCGGTGGATTTGTTATGCACTCTCTGGGTCGACTCCCAGTAATTCATGATGTCATTAACGTGGGTAACTTAAGGCTGACGATTTTGACCATGGAAGGCAAGAGAGCCGGGCAGATATTGATCTCTCAGAGCGAGCCCGCCGTATGGAAAGATGAGGCACATGACTAATTCACCAAAGCGCGTTCTATCGGGAATTCAACCGACGGGCGATTCCTTTCAGTTAGGTAATTACCTGGGTGCTGTAAAGAATTGGGTCTCCATGCAGGATGAAAATGACGCTTTTTATTGCGTCGTCGATCTGCACTCATTGACAGTGGATTCCGATCCCACGTTATTGCGCAAGCGCACTCTGACATCTATTGCTCAGTTACTCGCCCTAGGGCTAGACCCGGAGCGTTGTACTCTCTTTGTGCAATCCCACGTTGCCGCCCACAATCAATTGGGTTGGATTATGGAATGTATGACCGGCTTTGGAGAGGCCAGTCGGATGACTCAATTTAAAGACAAATCTTCGAAAAATGGTGCCGACCGAACTGTGGTGGGCCTCTTTACTTACCCGATGTTGATGGCTGCCGATATTTTGTTATATCAATCCGATTATGTCCCCGTTGGCGAAGATCAACGTCAACATGTTGAACTCACTCGCGATTTGGCTGGCCGGTTCAATAGCAAATACGGAAAGACTTTTATCGTTCCAGAGCCTTACATTATGAAAGAAGGGGCCAAGATCTACGACCTGGCCGACCCAACTTCAAAGATGAGCAAGTCCAGTTCTTCACCTGCCGGCGTCATCGAACTCCTCGATGCACCAGAGGTAAATGCCAAGAAGATTAAGTCTGCGGTTACCGATACCGGTCGCGAAGTTATCTTCGATGAGAAGAACAAAGCCGGAATCTCAAACCTGCTCACGATCCATAGCGCTCTCTCTGGAAAATCTATTAGCGAGCTCGAGAATGAATTTGCGGGCAAGGGTTATGGCGACTTCAAGGGGGCGGTCGCTGAAATCGTTGTCGAATACTTCCGCCCGGTTCGCGACACCGTTCAAGAACTTCTGACCGATACGACATATCTCAGTTCGGTCTTGAAGTTAGGTGCAGAAAAAGCATCAGCGGTTGCCGACAAGACGATAGCTGCGACTTATGAAGCGCTCGGACTTATTGCGCGCGGGTAGATCATCCCTGTTTGTTGCGGGGCTGGTTGCTTTTGCTCTTCTTTTTGGAAGTTTCGCTTCCCCTGTAAACGCTGCGCTCCGCCCACGTATCGCGGTCATATATGACAATGGTGGACGTGGTGATGGTTCGATAAATGATGCTCTTGGATCCGGTGTGGACGCGGTAAAGAAGAAGTTTGGACTTTCTAACTTAGACATTCGAGAAATTGTTACCGATGGCACAGAGACAGATCGTGAAAATCGTCTGCAATTTTTAGCCAAGGCCGGTTATGGATTAATCATTGCGGTGGGACCCACATTCGCCAGAGCACTTGAAATTGTCGCCCCGAATTTCCCCAATGCTCAATTTGCGATCTTTTTTAATGAGACTGTTCCGATTATTAATGTATCTTCGGTCTCATTTAACGATAATGAGGGCGCTTTCTTAGCGGGTGTGGCAGCAAGTCTGTTATCAAAGTCAGGCAAAATTGGCATATTAACTAATGGCAACGACCCCGCCTCGCTTTCGCTTTCCAAAAATTTCACATCTGGTGCCACATTTGGCAAGCCTGCAATCCGAGTTTTTACTCGCAGCCCAGTCGCAGCCCCGGCCAAAGATGTGGTTGCACTCAGCGCCAGCAAAGTTGATGTCGTTTATTCGACGTGGAGTACTTCCGCCGAAGTAATCACTGCCATTACTAAGATCAATGGCAGTTCAAAGAAAATCCAAATAATTGGTCATTTGCCTGACCAATACGTCTTGTCATCTATCTCGGCGAAAAAGGTGCTGTTAGGAACAGTCACGGACAAGGTTTCCGTGGCGATGGTCAACCTCGTGGCCACAACATTTGCCGGGGAAACTCTTTCTGATGTGGTTGATGAAAAACTTGGTGTTTACGGCCACGTGTATTCCATTGTTGACGGGGCAATTGATCTGACATTGGCGACGAGCGCCCCTGCCATTTCGGCAAAGTTGAAATTAGCGAAGAGTTCGATTATTTCTGGAAAGTTAAAAATAGTCGCATAATCGGTTACCTCTCACAAAACTTTAGAGTCAAGGTTGAGAGTTTAGGATTCCTGAGAGTTAATACTCATTTTTCGAGCTATTCCGAACCTTTAGAGGTGGCCGTGGATAATGCGTTTCGGCAAAATCCCTATAAAGTACCCACTACAACAACCCCCACATTTCGATGGGGACCCTCGGGAGGAATCTTGAAGAAGACATTCAAAGTCATCACCCTCGTAGCTGCTGCAACCATGGTCACATCTGTGGCTATTGCACCAACTTCGATGGCCGCCACAAAAATCAAGGCTTGCCTTGCTCTAGATACTGGTGGTGTTGATGACAAGTCATTCAACGCATCAGCATGGGCTGGCGCACAAGCAGCAAAGAGCGTTGCAGATGTTTCATACTTGGCTGCAACCAGCGATGCTGACTACGCACCAAACATTAAGAAGCTTGTTGACCAGAAGTGCGCAATCATTGTTGGCGTTGGATTCTTGATCAACGGCGCAATTGTTGATGCCGCTAAGGCTAACCCAGGCACCAAGTTCGCAATCGTCGATCAAGACGGTATGGACCACGGCGCCAAGGGCGATCAGTACCCAGGAACTGCACTTGCAAACCTCAAGGGACTTACCTTCGCAACTAACCAATCTGCTTTCCAAGCTGGTTACCTTGCTGCTGGTTTCTCTAAGACCGGCAAAGTTGCAACCTACGGCGGACTCAACATCCCACCTGTAAGCATCTTCATGGATGGCTATGCACGCGGTGTTGCTTACTACAACAAGGTCAAGGGCAAGAAAGTTGAAGTTCTCGGCTGGGATACCACAAAGCAAGACGGTACCTTCGTTGGTGGCTTCTCCGATCAAGCAAAGGCTCTTCAGATCTCCAAGAACTTTGAACAACAAGGTGCAGATGTAATCTTCCCTGTTGCTGGTGGACTTGGTGGAGCAACTGCAGGTAACTCAATGGCTTCTCACAAGTCAGTCGTTATCTGGGTTGACTCAGATGGTTACGTACAAGCACCTCAGTACAAGTCAGTTCTTTTGACCTCTGTTACCAAGGGTGTCGGAATCTCTGTAACTTCTGTCATCACTGATGCTGCAAAGGGCAAGTACAAGAACACCACTTACCTCGGAACTTTGGCTAACAAGGGAACTGGTCTTGCCGGTTACCACTCATTGGCTACCAAGGTAAATGCAGTTCTACAGCGTGAAGTTCGTGCACTTGGTACTGCCATCAGCGCAGGCACCATCGACGTCACAAAGTAAAAAGCACTACTTAGTACTTTAAAACTGCGGGGGCCATAATCGGCTCCCGCAGTTTTTTTATGGGCGCAATTTCTGCAAAATTGGGTTTAGGATAGAGAAGTTGATCTATGAGATGTAACGAGAGGAAATCGTGTCGCTGGAATTACGCGGTATTACCAAACAATTTGGTGCTTTAGTCGCAAACGATTCGATTGACCTCAAAGTCGAAACTGGTGAAATTCACGCCATCTTGGGCGAAAACGGCGCCGGCAAATCCACGTTGATGAATATTGTTTATGGATTAGTTGCGGCCGACTCAGGTGAAATTTTGGTAGATGGCCAGACCAAAAAGATTAGTCAACCGAGCGACGCGCTCGAGGCAGGGATCGGGATGGTGCATCAGCACTTCATGTTGGTGCCAGTCTTCACCGTAGCCGAAAATATTGTATTGGGTCATGAAAAAATTAAGGGACCCGGAATTTTGGACTTGGCAGATGCAAAAGCTGCAATTAAGCGAGTCTCTGATGAATTTAATTTTGAAGTCGACCCCGATGCCATTGTTGAAAATCTTCCAGTCGGAGTTCAGCAGCGGGTCGAAATTATTCGAGCTTTGATCTACGACGCAAAAGTCTTGATTTTGGATGAACCGACCGCAGTTCTCACGCCGCAAGAGACCGACGAGCTTCTCAACATCATGAAGAATCTCAAAGAAAAAGGCACGTCCATCATCTTTATCACTCACAAGCTTCGAGAAGTAAAAGCAGCCGCAGATCGCATCACCATTATTCGTCGCGGCAAAGTCGTCGGAACTGCCAGTCCCTCAGATAGCCAAGAGGAGCTTGCTTCGCTGATGGTGGGCCGCCCAGTTCAACTCAATCCAGATAAAGGCGCCCACACCATTGGGGATGTTTTGCTGTCGATTAAGAATCTGGTTATTAAAGACAACACTGGTCGAGCCATCGTCAAGAGCGTAAATCTTGATATTCATGCGGGCGAGGTCGTAGCCATTGCCGGCGTCCAAGGAAACGGCCAATCCGAACTTGCGCGCGCAATGGTCAACCTTGAACCTCATATTGAAGGCTCCATCACGATCGATGGGCAAGAGATTATTGGCGAATCAGTTCGCCAGGCGCTCCACCACGGAATTGCATTCGTGCCAGAGTCCCGCGAACTCGATGGCCTCATCAGTTCCTTTTCGATCTCCGAGAACTTAATTCTTGATCTTCATGACCTTACGCCATTTGCAAAAGGCGTATCACTCTTCCCATCAGTTGTGGCAAGCGAGGCTGAAAAGCGAGTGGCTGAATTCGATATTCGCATTCAATCAGTTTCAGATCCCGTCTCCTCCCTTTCTGGTGGTAACAAGCAAAAAGTTGTATTAGCCCGCGAACTTTCTCGTCCGGTTAAGGTTTTGGTGGCTTCTCAGCCAACTCGTGGTCTTGATGTGGGATCGATTGAATTTGTTCACGAACGGATTTTGGCTGAGCGCGATGCCGGCCGGGCAGTCATGCTTTTTAGTACCGAATTGGATGAGGTTCTGGCATTAGCCGATCGCATCGCCGTTATGTATCGCGGAGAAATTCTCGCTGTAGTTCCTAGCACCGTGACGCGCGAGGAGCTCGGGCTCTTGATGGCTGGTGTGGTTGATAACAAGGCGGGAGACTCAAAGAGCGCATGAAAAAATTCAAGAAATCCATCTTTCAACCCATAGCCCTGCCGGCATTGGCCTTCTTGCTCGCCCTCTTTTTCGGCGGTGTACTAATCGCCTTTTCAGATTCAGTCGTTCTCAATGCTGGGTCTCCCATCAAAACTTTGAAGGCAGCTCTTGCCTCCGCCGGCAACGCCTACCTGGCACTTTTTCAAGGTTCGGTCTACGACCCCAATTTGGCGCGGGGACATGGATTGCTCCAAGGGTTCTATCCGCTCTCTGAAACCATGGTCTCTGCGGCACCGCTTATCTTGACCGGTCTCTCCGTAGCTTTAGCTTTTCGCGCTGGCCTCTTTAACATTGGAGCCCAAGGTCAGTTTATTTTCGGAGCAATCGGCGCTTCTTATGTCGGCTTCCAATTCAATTTACCTCCCGTCATTCACGTGCTTGCAGCGATGTTGGCTGGAATAGTTTTGGCGGGACTTTGGGGTGGGTTGGTGGGGCTATTAAAAGCTCGGACCGGCGCTCATGAAGTGATCGTGACCATCATGCTCAATTATGTGGCGACTTATTTCTTACTGTGGCTGCTCAGCACAACTGCCTTCTTGCAAAAAGGTCGAAAAGATCCCATCGCCCCCGCAGTTAATGAAAATGCGCGTTTGCCACACTTGGCCGGCGAGAGCATGCGCGTTAACGCCGGCATCATTGTCGCTCTAGCGGCAGCCTTCTTCGTCTGGTGGCTGCTCTCTCGAAGCACATGGGGATTTAGATTCCGCGCCGTTGGTGCCAATACCGCTGCGGCAAAAACTGCTGGTATTTCAGTTCCTTTTGTTATGACATCTGCCATGGTGATCTGCGGCGGGCTAGCCGGCCTCGGTGGTGCCGTCCACATTTTGGGTAGCGATTACTCGCTCACCGCCGGAACTGCGGGTTCGTTCGGTTTTGATGCGATCACAGTTGCATTGCTCGGTAGAGCTCAACCAGTCGGGACAGTATTTGCATCCTTACTCTTCGGAGCGCTTCGAGCTGGTGGTCTCACCATGCAAGCAAACACTTCAACCCCGATCGACATCGTTTTGGTTATTCAAGCCCTTGTTGTTCTCTTTATCGCAGCTCCAACTCTGGTCCGATCAATCTTCCGTTTTAAAGGCTTGAAAGTCACAGGCGGAATAGTTTCCAAAGGATGGAACGGATAAATGGAAAACTTATCTGCAGCTGAACGTCGCCGCTTCCGCGGAATTATCGTCATGTTTGTTCTCTCTCTTGGTTCGCTCCTGCAATTTGCCTTCTTGGCAAAGTCCACCGCACCCGTCACCTTCGGATTCGTGCTGGATCAAGAATGGATAGCGGTCCATCAGTGGGTAGTGAACGCCAAACATGGCTCGCTGATTTTTAGCCTGATTGCTCTAGTTGGCTCTGGCTTGGCTTATTGGAATTTTCGACGACGTAAGACGATTCGCCTAGCGAGTGCAATTACAGGTGCCGGACTGCTGATGTCATTTCTTTGTTGGGCCGCCAGCGGAAAGTTCATTCCTTTCACTGGTTTGCTGCAAGGCGCTTTACTTCTTTCCGTGCCGCTCATTTTTGGTTCAATGGCAGGCGTTCTCAGCGAACGTTCCGGCGTCATCAATATCGCGATCGAAGGACAACTCTTAGCCGGCGCATTCGCATCCGGAGTAGTTGCGAGCTTGACGCATAACACCACCTATGGACTAATGGTTGCGCCACTTGCTGGCGCGCTTATTTCACTTTTGCTGGCCACTTTTGCCATCAAGTTCTCGATTGATCAAGTGATTTTGGGCTTTGTTCTCAACGTCTTGGTCATCGGTATTACCGACTTCTTGTACAAACGTCTTTTGATTCCTTATCAAAACACCTGGAACTCCGGTCCTATTCTCTCTCCGATTCGAATTCCGATCCTCTGGAAGATTCCAATTTTGGGACCAATCTTCTTTAACCAGACCATCATCGTTTATCTGATGTATGTCGTCGTTGCGATAATTCATCTTTCTCTCTTTAAGACACGATGGGGACTTCGTACTCGCGCGATTGGTGAACATCCCACCGCAGCCGACAGCGTCGGAATCAATGTAAATGCTATGCGTTTTAGAAATGTCATCATCGCAGGGCTCGTCGCCGGACTCGGTGGGGCTTACTTCACTGTTGGCGCCGTAGGCGCATTTGGAAAAGAGATGACTGCAGGTAAAGGCTTTATCGCGCTGGCAGCGCTGATCTTTGGCCGATGGTCGCCACTCGGGGCCGTCGCTGCTGCCCTGCTCTTTGGATTTGCCGATAATTTACAAGGGGTACTTTCGATAACAGGCACACCGATCCCGAGTGAATTTATGTTGATGGCTCCTTATATAGCAACAGTTATTGCTGTGACTGGCTTTGTCGGCCGAGTTCGAGCGCCGGCTGCAGACGGTGTTGCCTATCATCGCGGCGAATCTAAATGAAAGAGATTGATTGGGAACTTCTCCACGTTCGAGCTAAAACGATCATGGCGAAGGCCTACGCACCATATTCGAAGTTTCCAGTAGGAGTCGCAGCGCTCGTTGACGATGGTCGCATTGTTGAGGGTTGCAATGTTGAAAATGCCAGCTACGGCTTAGGTCTATGTGCTGAATGCGGTTTGGTTTCTCACTTAACGTCAACAGGTGGCGGCAGATTGATTGCGGCAGTGTGCGTTGATGCCGCGGGAAATTTCCTCTCTCCTTGTGGACGCTGCCGACAATTGCTCTTTGAACATGGCGGAAATGATCTGCTCTTTATGACGCCAGATGGCCCCACACCAATGTCCGTACTTTTACCTTGGGCTTTTGGTCCAGAAGATTTAGGAGTTCACCCACGTGGCTGAATTATTCGCAGCGGTTGAAATTATTGCGGCCAAGCGCGACAAGCACGAACTCACAAATGATCAGATTGATTGGGTTGTTGATGCATATACCCGCGGCGTAGTTGCCGACGAACAGATGTCAGCCTTACTTATGGCGATATTGCTCAACGGCATGAATTCACGTGAAATCTCCAGATGGACTGATGCCATGATCAATAGTGGCGAGCGCATGGAGTGGTCAGCTTTGGATCGACCAACTGTAGATAAACATTCCACTGGTGGAGTCGGGGACAAGATCACCCTTCCGCTCGCACCACTCGTCGCCGCCTGCGGGGCAGCCGTGCCACAGCTCTCCGGCCGCGGATTGGGTCACACTGGTGGCACCCTCGACAAGTTGGAATCCATCCCGGGTTGGCGGGCCAGCCTCTCTAACGCCGAAATGCTCAAAGTCCTTCAGGACACCGGCGCTGTTATTTGCGCTGCGGGGGCAGGTTTGGCTCCGGCTGATAAGAAGCTCTATGCCCTGCGCGATGTCACAGCCACGGTTGAAGCAATACCTTTAATCGCCTCCTCGATTATGAGCAAGAAGATTGCCGAGGGCACGGGTGCCCTGGTTTTAGACGTTAAAACGGGCTCAGGAGCCTTCATGAGCGACCCAGAACGCGCTCGCACCCTAGCGCGCACCATGGTCGAACTTGGTACCCGAGCAGGCGTAAAGACCTTGGCGCTGGTCACGGCCATGGACGTTCCCTTGGGTCTTACGGCAGGGAATGCCCTGGAAGTTCGGGAATCTGTCGAAGTTCTGGCAGGCGGCGGACCTGCCGATATTGTCGAACTCACCGTCATTTTGGCGCGCGAGATGCTGCAGGCAGCCGGCGTGAAGAACACCCTGGATCCAGTCGATGCCCTGAAAAATGGCCAAGCCATGGACCATTGGCGCCGCATGATCTCTGCCCAAGGCGGAAATCCTGATGCTCCACTTCCGCTCGCCACCGAAAATCATGTTGTTGTTGCGGAACAGGATGGCGAACTCATCGCAATGGATGCCATGAAGGTTGGCGTGGCTGCGTGGCGGCTAGGTGCTGGCAGATCTCGACAAGGTGAGAAAGTTCAGGCTGGTGCCGGAATTGAGATGCATGCCAAACCCGGTGAAATGGTGAAGGCCGGACAAAAAATATTTACATTACATACGGATGAATCCGATCGATTCGAACGCGCACTTGAAGCACTCGACGGTGCACTTCGAATCAGTAATACAGGCGAGAAAGTAGAACGCCTTCCCCTTATCGTCGATCGAATTGAAGGTTGAAATGTCATTGAATTCCATTCCGACGCTGGATCAAATCAAAAAAGTTCCTAAAGCGCTTCTTCATGACCACCTCGACGGCGGCTTGCGCCCCGAAACAATTATCGAAATCGCCGAATCCATCGGATACAAGGCTCTTCCGACTCATGATCCGATCGAATTAGGAAATTGGTTTCAGGAGGCTTGCGATTCGGGTTCATTGGTCAGATACCTGGAAACTTTTGATCACACCATCGCGGTTATGCAAACGGAAGAATCCATTATTCGCGTTGCACGTGAATGCGCGATCGATCTAGCTCGAGATGGTGTGGTGTATGCCGAAGTCCGCGGAGCCCCCGAACTCTTCACTCGCGAAGGACTTAACCTCAATCAAGTAATCGAAGCGACCACTGAAGGTTATCGCCAAGGAATGGCTATCGCTCGCGAAGAAGGGATGAACATTCGCGTGGAGTCGCTGTTGTGCGCGCTTCGCCAAAATGATCATGCCCAACTCATTGCCGAGAAAGTCGTCGAATACCGTGACCGTGGCGTCATTGGCTTTGATATTGCCGGACCAGAGGATGGCTTTCCTCCAACCAAACAGCAGGATGCTTTTGATTACTTACGTCAGGAAAACGCCCACTTCACTATTCATGCTGGTGAAGCTTTTGGATTACCCTCCATCTGGCAAGCAATACAAATGTGCGGTGCAGAGCGACTGGGCCATGGCGTCAGAATCATTGAAGATATTGATCTTTCAGGTGCTACTCCCAAACTCGGTCGTTTGGCTTCCTACGTACGTGATCGTCGTATTCCTCTCGAGTTGTGCCCTTCATCCAATTTACAAACAGGAGCCGCTTCTTCAATCGGGACTCACCCCATTGGAGCGCTTGCAAAATTGCGCTTTCGCGTCACCATCAATACTGATAATCGATTGATGAGTCGCACCTCAATGACTCATGAAATGAATGAAGTAGTTAAGGCTTTCGACTGGACCCTGTTGGATTTGCAGCGGGTAACCATCAACGCACTCAAGAGTGCATTCATCCCGTTTGAAGAGCGCTTGGCAATTATCGAAAATGTCGTAAAGCCGGGTTACCTCGCGGTTTCACAAAACTAAAACTAAACCCCTATGGGGTGCCAAACAGTTTTATTCTCCATGAAAGCCTGAATTCTTCCTAAGGATTGAAACTGGTTGAACCGATGAATGCGCTTGAGGTTTTCAGCACCAGCAAGTCGAACTTCTTCCTCAGCTTTTTTGGAGAGACCAGAGACATCTATCCCATCGACGTCCATGTGAGCCCCGACCCAAGGAGCTAGTTCAGCACTGTATCCAGTCAAAATATTGACCACTCCTGCCGGAACATCGCTGGTGGCAAGAACTTCACTCAACGTGATGGCCGAGAGCGGATACTTTTCGCTGGCAATAACGATGGCGGTATTGCCGCCTGCAAGAACCGCAGCCAAACCCGCCACCAGTCCAAGCAGCGAACTCTTTTGATCAGCAAAAACGGTCACCACGCCAAGATTTTCAGGGACGGTGAAATTGTAATAAGGACCAGAAACGGAGTTAGTGGAGCCGCTGACCGATGCGATCTTGTCGCACCAGCCCGCGTACCAAACCCAACAATCAATCGCTGCTTCAACTTGAGCCTTTGCTTCTTTGAAATTAACGCCCTCCATAGCGACAATCTCTTCGGCAAATTGAAAAGTACGACCTTCCATAATTTCAGCAACACGATAGAGGATCTGGCCTCTGTTGTAGGCAGTGGCTTTGTTCCAACCGGTGACGGCGCCTCGTGCGCTAACTACTGCGTCGCGAAAATCCTTGCGCGAGGCTTGACAAGGGTTGGCAAGAAATTCTCCCTTGGCATCTTTAAGTTCATAGACTCGGCCTGATTCAGAGCGGGGGAAAGCTCCGCCGATATAGAGCTTGTAAGTCTTCTTCACGTCAACGCGCATTTACTTTTCACCCTTCAAATATGCAGAGAGGCCATGTCGGCCGCCTTCGCGACCCCAGCCGGATTCTTTGTAGCCACCAAAAGGGCTAGCCGGATCAAATTTGTTAAAGGTATTTGCCCAGATAACACCTGCGCGTAGCTGCTGGCTCGCCCAAAGAATTCGCGAACCTTTCTCGCTCCAGATGCCCGCGGAAAGTCCATAAGGAGTGTTATTAGCCTTCTCGATCGCTTCTTGTGGCGTGCGAAAAGTAAGGACTGAAAGTACTGGCCCGAAAATTTCTTCTCGCGCAATTCGATGTGCTTGAGTCACGCCAGTAAAGATTGTTGGGGGATACCAAAATCCAGCAGCGGGAAGGTCGCACTGCGGTGACCAACGGTGGGCTCCTTCAAGATCGCCCGAGGCTGACAATTCTGTAATTCTTGAAAGTTGTTCGGCGCTGTTGATGGCCCCTAGATCAGTGTTCTTATCCAGTGGATCGCCGACGCGAATCGAAGCCATCCTTCGCTTCAATTTTTCCAAAACCTCGTCTTGAATATTTTCTTGTATCAAAAGGCGAGAACCAGCGCAGCACACGTGACCTTGGTTGAAGAAGATACCGTTAACAATTCCTTCAACGGTTTCATCAATTGCCGCATCTTCGAAAACGATATTGGCAGCCTTGCCACCTAGTTCGAGAGTCACGCTCTTCTTAGTGCCAGATACTGCGCGCGCGATGGCTTTACCTACCCCAGTAGATCCGGTGAAGGCGATCTTGTCTACATCAGGGTGATTGACGAGAAATGATCCGGTTGACCCATCACCAGTGACGATATTGATAACGCCTGCGGGCAAATCCGCTTGCTGGCAAACTTCAGCGAAGAGCAGCGCCGTCATCGGAGTTGTCTCGGCAGGTTTAAGAACCACTGTGTTTCCGGTGGCAAGTGCAGGTGCAACTTTCCAGGCCAACATTAAAAGCGGGAAATTCCACGGAATGATCTGCCCGACGACTCCGTGAGGTTTTGGATCATTACCGAGTCCGGAATATTTCAATTTATCTGACCAGCCGGCATGATAGAAAAAGTGAGCGGCAGCGAGAGGAACATCGACATCGCGTGATTCGCGGATGGGCTTGCCGTTATCAAGCGTCTCCAGGACGGCAAATTCACGGGCGCGTTCTTGAAGAATTCGGGCAATGCGGAAGAGGTATTTGCCACGTTCGGCTGCCGATAATTTGGACCAGCTCTTCTCGTAGGCATTTCTTGCTGCTTTGACGGCATCATCAACATCAGTCTCACCAGCGAAAGCCACTTGTGAAATCAGTTGTTCGTTGGCCGGGTTGATAGTCGGAAAGTACTGTGCCGTTTTGGGATCGACGAATTTACCGTTGATAAAGAGCCCATATTGCGAGGCGATATCCAAGATAGCTGTGGACTCTAAAGCTGGTGCGTACTCGAAATTAGTCATCTCTTTGCTTTCCATTAATCCAGCGTGACGTAAGTAGGACTTGCGTAATAACCATCGCGCATCTTCATTCTTTGCATGAGGAGATCATTGAGAAGTGCGCTGGCACCGATTCGAAATAGCCCGGGGTTGAGCCATTCTGGACCGGCCGTTTCATTGACCAAAACCAATTGTTTGATGGCATCTTTAGTATTGCGGATACCGCCTGCAGGTTTTACACCGATGCGCTTGCCGGTCATACCGAAATAGTCCCTCACGGCTTCCAGCATCACTAATACAACTGGTGCGGTTGCCGCCGGCGAAATTTTGCCGGTGCTGGTTTTGATGAAGTCGGCTCCGGCCAACATGGCTAAGTAAGAAGCTTTGCGCACATTGTCATAGGTGACGAGTTCGCCGGTTTCAAAAATCACTTTGAGATGTGCACGTTCACCACACAGCTCTTTGATCATGACAATTTCATCGAAGACTTGACCGAGATGACCTGAAAGAAAAGCGCCACGATCAATCACCATATCGATTTCGCCGGCCCCGTTATCAAGCGCATCCTGAGTATCTTGTTTCTTTACTGCGAGGGAAGCCCGTCCCGAAGGGAAGGCAGTAGATACTGCTGCAACTGGAATATATTGCCCGCCAATGGAGTCCAAATGTGTTCGTGCAATATTGACCATGTCGTTGTAGACGCAAACAGCACCAACGCTGGGCACGCTGGGATCTGTCGGATCCGGGCGAACGGCTTTGCTGCATAAAGCTTTGATCTTTCCGGGCGTATCGGCACCTTCCAAAGTTGTCAGGTCAACCATGGAAATAGCGGTATCAATAGCCCAATTTTTACTCGTGGTTTTGATGCTTCGCGTGGCCAGCATGGCGGCACGAGCCTCGGCACCTACTTGATCAACGCCAGGCAGGCCCGACAAGAAACTTTTCAGCGAGCTTTCAGAGCCATCTACGATCATGAGAGTTCTTTCAAAAGTTGGGAGCGTAGGGCAACAACCATATCTTCAGCCTCAGCTTTGTCAGCGGGAGCGCCTCCTGGACGAACTACTTCGATATAGCACTTCAATTTAGCCTCGGTTCCGCTAGGCCGAATGATGATCCGAATCCCATTATCCAACCAAATACGTAATCCATTAGTGGGAGGCAAATCGCCTGAAGGATCTAGTAAATCTTCAAAGAGCGTTACTTTAAAGCCAGCAATCGCTGTTGGTTTGGTTGCTCGAAGTCGCGCCAAAGTGACATCAACTTGAGCCAAGTCCTCTACTCGAATTGATATTTGCTCAGTGCGATGAAAACCGTACTTGTTCCAAACTTCATCGAGGTATTCCAAGACCGTCAGTCCGCGCTCGGCAAGGACGCCTTGGCATTGAGCCAACATCAACGCGGCTGATACCCCATCTTTATCGTTGACCGAAAGTGCATCGACGGCATAGCCCAGCGCTTCTTCGTAGCCAAATCCCAAGTTAGGAATTTTCGCCAACCACTTAAAACCGGTAAGTGTTTCGTGAAACTCGATCCCGTGACCAGCTGCAATTTTGGAAAGTATGGAGGAGGAAACGATCGAATTGGCAAAGGACTTTCCGATTGTGGTTTCGGGTAATTCCTCTGCGATGAAATATCCCAATAAAGCACCTACTTCATCGCCGCGAAGCATTCGCCAGCCAAGTTGCGGATCAAGTGCAGCTGCTGCGCAACGGTCGGCGTCTGGGTCATTGGCGATGACTAAGTCCGCGCCATTTTCCCGAGCAACCTTGAGTGATAAGTCGATAGCCCCTGGCTCTTCGGGGTTTGGAAATTGCACAGTTGGAAAATCCGGATCTGGAGCAGACTGTTCGGTTACGAGAATTGGTGCGGCGTAACCTGCAGCTTTGAAAACCGCTTGGACCGTTTCGGTTCCGACGCCATGCATAGCGCTATAGACAATTTTATTGCTAAATGATTTCTTTGAAATTTTTATGGTTCGGGCTACATATGCATCAAAGATTCCATCATCTAGAACAGTCCACTTGCTCCCTCGTGGCTGCACGGTTTGAATTGCTGCTATTTCTGCTGCAATCTGCACATCAGCCGGCGGAACTATTTGAGAACCGTAGTAACGGACACCATCGACATCGCCACCCA
>CANCSL010000017.1 GCA_947380835.1 Actinomycetota bacterium | reverse complement strand
AAACCGTCACGGTTCTTGTCGTAGGGGCGCGAGGCTTTTGCCGGATCATGATTGCGGGTGGAGAGCGCTTTCATTGAAGCAAATCCAGCCATAGGAAGCGCGTGAATTGCTGCTTCTACGCCACCAGTGACCACTATGTCGGCACGATTATTGCGAATCATTTCGAGTGCGTAGCCAACGGCTTCGGCGCCAGAGGCACAAGCACTGACGGGAGTGTGAACTCCTGCTTTGGCTTGCAATTCCAAGCCTACGTTTGCAGATGGTCCATTGGGCATCAACATCGGCACGGTATGTGGGCTGACCGAGCGGGCACCTTTGGTCTTCAAAATGTCGTATTGATCGAGCAATGTAATAACTCCGCCGATTCCCGATGCGACTACTACGCCCAAGCGAGTCTTATCGACATCGGGGGATCCTGCGTCTTTCCAAGCTTCTCGTGAGGCAATGAGTGCAAATTGCTCGGAGCGATCCAAGCGACGCATTTCAACGCGCTCCATAACTTCACTCGGTTCAACTGCGACGCGTGCGGCAAAAGTTACGGACATGTCGTGAGCCCACTCATCTTCAAGTGTGCGCACTCCAGATGTGCCTGCAAGGAGTGCCTGCCAAGTGGAAGGAACATCTCCGCCCAGGGGAGTTGTTGCCCCTAGGCCCGTTACTACTACGCGTCGTCTACTCATCGTGAAGTTTCCTCTTTCGAAGGTACGAGAATTGCCCTAAATTACTTAGAAGCGCCAACGATGAAGTTGACTGCGTCTCCAACTGTTGCCATGTTGGTTACTTCTTCATCAGGAATCTTGACGCCAAAGCGCTCTTCTGCAGCGACGACAACCTCGACCATGCTGAGTGAATCAACATCTAGATCGTCAGTGAACTTCTTGTCCATTGCGATGTCATCTGCAGAGATGCCAGCAACTTCAACAACGATTTCCTTGATTCCTGCTAGTACTTCATCAACTGTTAGTGCCATATTCTTCGTCCTCTTTTCGGTTTCATTTTTTATCTTCGTTAGCGGGTAAATTTACTTTGCTGGAAGTGGTGGCAGTTCAACTACTTGTCCTGCATACACGAGCCCTGCGCCAAAGCCTATAAGGAGAGCATTCTTACCGTGGAGTTCTGGTTGTGAGGAAAGCAACGCATCCATAGCTAGGGGTACTGACGCGGCAGAGGTATTTCCGGTCGTCCGGATATCGCGGGCGATCTGGACACTCTCCGGTAATTTCATGGATCGGGCGAGCGAGTCAATAATGCGCTCATTGGCCTGATGGGGGATAAATGCCGCCAGATCTTCAGGTTGGAGTCCAGCAGCAGCAATTGCCTTCAACCCAATTGGAGCCATCTCATAAACTGCCCAGCGAAAGACGGTCTGACCTTGTTGGGCGATATCTGGCCAAGTCGCAGAATCTCGAGTATCTGAATCCTTGTACTCAAGCCATGAGGGTTGCATCAAGATGGCATCGCGCGATTCCGCCGAAGCCCCCCAAATAGTAGGTCCGATTCGTGGCTCATCAGATGGCCCAATCACCACTGCACCAGCACCATCAGCAAAGATGAATGCGGTTGCACGATCATCTGGATTGGTGAAGTCGGAAAGTTTTTCGCCACCAATAACTAATACGTAATCTGAAGTCTTGGCGCGGACCAGATCATTGGCCAGGGCGACGCCATAACAAAAACCTGCGCACGCGGCAGAAATATCAAAAGCCGCAGCCTTAGGGTTGCCCAAACGCACAATGAGTTCGGTGGCAGCGGAGGGCGCCTGATAAGGGTAGGTAATGGTCGCGAAAATGACGGCGCTAACCTGATCCATAGTGATGCCTGCTCGGCGCAAGGCAATAATTGCTGCCGCTTCGGCCATGTCAATCAAAGATTCATCCGCAGAGGCAATGTGCCTGGTTTCGATACCGGTACGTTGACGAATCCACTCGTCACTAGATTCGATGCGGTCAACAATCTCGGAATTAGGAACTACTCGGGCGGGACGATATGCGCCAACCGAGAGAATGCGGGAATTGCGCACCGAAGTATCAAAATGTAAAGCCATTATTTGCCTCCGTGATGTGCGATAAATTCCTGAGCGCTAGCGAGATCATCTGGGGATTTCAGGGCAAAGGTTTCGATATCTGGGGCTGCGCGCTTGATCAATCCGACCAGAGTTCCGGCTGGGGGTAGTTCAAGAACGCCAGTAATTCCCAGCGCGGAAAGTTGTTGCATACAGAGATCCCAGCGAACGGGGCCGGCGATCTGGCCAACAATGCGATCGAGCAGCTCGCGGCCATCGCTCAGAGATGCACCATCTTTATTGGAAAGTACTGCAACCGTGGAATCTGATGTGTGGAGTTGGGAGGCAAGATCGCGAAGAACCGGCACGGCAGGAGCCATAACGGATGTGTGGAATGCGCCAGAGACAGCCAGAGGTCGAACTCGGGAGCCGGCGGGAGGATTTTCCGATAACAGTGCAAGCTGGGCGGCTGTCCCGGCTGCGACTATTTGACCAGCGCCATTTTCATTTGCGGCAGTCAGATCTAAAGCGGCCAAATGAGCAACAACGACATCGCGCTCGCCGCCAAGAACTGCCGCCATGGAAGTGTTGGACCCCATCGCGGCTTTGGACATTTCAGAACCACGCAAGCGAACCAATTTCATCGCCGAATCGAAATCCAAAACGCCAGCGGAGCCAAGGGCAGTAATTTCTCCAACCGAGTGGCCAGCAAAGGCCGAAACTTCAAAATTAAATTCGGATCTCAGCCGAGCAAAGGCGATCAATCCAGCTGCAACTAAAAGCGGTTGAGCATTGGATGTTTCTCGGATTTCATCGGCATCAGCAGTCGAACCCAGGGCTCGAACATCGAGATCAATAATGGAAGACCAGTGGTCAATAAAGCTAGAACTTTGAGAGTCCTCGAGCCACGGAAGGAGAAAGCCTGGGACTTGTGAACCTTGTCCAGGCGCCACGATTGCTAGCACGCCAAGAGTTTAGGTCGGAAAATCGGTTACTGCCGAGTATTAGGTGCGATTAACTAACCAAATCTGCACACTGTGCGGAGCAAGGACCGTTGTATCCGATGGTTTTGCAATTCGGGGCTCAAAAGTTGCAATCTCTTCGGATGAGTCAAAAATAGATCGGTACAAAGCGCCCCATTTTTCGATGGGCAAAGTGAAATCATTTTCGTGGGTAGAGGCATTTAAAATAATAAGAAGGGCGTGATTCGCCGATGCTTCGACATACATGCTGAGGTAGCTGCGATCGCCTTGATGCCAATTGGCATCGGTCATTTCTTCGCCATTGCGTCGGAACCAAGCCAGATCTTTACGGCTAGTTCCTAAGTCCATTTGACCGGTAAAAAATTCGCGGACGACATCTGATAAGTAATTTCGTCGCATCGAAATGAGATTTCGTGTTGCTTCTAATAGATCGCTCTGAACTTCATTGGGGGACCAATTGAGAGCCCAACCACCATTAAATGCCGCAGGGGAGAGGACATCTCCATTTGCCGGTAGCGAGTAAGCATTATTGGAACCATTTTGAGATCTACCTACCTCATCTCCCATAGTCAGCATGGGGACACCGGATGAGAGCAACAATGAGGCCAACATCGACTTTTGCAGCCTGATACGTAATTCGTTTACTTGCGGATCTTTGCTTGGTCCTTCTACTCCTAAATTCCAGGAACGATTAGATGCGCTGCCATCTCGGTTAAATTCTTGATTTGGTTCGTTATGTTTATTTTCATAACTGACGAGATCGGCGAGAGTGAAACCATCGTGAGATGTAATGAAATTGATACTTGATGTGGGGCCTCGGAAATAAAAGATGTCGTGAGAGCCGCTCAGGCGCGATGCTAAATCGCCGACACCTTCGCTGAATCCGCGGGCAGGGTCTGCCAGCCAAAACTGTCGCAGCGAATCACGATAGTGATCGTTCCATTCGCGCCACGGGTGAGGAAAATCGCCTAACGCATAACCAGCCACGTCCCACGGCTCTGCGATTAATTTTCGCTCGCGCAGAATTGGATCGCTGGCAATGGCAGAAAAAAGTGGTCCCGTAGTGTCTATTCCATAGTCATTTCGAGAAAGCGCTGATGCTAGATCAAAACGGAAACCATCGACTCCGATAACTTCGCTCCACCAGTGCAAGGAATCAATAATCATTCGAACTACAAAGGGGCGCCTGGCATCAACGGTATTTCCGCACCCCGTGACATCATCGTAAAGATCGCCCTTAATACGCCGATAGAAAGTCTTGCTATCAATTCCGCGGAATGAGAGCGTGGGGCCGCCATGTCCACCTTCGGCAGTGTGGTTGTAGACCACATCAAGAATGACTTCAATTCCGGCTTTATGGAGTGCCGATACCGCCTCGCGAAGTTCGGCGATTGGGTCTTGCGTCGCGGCGTACTTACGGTGAGGGGCGCTAAAGGCGAGCGCGTTGTAGCCCCAAAAATTATCTCGGCCACGGTCAGCAATCGCGGGCTCAGTAACAAAATGGTGAATAGGCAGAAGTTCAAGGGCCGTAATACCCAGCTTCTTTAAATAGTCGATTGTGCTGTGATGTCCGAGCGCCTTATAAGTTCCGCGTTCTTCCTCTGGAATTTCTGAATTGAATTCAGTGAGCCCACGAACATGGGCTTCGTAAATCACAGTCTTAGACCAGGGCGTGTTGAGACGATGTGGATGGGAATGGCCATAACCCGTGACCACCGAATACGGGACTAATCCCGCGCTATCGGAGTCGCTGCGTTTGGAGAGATCGCCTTTTCCGGAATGATCCACGGCTTGGTGGCCATAAATTTCAGCAGCGTAGGTGAGCTCACCTTCGAGTAGATGGGCATAGGGATCGATGAGGAGCTTGTGGGAGTTAAAGCGCCAGCCTTCTTCCGGGCGCCATGGTCCGTACACTCGAAAGCCATATTTCTGTCCAGCACGAACTCCAGCCAAATACCCGTGGAAAATCGGCCCATCCCTATGGCTAAGGGCAAAGCGCGTCTCCATGGTTTTGCCATTTACCTCGGTGAAGAGGCAGACCTCGACTGCGTCAGCTGCGGCGGCCCATAATGCGAAATTAGCGCCGCCCTCGGTCAGAGTTGCCCCGAGATAACGTGGATCGGCGGGTTTCACGCACACACCTTAATCGCCTTCTGTTACAGGGAGGCAAAATGGTCTAATACCCGTCTTGAAAATGTTGGTTTATCTTTCTACTCACCAGTAACATAACGACCATGGAGAGATTATGAAGATCGCCGTCTGTGTAAAGCAGGTCCCAGATTCGTGGGCAGAGAAGAAGATGTCCGGTGGCTTGCTGGATCGCGCCGGAGTAGATGCCGTTCTCAATGACCTAGATGAGTACGCCGTTGAAGAGGCGCTGCGCTTGGTCGAAAAGCACTCACCGACGGGCGAAGCTGGCGAAGGAAGCGGCCATACGGTCACCATCATTTCTATGGGGCCAGATCGAGCCACCGAAGCCATTCGCAAAGCGTTGTCGATGGGCGCCGATGATGCGATTCTGATTTCTGACCCAGCCCTTGCTGGATCTGATGCGCTCGCCACTTCTTTGGTGCTTTCCAAAATCATTGTGCGCGAGAAATTTGATCTCGTTCTCTGTGGCACCGAATCTACTGACGCCCGCATGAGTGTTGTTCCTGCGATGTTGGCCGAACGTCTCAATCTCGCCCAATTGACCTTTGCTGGATCACTTGAAGTTGATGTGGCGACCTCAAAAATATCGGTTGCTCGTACGACAGATGCCGGAATCGAAAATATGGAAGCCACTCTTCCCGCGGTCGTGAGCGTTATCGAAAAGATTAATGAACCCCGCTATCCATCTTTCAAAGGAATTATGGCTTCGAAAAAGAAATCCATCGCGACTCCATCACTTTCAGATCTTGGAGTTAATCCCCAGAGTGTTGGAATTGGCTCCGCCTGGAGCACCGTTAATGATGCAAAGGAACGAGCCGCCAGAGCAGCTGGAATTAAAGTTGTTGATGAGGGCAATGGTGGCAAAGTCTTTGCCGATTTCTTAGCAGAGAAGAGAATGATTTGAGCCAAGTATTTATTCTCGTCGACCATACACACGGCAAGGTTGCCCATCCAGTTGGTGAACTAGCTACTTTTGCAAGACGCATAGGAGATGTATCAGCTTTGGTGTTGGGCGGAGATCTTGCCGTTCTCACCACTCAACTTTCCGACTTAGGTATCTCAGAAATAATTTCAATCTCCGGAATTAATTTCGACAAGTATTCGGCCGGCGCTTCTGCGCAAGCAATCGCTCAACTTGTAACTGATAGATCTCCGGCGGCGCTTCTGATCACTTCGACTGCTCGTGGCAAAGAAATTGCAGCTCGGGTAGCCGTTCGCACCAACTCCGGAATTATTACGGATGCGATCGATATCGATGCCGCGCTGGTTGCTACTCAATCTATTTTTGGTGGCTCAACAACGGTGCATTCGAAGGTAGGTCACGGAACTCCGATTATTACCTTGCGTTCCAATTCCGTGGAAATTGAATCTTCGGCTACGACACCAACTCTCACTGAGGTTAAAGTTGTCGAATCTGATTTCGATGCCAGTCGCTTGGGCGACAAAGTTGTCTCGGTAACAGAGGCCATTTCCGGAGGACGTCCCGAGTTAACAGAAGCCTCCATCATTGTTTCGGGTGGCCGCGGGACAAACGGTGATTTTGCACCTGTCGAGGCTCTGGCTGATGTTTTGGGTGCTGCCGTTGGTGCATCGCGGGCTGCAACTGATGCCGGTTGGTATCCACACTCACATCAGGTAGGGCAGACCGGCAAGACCGTCAGCCCATCGCTCTATGTCGCCTGCGGTATTTCTGGAGCAATTCAACATCGTGCCGGCATGCAGACCAGCAAAGTGATCGTGGCTATTAACAAAGACCCCGATGCCCCCATCTTCGACTTGGCCGATTTGGGCATAGTGGGCGATCTCTTCGCCGTCTTGCCACAGGCCACTGCCGAAATCCAACTCAAAAAGGCTTAGTCGGACTAAACCTTTAGACTGGGTCAATGCCCGCCTATTTCGATCACGCTGCCACAACGCCGCTTTCGGCGCCGGCCACCAGCGCTTTGGTCGAACAGATGGCCAAAATTGGCAATGCCTCCAGTCTGCACTCACCTGGCCGACTCATTCGTAAGGATGTTGAGGAAGCACGCGAGCGGATCGCCGGTTTATTAGATGCCAATCCCAGCGAAGTAATTTTTACTGGATCCGGCACCGAAGCCAACAATCTTGCCCTCAAAGGTTTTTACTGGAAAGCGCGTGCCGAAGATCTGGCGCGAAGAATTGTTCTCATCTCCGCAATCGAACACCATGCCATCTTGGACCCCGCCGAGTGGTTGGAAGAACATGAAGGCGCCGAACTTGTCTTCATCCCGGTTACTTCTGCCGGCGCCATAGATCTGGTCTTCTTAAAAGATTTTGTCCAACGCCGTGGCTCTGAAATCGCTGTTATCGCTGTGATGCATTCCAACAATGAAACTGGAACGCTGCAGCCCATTTCCGAAGTTGTGGAGATTGCCGGCGACATTCCAGTTCATACTGATGCCGTACAAAGTTTTGGAAAAGTTGATTTCTCTTTTTCTCAACTTGGCGTCACTTCGGCAACTATCAGTGCCCACAAAATCGGCGGACCACTAGGTGTTGCGGCTCTCATCCTTCGACGCGGATTGGACCTCACTCCAATTTTGCACGGCGGGGGACAAGAGCGCGATATCCGCAGCGGAACTCTTAATGCTCCTTCCATCGTTTCCTTTGCAGCCGCGGCCCAAGAGAGCACCTCCATGATGGCTGAACGCGCGATCTACATTCGATCCTTAAAGAAATACTTAGTTGAATCGCTCTCCACAATTTTCCCCGATATTACGGTCAATGGCGATCAAATTCATTCGTTGCCGGGGATCGTCAACATTACCTTCCCTGGGACTGAAAGCGATGGGCTTTTGCTCCTGCTCGACGCTGAAGGTTTTTATTGTTCAACCGGATCTGCGTGTAGCGCCGGCGTACCAAGACCAAGTCACGTTCTTCTCGCTATGGGTATAACCGAACGCGATGCCCGTTCTTCGCTACGTTTTTCACTCAGTTTTTCAAATACCATGACCGAAATAGATCAACTCTGTGAAGTTATTGGATCGGTCGTTCATCGCGCCCGCGCAGCATTGGCCAGGGGGTAAAACTTTATGAAACTTATTGCCGCCATGAGTGGCGGAGTCGATTCCGCAGTCGCTGCGGCGCGAGTTGCAGAAATGGGTCATGAGGTCGTTGGCGTCCACTTGGCTCTCTCCAGCAACCCGCAGAAATATCGATCCGGCGCTCGAGGATGTTGCACCATTGAAGATTCGCACGATGCCCGTCGTGCCGCGGACGTTATTGGAATACCTTTTTATATCTGGGATATGGCTTCAGAATTTCACGAAGGAGTCGTGGAGAATTTCATCTCCGAATACTCCAACGGCCGAACTCCAAACCCATGTCTGCGTTGCAATGAAAAAATTAAGTTTGCCGCTGTGCTCGATCGCGCCCGAGCACTGGGATTTGATGGTGTGGTCACTGGTCACTACGCCCAAATGAAAGAAACACCAGAAGGTCGCCTGATGTATCGAGCTGTCGATCCCGCGAAGGATCAGTCGTATGTTTTAGCCGTCCTCAATTCTGAACAACTCGCCGGTGCCCACTTTCCACTGGGAGATATCGTCAAGACTGATACCCGTAAGGAAGCCAAAGCGCGGGGACTTTACGTTGCTAACAAGCCGGATAGCCATGACATCTGTTTTGTGCCGTCGGGAGATAACGCCGGCTGGCTGCGAGATCGATTAGGCAGCGAAAGTGGACCCATTGTGGACGAGTCTGGTGAAGTTTTGGGCGAGCATCAGGGCGCCTACACGTACACCGTGGGACAGCGACGTGGATTGGGGCTCACCGTGCCCGCTGCTGGTGGAATACCTCGTTATGTATTAAAGATTGAACCCAAGACCAACACCGTTGTTGTCGGTGCACATGAAGCACTAGCCGTCACGAAAATTGTTGGAGATCGCCCCATTTGGTGCGGACCGGCACCAGCGGCTGGTCCGCACCATCGCGGCTTTGCGCAGGTGCGTGCGCATGGTCAACCGCTTGCATGCACCTATGTTCATGACGGCTCTGAAATCAAGGTGCAACTAGACGAGCAACTCTTTGGATTGGCCGCAGGTCAAGGCTTAGTTATTTATGATGGCGATCGGGTTGTGGGTTCTGCAACAGTGAGCGAAACTGCGTAAGGGCAATGGCCGACCAAGATATTCGCCATCGAATGGTGCTTCTTGCCGAAGAAATTCGCGAACATCAATTTAAATATTATGTATTAGATCGTCCCAGTATTTCCGACGCTAAATTTGATCAACTGATTCTCGAACTCAAATCCCTTGAAGAAAAATACCCTCTTTTCAAAGCTGAAGATTCCCCTTCTGACCAAGTAGGTGGTGGGTTTTCTACTGAATTCACCCAGCATGATCACATCGCCAAGATGATGAGCTTGGACAATGTTTTTGATCTATCCGAACTCGAAATTTGGTTCGATCGCATCGAAAAAGCGGAAGTTAAAAATACTTGGCTTTGTGAAGTAAAAGTGGATGGCTTGGCGATTAATCTGCTTTATGAAAATGGAAAATTAGTCCGAGCGCTAACTCGTGGCAATGGCACCACCGGCGAAGATGTCACGTTAAATGTGAAGACCATTGGCGTGATTCCTCACGAGCTGAAGGGCAAAAATATCCCTGCCCAGCTCGAAGTACGCGGCGAGGTTTTCTTTCCGATTGAAGCCTTTAATCTTTTTAATGACCAGATGGAAGAAGAGGGCAAAGTTCGTTTCGCCAATCCACGCAACGCGGCGGCGGGTTCGTTGCGTCAAAAAGATCCCAAAGTGAGTGCTTCTCGACCTTTAAGCATGGTGGTTCATGGGATAGGTGCAGCCAACGGCATACATTTCGCCTCCCAATCTGCTGCATATGAACAACTGAAAAAGTGGGGACTTCCGACTAGCGACCGAGTCAGAGTCGTATCAACCCGGGCTGAGGTCTTGGAATTCATAACTTATTACCAACTTCACCGCCATGATGTTGAACATGAAATAGACGGAACCGTTATCAAGGTAAATGAAATTTCCGCGCAAGAGATCTTGGGTTTTACCTCAAGAGCCCCTAAGTGGGCGATTGCGTATAAGTATCCACCAGAAGAAGTCACCACTCGATTACTTGATATAAAAGTAAGTATCGGGCGCACGGGTCGAGTCACTCCCTTTGCCTTTATGGAGCCAGTCAAAGTCGCCGGTTCTACTGTTACTAACGCAACTTTGCATAACGGTGAAGAAGTTGTCCGAAAGGGAATTTTAATTGGCGATCTCGTCGTCATCCGTAAGGCTGGAGATGTTATTCCTGAAGTTTTGGGCGCAGTGGTTTCGGGACGGACTGGAACTGAAAAGGCATTCATTATGCCCACCACATGTCCTGAGTGCGGTTCCACGCTACGCGCCATGTCTGAAGGCGACGTTGATATTCGATGTCCCAATGCGCAATCCTGCCCGGCGCAACTAAAAGAGCGGATTTACTACATTGGTTCACGGGCTGCACTCGACATTGATGTCCTGGGATTCGAAGCTGCCTCGGCGCTCCTTTCCGATCGATTGATCATCGATGAATCAGATCTTTTTAATGTCCAAATCTCAGATTTGGCGAAGTCTGCCTTCTTCACGAAGAAAGATGGGACGTTGGCTGCCAATGCCACCAAACTCATCGCAGCTTTGGAAGTTGCGAAGACTCGACCTCTGTGGCGAATCCTGGTGGCTCTCTCTATCCGCCACGTTGGCCCTACTGCCGCCCAAGCTTTAGCAAAAAGTTTTGGATCCACTCATGCCATCTTTGCTGCCAATGAAACTGAACTTGCTGCGGTGGATGGTGTCGGTGAAATCATCGCTCACTCCATTGTTGAGTGGTATTCCATCGCTTGGCATCAAGCGATCCTGAAAAAATGGCATGAAGCTGGGGTCTGCCTTGTGGAAGTCCAAGTCGAAAACCTTTTGCCGCAAACGCTGGCGGGCAAAACCTTGGTAGTCACAGGCTCGTTGACCGACTTTACGCGCGACGGTGTAGCCGAAGTAATTGCCGCTCATGGCGGGAAAGCTGCCTCCTCAGTATCCAAAAAGACCGATTACGTAGTTGTTGGGGATGCCCCCGGATCGAAGTTAGCGAAGGCCGAGGAGCTAGGTGTGCCGATCCTGGACGAGGCTGGCTTTAAACGATTATTAGCGGGGGAGTAGATCTTTCTTTTTAGGCATTAAACTTCCCCCCATGAACTCATCACTCGTTGTCTTGGCCGAGGGCGCCACTCGCAAGCTGCCCGCCCCGCCTGTCTTCTTTGGCATCTTCGCCTTTGCAGTTTTGTCATTGCTGCTCTTCTTGGTTCTCCGCGTAGACCGGGACTGAACCATCTCCTATAGCAGCAAGGAAAACCGAAGAATTCGCAAAGTTGGGATCTTGGGCGGAACTTTCGACCCCATTCACCTAGGACACCTTCATATCATCGAAGCAGTTGCCGATCGTTTTGATCAGATTCTGGTAATTCCAACGGGTAAACCCTGGTTACGCGAAAGCGCTCCAGTGGCTAATGGTGCCGACCGAGTTGAAATGTGTGCCTTGGCTTTAGATGACTTGTCGGATCAGCTTCAAAGTAAAGTTGCTCTTACTGATATCGAAGTTCGACGCGAAGGCCCTACTTACACTTTTGACACGATCGCACAGTTGAAAGCGTTCTTTCCCGACGATCACTTCACTTTGATTTTAGGAAGCGATGCAGCCGCATCAATTCAGCAATGGCACAAGAGCAAAGACTTACTCAAAATGGTTTCAATTTTGGTCGTCCGCAGACCAGGCGATCTCACATCAGAATTTGCCGAAATTGAAATCGATGCCCTAGATGTTTCGGCTACAGAAGTTCGACAATTACTTTCCACCGGAGCGGGTGCATCGCATCTCGTTTCACAATCAGTACTAACCTATGTACGAGAACGAGGACTTTATGTCAGCAAGTGAGCAAGTTAAGAAGATCACCCAGATTGCAGCGCAAGCAGTGGCTGACAAATTAGGCACAGATATCGTCGCTATTGATATGACCGAGCAGATGGTTCTTTCAGAAGTTTTTCTGATCGCCAGCGCTGCAAATGAGCGACAAGTTGATGCAATAGCCGATGAAGTTTTTAAGAAATTGGCTGAAGTTGGTGAAAAACCCATCCGCAAGGAGGGCACGGGGGCTTGGGTCCTCTTGGATTACTCCGATCTAGTCGTACATATTCAAACGTTAGAACTTCGCGGCTACTACATGCTCGATCGTCTCTGGAACGATTGCCCACGCATTCCATTGACCATCTCCGTCGAGGAATAATTTTTGATGGGCTCAGATCTACGACCAAGAATTTTGATTTGGCGCCACGGCCAAACCGATTGGAACGTCGAAAATCGCTTTCAAGGCCATTCAGATATTCCTCTTAATGAGGTGGGGCTCTATCAAGTTGCCCATTCAGCAAAAATTTTGGTCGGTATGTCTCCTGCCAAAATCATTTCTAGCGATTTAATTCGAGCCCGACAAACGGCCAAAGCACTCTCAGATTTGTTGGGCCTGCCCGTAAATATCGACGCCCGGATTCGGGAAACCCACGGTGGGAATTGGGAAGGAAAGACTGGTACCGAGAATCGGGCTGCAGATAGTTCCCGCTTTCTAGGCTGGCTTTCAGGTAGCGATGAACCTGCCGGCGAAACTGGCGAACGCCGGACCGAAGTTGCCGAACGCGCCATGAGTTTGGTTAACGATGAATTAGCCGGGATTGATGGGCTGTTGGTGCTGGTCACCCACGGTGGAACCGCCCGCTGCCTCTTGGGGAAAATGTTGGATTTACCCGTCGAGCAATGGGGTGTCCTGGGCGGTCTTTCCAATGCGTCCTGGTCGATTGTCGAAATGGATCGCAATCACAAGTGGATCCTGACAGAGCACAATGCGGGCTCTTCACCCGAGCTTTTCTTGGGCAATGAGGCTCTGGGAAACCCAGATTCACCCAAGTTGTAACTCGCTTTGGTAATGACCCAATTCTTTCGGTAGGGTCTGACCCTCACCAAAAACGGGGCTGTGGCGCAGCTGGTAGCGCACCTGCATGGCATGCAGGGGGTCAGGGGTTCAAATCCCCTCAGCTCCACGTATAGATCGGAAGGGAAAAACCGTGCAACATGCGATTCCCTCAGGCTGGAACACCGACAATATCCCTGATCTCTCGGGCAAGAAATTCCTCATTACTGGTGGTACCAGCGGACTTGGTCTAGCTTCGGCGATCGAATTGGCTAGACATGGGGCAGATGTCACCATCACTGCGCGAACGTTAGAAAAAGCCGAACGTACCGTGGCCAAGATTGGTCGCAGTTCTGCCATCGTTATGGATCTGGCAGATTTAAGTTCTGTTCGTAGTGCGGCCGCTTCAATTGAAAGCAATTTTGATGTCGTCATTTTAAATGCTGGTGTCATGGCTACGCCGATGACCGCCACCGTTGATGGTTTTGAATTGCAAATGGGTACTAATCATTTAGGTCATTTCGCTTTCGCGGGATTGATTCGTCACTACATCGGCGATCGATTAATTGTTATGTCCAGCATGGCTCATCGTCTTGGAAATTTCGATGATGGTTCACTTCAAGATATTCGTGAAAAGTGTTTGGGCGTTGGTAGCTATTCGCCATGGGGTTCTTACGGCGCCAGCAAATTAGCAAACCTGCTCTTCGTTTCGCACCTAGAAAGATTGCGCTTAATGCACGGCTGGAGTTTTATCCCGATCGCAGCTCATCCGGGGTACTCATCGACCCATCTGCAAATGGTCGGTCCAGAAATGCGCGGAAGTTTCATTCAACAGCGGTTGATGGCTGCAGGCAATGCCGTCTTTGCGCAATCGGCAGAAAAAGGCGCCCTGCCCGCGTTATGCGCGGCCACCTTCCCCGGATTAGTTGGTGCCTCCTTTGTCGGACCTGATGGTCTGGGCGAAATGCGCGGAAATCCGAAACTCACTCGGGCTAAATCGGCTGCGTACGACCAAACATTGGCGGCTCATCTGTGGCAGGTAAGTGAAGAACTCACTGGCGTGAGATGGGAGAATGCTCCCCATGCATGAGGCTTATGACATTCACGGAGTGCAGGCTAAATGGTTGCCCATTTGGGATGACCTAGCACCCTTCCGATCTGGGCGCGCCGATGACTTGCGTCCTAAGAAGTATGTATTGGATATGTTTCCTTACCCATCAGGTGATCTGCACATGGGCCATGCCGAGGCCTACGCGCTGGGCGATGTCATCGCTCGCTATTGGGTTCAAAAAGGATTTAACGTTATGCACCCCATCGGCTGGGATTCTTTTGGTCTACCTGCCGAAAATGCCGCGATCAAGCGCGGTACCGATCCACGAAAGTGGACCTATGAAAATATTGCAATTCATAAATCATCGATGCGCCGTTACGCCTGTTCCTTCGATTGGGACCGAGTTCTGCACACTAGCGACCCTGAATATTACAAATGGAATCAGTGGCTATTTCTAGAGCTTTATAAAAAGGGTCTGGCTTATCGCAAAGATTCTGCTGTTAATTGGTGCCCCAAAGATCAGACAGTTTTGGCAAATGAGCAGGTTGTTGCCGGACTATGCGAACGTTGTGACACTCCGGTCACCAAGAAGAAATTGAATCAGTGGTATCTCAAGATCACTGACTATGCCGATCGTTTACTCGATGATATGGATCAACTCGAGGGTAAATGGCCCGAGAAAGTTATGTCTATGCAACGAAACTGGATCGGACGCTCGGTTGGCGCCGAAGTCACCTTTGAAATCGAAGGTCGCGATCTTCCGATCACTGTGTACACCACTCGTCCTGACACTCTTTACGGTGCGACCTTTATGGTCGTTGCTGCCGATTCCGCGCTTGCTGCCGAACTTGCCAGTGGTGGTGCCGTCGAACCCGAGTTCATTGCGTATCTCGAGAGCGTAAAAGCCGCCAGCGATATTGATCGATTGGCGACGGATCGCCCAAAGACTGGCGTATTCCTCCAGAGGTATGCCATCAACCCAGTTAACGGTGCGCAGATTCCGATTTGGGCTAGTGATTATGTACTTGCTGACTACGGAACTGGTGCGATTATGGCCGTCCCAGCGCACGATCAACGCGACCTTGATTTTGCCCGCGCCATGAAATTGCCAGTCGTTGTGGTCGTAGATACCGGCGAAGATGATCCTTCCGAAACTGGAATTGCTACTGGCGGAGACGGAGTCCTCGTCAACTCAGGTTCTCTCAATGGCCTCGGCAAGGCTGATGCGATTGCGAAAATTACTGAAGAGCTAGCGGAAAAAGGCTTGGGTAAAGCGGCCAAGAATTATCGCCTCCGCGATTGGCTGATCTCGCGCCAGCGCTTTTGGGGAACGCCTATTCCTATTATTCATTGCCCAACATGTGGTGAAGTTCCAGTTCCGGTCGAGCAATTGCCGGTCGAGCTTCCAGATGCCGCCGGTTTGGATCTGAAACCCAAGGGTTCTTCTCCGCTAGGGGCAGCTGAAAATTGGGTTAACACCACTTGTCCTACCTGCTCGGGGTCTGCCCGTCGCGATGCTGACACCATGGATACCTTCTTCGACTCGTCTTGGTACTTCCTTCGCTACACCAATCCTTTTGATACCGAACGCGCCTTCGATCCCGAATTGGTCAACGAATGGTTGCCAGTAGATCAATATGTTGGTGGAGTCACGCATGCAATCTTGCATTTGTTGTATTCCCGATTCTTTACCAAAGTTCTGTACGACATAGGTTTAGTCAACTTCACCGAACCCTTTACTCGTCTGCTCAATCAGGGCATGGTTTTGATGGATGGTTCGGCCATGAGCAAATCCCGCGGAAATCTCGTCACCTTGTCCGAGCAATTAGACACTCATGGCGTTGATGCAGTTCGACTCTCGCTGGTTTTTGCTGGACCACCAGAAGATGACGTCGATTGGGCCGATGTTTCTCCCAGCGGCTCTGTTAAATTTATTAATCGCGCTTGGCGAATCTCTGGCGATGTTTCTAGCCAACCAGGAGTAGATGTCACCACAGGTGATGTCACACTTCGAAAGGCTACGCATAAAGCACTGCACGACATCAGTTTTGCGGTGGAATCTTTCCGATTCAATGTTGCCGTTGCGCGAATCATGGAGCTCGTTAATGTCACTCGCAAAGCCATTGATTCAGGCTGTGGTGCAGGCGATCCCGCTGTCCGCGAAGCGGCCGAAGTTATTGCCCTAACGCTTTCCTTGGTTGCGCCGTACACCGCCGAGGAAATGTGGGCGAAGTTAGGACACCAACCCGGAGTCGCACTTGCTGGCTTCCCGGCTATTGATCCCGCGTTGTTGGAATCCGATGCCGTAGTCGCCATTTTGCAGATAAATGGCAAGATCAAGGATCGCATCGATGTTTCACCACAGATCTCCGATGCCGAGTTAGAGAAGTTGGCTTACGCCAATCCCGAAATTGCTGCCGCGATCGTTGGACAAGAGATTAAGAAAGTTATTGTCAGGGCGCCAAAGCTCGTCAACATCGTTCTTTAATTCACAGCCAGGTTCGGTTCGGATTTTACTGTGAGGTCAAATCAATAACTTGGTGGAGTGAATTTTTCTGATCTGGTCGCGCTCTCACGAGAGCAACGGCGAGGTTTGGTACTGGTCGCCATCGCAGCGATCGGTCTCAGTCTTTTCTACATTTCGCTCGCGCATGGACATCCACTGGCGACATCCCAACAAAGTTCATCAGAAAAGATCATTGACCCGCTTGGCTCCGCATCACCCACACCGATTCCATCTCCTTCCGTTCGGCCTTCCGTGGTTGTTGATGTGGCCGGAAGGGTCCGCCATCCCGGGGTTTATACATTGGTTGCGGGATCGCGGGCAGTCGATGCCATTTCCGCGGCAGGTGGCGCCAAGATAGGCGTCGATCTCTCCGATATCAACCTGGCCGAAGTTCTCTTTGACGGAGAACAAATTCTGGTTGGCGCTCTCATCTCACCCGGACCCACGGCATCAAAGAGTAAAGGCGCTCCAACTGCTTCTCACTTTCCGATCCACTTAAACACTGCAACGGCAACACAACTAGATCAACTTCCGGGCATAGGGCCGGTAATGGCTGCGCGTATCGTCGATTATCGCAAGCAACATGGCGCCTTCCTTTTGTTGGCTGATCTGCGCAAAGTAAAAGGAATGGGCGCTTCTAAATTTGAGGAGATTAAATCTCTCTTGGTTCTCTAACTTCCACCAGAGCCGATTATCGACTGCTGATCATGGGTGGCTCCCTCTGGATCGGTGCACTTATTGCCGCACATGCTCAACCGTGGAAGTTCTTTCTGCTTTTGCCGCTCGTCTTTCTTTCTGTTACCGACCAGAAGAATTTCAGAGTGTTGGGTTTTGCTGTGCTTCTTGGGGCAGGCCTGATCACACTTCGAATATTTTCGCTACAGCACAATGAGCTCCATGATTTAGTGGGCACTCAGGGGAGCGTAAGGATAGTTGGAATTGTGCAAAGCGATGTAACGAAAAGTCCGGCTCGCGTTATTGGATCGCACACTTTTCCTCCGCGCTACCTCTCCACGCTGCGCACCGAAAGCGCTTATGCCTCCACTCACGCATTTAAGAGTAGAACCCCTTTAACTATTTCTTCCATCAATCCGCTTCCATTCGTCCCTGGCGATGAAATTGAATGCACGGGGAAACTTTTACCGTCCAAGAATCCTAAAGTTGTTGCTCTGTTTAGTGCTCGGAATCGATGCACGTTATTGCGCTCGGCAAGTGGTCTGTGGAAAGTCACGGCACGGATTCGGACTACCTTTCGCGAGCAGGCGGCTCGAATCTCCGGCGATGCGGGCGCATTGATTCCGGGAATGATTTTGGGGGATACATCCAGCCAATCAAAAACATTTGTATCTGCGATGAGACGAGTGGGCTTAACTCATTTAACTGCAGTGAGTGGTGAAAACTTTGCCATCGTCGCCGCATTTCTCCTCTGGGTTCTGCAATTTGTGTTGAAATCCATGAATGCACGGATTGCGGCAACTTCGGTGTTTTTGGTCTGTTTTCTCTTTTTAGTAAGACCTTCACCTTCGGTTTTACGAGCGGCGGTGATGACTGCAGCTCTCTTGGGCGCGCGCATTCAGGGCCGAAGAACATCTGCCTTAGCGGCACTGGGTCTAGCCATTTCAGCGTTAATTTTGATCGATCCATTTCAATCTCAGGATCCCGGATTTGCACTTTCGGTCTCAGCAACCGCTGGAATTCTCTTGCTGGCACCAAAGTTAACATCCACATGGGAACCGGGCGTCGGCCGACTGGCAGAATCGATTGCAATTCCCGCGGCTGCAACTTTGGCGTGTACGCCGATCATCCTGGTTATCTCTGGTCAATATTCGTTGGTCAGCATTCCCGCCAATCTCATTGTGGCCCCTGTGGTTGCGCCAATAACCGTACTTGGATTAATTGCTGCACTTATTGCGCCATTGGCGCCCAGCCTTTCCCATCTCTTACTCGTGCTCGCCTCCCCGTGCAGCCAATGGATAGCGTTTATTGCCAAGTGCTTCTCGAAATTTCCGGTCTTGTCAGTTTCTGCAAATATCTTCTCGATTGCTCTGATCTCGTTAGTCACGTTTGCCTTGGCGACAAAACGTTGGTGGGTGGTGACCGTAGCAGTAACAATTTTGGGGCTGATGCTCTGGACACCGTGGGCGACATGGCCAATGAAAAATTGGGTTTACGCGAATTGCAATGTGGGACAGGGCGATGCCTCGCTCATCAATCTAGGAGAGCACCGTGCGATTGTCATTGATGTGGGACCCGACCCCGCGTTGATCGATAGTTGCCTTCAACAACTTAATATTCATTCAATATCGCTTCTTGTGCTAACCCACTTTCACGCTGATCACGTTCAGGGCCTGGATGGAGCCATACATGGACGAACAATTGGATCGGTCTGGCTAACAAACCTAAACCGGCCAATCCTAGAATCGTCAAAGGTCCTAATGAAGTTAGTGGGTATTCCTCATCATGTGGTGAATGCGGGAACGACTGTCGATCTTTTTCGGCTTAGCAATGGCTTACATCACGGTTCCGTGAGCGTTCTTTGGCCGAGCGCAAATGCGCAGAATTTTGCCGCTTTACCTGGAGATGGTTCAGCCATCAACAATTCCAGCATTGCCCTGGAGGTCGAAATCGATGGACTTCGAATTTTTGAAGGCGCCGATATCGAGCCGCCGGTTCAAGAAGCGGTGCTTGCAACCGGGCGGTTAAAACCCGTGGACATCCTCAAGGTCTGCCATCATGGCTCGGCTTATCAGTACCTACCTTTCTTACTACGCCTGCATCCAAAGGTTGCCGTCATCAGCGTAGGAGCAGGCAATTCCTATGGACACCCTGCGGCAGGTACCGTAAACGCACTCATACGCGAACACGCTCAAGTTCTCCGGACAGATCAGGAAGGGGCGATTGCTATAGATAATTCCCTTAAGATCAGAGTTCTCAAGCGAGATTGGTGGCGGTTGTCGTGGGGTTAGCTCTTTTGTTAGGCGGCGAGGCGATACTCGCTGATCGCGCGATCTCCGAACTTATCTCCCAAAATCCTGGCGCTCAACTTTCTACGATCGACGGCAGCGAAAGTGAAGTCGGAGCCATCACTGATGCACTGGCGCCTTCGCTCTTTGGTGAGTCTCGCATTGTCGTTATCCGAGAATTACAAGATCTCTCTGCAGATCAACAAGAAGAAGTTACAGGCTATCTTGCAGACAGCGACGCCAACGTGCTCTTGGTCTTATGGCACAAAGGGGGAGTCAAAGGGAAAGCGCTGCTCGACAAAATTAAGAAGTTAAATCCCACCGTTGTGGCTTGCGATGTCTTAAAAAAAGAGAGCGAGAAACTTGAGTTCGTTCAACGCGAATTTTCTCGGCTACAGCGAAAAATTACTTCAGGTGCGATTCAAGATTTGGTCGATGCTCTGGGTAGTGACCTTCGCGAGCTAGGCGGCGCCTGCTCGCAGTTAGCTTCTGATGTCCTTGCAGGCAAAGTTATCGATGAAGCGGACGTGGCTCGTTACTACCAAGGCAGGACTGAAACCACCGGCTTCGAAGTCGCCGATGCCGTCATCGATGGGCGCATGGACGAAGCGCTGATATCCCTTCGCAACGCTCTCGCCACAGGGGTGGACCCAGTTCTGATTATCAGCGCTCTGGCCTCCTCGCTCCGAACTTTGGCAAAAGTTTCAGGAGCTAGCCGAGGTATGAAAGCTTTCGACCTCGCATCCTCGCTGGGGTTGCCGCCTTGGCAGATAGATAAAGCCAGACGCCAATTGGGGGGTTGGAATCCCAACTCACTCAGCCAGGCGGTCATAACCGTGGCGCAGACAGATGCCGATATCAAAGGGGCGGCTGCCGACCCGGCCTATGCGCTCGAGCGTGCCGTCATCCAAATCACCCGCTTTCGGGCGGTTAAGTAGCCACCTTGGGCCGGCTCAACGCCTAAAAGCCATCTGAGTTTGAGCCATACGGGGCTGGACTGGTAACCTTTCGCGCTCAGCCCGGCTCGCAAGATGTCGGCTTTTTGATGCACGCAGTAACCCAAATTCGGGGATCTTTTAGATCATGGAAGAAAGTAGTTCGAAGTGGCAAATATCAAGTCGCAGATCAAGCGTATTAAGACGAACGAGAAGGCACAGCTTCGCAACAAGTCTGCCCGCTCTGCCATCAAAACTGCGATCCGCCGTTTCCGCGATGCGCTCGCCGCTGGCGATCAGAAGGTCATCGCTGACGAACTCCGCCTTGCTTCCAAGTCACTCGATGTCGCTGTTACCAAGGGCGTCATTCATGCAAACGCTGCAGCAAACAAGAAGTCAGCTATGGCTAAGCAAGCCAACAAAGCTGTCGTTCGTTAATTTTCTCGTTTTACAAAGTTCATGCCAGCCATAGAACTTTCTAAAGCTCCGCAACCTGCGTCAACCAATCCGGAGCAAATTCGTAACTTTTGCATCATTGCCCATATTGACCACGGTAAATCCACGCTGGCAGATCGCATGCTGGGTATTACCGAAGTTGTCGAACAACGAAATATGCGCGCTCAATATCTAGATCGAATGGATATCGAACGTGAACGTGGCATCACCATCAAGAGCCAAGCCGTGCGCTTGCCGTGGAGATCTGGCATTGATGGCCAGGAATACATTTTAAATATGATCGATACACCAGGTCACGTTGACTTTACCTATGAGGTATCCCGGTCCTTAGCTGCCTGTGAAGGCGCCGTATTGCTCGTTGACTGTGCGCAGGGAATTGAAGCGCAGACGTTGGCAAACCTTTATCTAGCCATGGAGAACAACCTCACCATCATTCCGGTCCTGAACAAGATCGATCTTCCGGCGGCACAGCCTGAAAAGTTTGCAGAAGAGCTCGCAAAATTGATCGGCTGCCAACCAGAAGATTGCCTGCGCGTTTCCGGAAAAACTGGCGCCGGCGTTGAAGAGCTGCTCGACCAGATCGTGAAGCAAATCCCGCCGCCCGTGGGCGATGCAAATGCACCTGCGCGTGCTCTTATCTTTGACTCCGTTTATGACACGTATCGTGGTGTGGTCACTTACGTTCGAGTAGTAGATGGCCACCTTTCTACTCGAGACCAAATTCAAATGTTCTCGACTGGCGTTCGACACGAAATGCTGGAAGTCGGCGTTATTTCTCCCGAACCTGTTGTCAGCAAAGGTCTTGGCGTCGGCGAGGTCGGCTATGTCATTACCGGCGTGAAAGATGTGCGCCAGTCACGTGTCGGCGACACGATCACGACGTATCACAACCCCACAACCAAAGCTTTGGCTGGTTATAAAGATCCCAAGCCGATGGTCTTTTCTGGCCTCTATCCGTTGGATGGCGCAGATTATCCGCTCTTGCGAGAAGCGCTAGACAAACTTCAGCTCAATGATGCAGCACTGGTCTACGAACCAGAAACTTCTGCTGCGCTTGGCTTTGGCTTCCGTTGTGGTTTCTTAGGTTTGCTGCATATGGAGATCGTGCGAGAGCGTCTCGAGCGCGAATCAAACCTCTCGCTGATTTCAACTGCACCAAACGTGGTTTACCGAGTGAAGCGCGACGATGGCAAGGAACTTATTGTCACCAACCCCAGCGAATTTCCTGACGGAAAAGTTGCCTCAGTAGAAGAGCCCATCGTTCGCGCCACAATTTTGGCGCCGAGCGAATTCATCGGAGCCATCATGGAGCTCTGCCAACAGCGTCGCGGCCTACTCAAGGGGATGGACTATCTCTCTGAAGATCGCGTTGAGATTCGATACACGCTACCACTTGCTGAAATTGTGTTTGATTTCTTTGATCAATTGAAGTCAAAGACTCGTGGCTATGCCTCTTTGGATTACGAGCCCATTGGCGAAGCAGAAGGCGATCTCGTCAAGGTCGATATCTTGCTTCAAGGCGAAACCGTGGATGCATTCAGTGCAATTGTTCATAAAGACAAGGCTTATGCCTATGGTGTCATGATGACTTCAAAATTGCGTGAACTCATTCCTCGTCAACAATTTGAAGTTCCTATTCAAGCTGCCATTGGTTCGCGCATCATTGCCCGCGAAAGTATTCGCGCCATTCGCAAAGACGTTTTGGCTAAATGTTATGGTGGCGATATTTCGCGCAAGCGTAAGCTCCTCGAAAAGCAAAAAGAGGGCAAGAAGCGAATGAAGATGGTTGGACGTGTCGAAGTCCCACAAGAAGCTTTTATTGCTGCGCTCACCACGGATGCAGATGTAGACAAGGCAAAGGCCAAGAAGTAAAAATGGTCGGTGCTCTTTCACCGCTCTCTTTCTATATTCACGTTCCTTACTGCCTTAAACGCTGCGGATACTGCGACTTCAACACTTACACGCCCGGAGAACTTCGAAATGGTGGCGATTTAGCAACGGTCTCTGACGGTTACATCGATTTAATTATTCGGGAATCCAATTTTGTTCCTCCAGCCGGACCCATCCCAACCATTTTCTTTGGTGGAGGTACGCCGACCCTTTTGGAGCCATTGGATCTTGGTCGGTTGCTGCGTCACTTAGAAAATAGATTTGGCTTCACAGAAGATGCAGAAATAACGATTGAAGCCAACCCAGACACGGTGACATTGGAGAAATTGGAGCAACTCAAGGAAATTGGAATTAACCGAATTTCCTTTGGAATGCAATCTTCAAATCCTCAAGTTTTGAAAGTCCTTGATCGCACTCACAATCCTGAGAACGTTTTCAAAGCAACCGAATGGGCCAAATCAGCACAGTTTGAACATATAAGCGTTGATCTTATTTATGGCGTTCCGAGCGAATCGATAACAGATTGGCGAAGTTCAGTGGAAACTGCTCTTTCGCTGCCAATTGATCATATTTCTGCATATGCTCTGATCGTCGAAGATGGCACGAAGCTTGCTGGCCAAGTGCGCAGAGGTGAGATCGTCATGCCAGATGAGGACGAGACTGCTGACAAATATCTCTTGGTTGATGAGCTGGCTACTGCCGCTGGACTTTCTTGGTACGAACTCAGCAACTGGTCTAAGCCTGGTGGTGAATGTCGGCACAACATTGCCTATTGGGAAGGTAAGAATTGGTGGGGGCTTGGACCCGGAGCCCACTCCCATATGAATGGTCGACGTTGGTGGAATGTGAAGCACCCCAATGCCTATCGTGAAAAATTATCTGGGCAGAATTCCCCGATGCACGAAGAAGAAAATTTGACGGCCGAGCAAATCGAACAAGAGCGAATAATGTTGAATATCCGTCTGCCCCGCGGCTTAGCTTTGGCGACATTGAGCGCAGAACAAGTCCAGAGCGTGCTTGGCTATCGCGAATCTGGCCACCTTGACGCTGGCTCGTGGGCTAATGGCAATCTGACTTTGACCAGATCGGGGCGATTAATCGCCGATCGAATCGTCCGCGAAATCCTGCTGTAGTAGCGTAAGACCATGCATCTCGCCCACAATATTCTCATCACGGTTTTGGCCTTGATCTTTCTCATTGCGGGAGTTTCAAAACTTGGTGGAAGTCCTAAGGGGCTTTCTGGCACCCGAGATCTCCATGTACCTGATTTCCTGGCGCGGCTGGTGGGTTTATTTGAAGCCGTTGCATCGCTGCTGCTGATTTATAGCCTTCGCTACCCAGATACATTTTTGGCCTGGTTTGCTCTTTCTTTTCTTTGGTGCGGCATGGGAGTTTCAATATTTTTACACTCTCGGCAAAACAAGATGTCTTCGGCCTTTCCGCCCTTTTTTTTGATCACACTTCTTTCTATCGCTCTCGTCATCTTTTGATATGAGCAGGATCTAACATGCAAGATAGACAACTTGAAATTTTGCGCGCCATCGTCGAGGAATACGTAGCCACTGAAGAGCCCGTCGGTTCAAAAATAATTGCAGAACGACATAGTTTGGGGGTTTCGCCCGCAACTATCCGAAATGAAATGGCGATTTTGGAAGAGGCTGGACTTATTACTCAGCCGCACACCAGCGCCGGGCGGATTCCGACCAATCGCGGGTATCGATTATTTGTAGACAAGCTCGCTGATGTAAAACCACTTTCCAA
>CANCSL010000016.1 GCA_947380835.1 Actinomycetota bacterium | reverse complement strand
GTTGGCAATGGACATCCGGGAACCGCGATGGCTCTTGCGCCTGTGGCTTACACGCTTTTCCAGCGTTTTCTCAAACACGACCCCGCCGATCCACAATGGCTCGGGCGCGATCGTTTTATTCTTTCGTGCGGTCATTCTTCGCTTACCCTCTACATTCAACTGTATCTTTCCGGCTACGGGCTTTCCCTTGATGACCTCAAGGCATTTCGCACCCAAGGTTCATTAACTCCCGGCCACCCCGAATACGGTCACACGCTCGGAGTTGAAACCACCACCGGTCCACTCGGCGCTGGAATTTCCAACGGTGTTGGTATGGCGATGGCAGCGCGATATGAAAAAGGACTTTTTGATCCAGATTCCACAACCAAGTTATTTGATCACAATATTTGGGTAATTTGCTCTGATGGTGATTTACAAGAAGGCGTCAGCGCTGAAGCGTCTTCGATCGCTGGTACCCAAGCTTTAGGAAACCTCAAGGTCATTTACGATGACAACCGAATCTCCATCGAGGGCGACACCCACGTGTCCTTTACGGAAGATGTCGGGGCTCGCTACCGGGCTTACGGTTGGCATGTTATTGATGTTGCCGCAAAGAGCGATGGAAACGTCGACCGCGAAGGCTTAGAAGCAGCCATGATTGAAGCGGAAATCATTACCAATCAGCCCACCTTGATCCGTCTGAAGACTGTTATTGCTTGGCCTGCTCCTCATGCCCAAGGAACTTCAAAATCACATGGTTCTGCACTTGGAGTTGAAGAAGTAGCTGCGACGAAGGTTGCGTTGGGCTTAGACCCAGAACAATCTTTCTTTGTATCAGAGGAAGTCCTAGCTCACGCCCGTGAAGTGCAAGTACGCGGCAAAAATCTTCACGCCAACTGGGATGCAGAGTTCGCAATGTGGCAGGCAAGTAACCCCGATCGCGCAAATCTCTTAAAGCGACTTCGCTCCCACGAACTGCCTGCTGATTGGGAAAGTGCAATTCCAGAATTTGCTGCCGGTAAAGATATGGCTACACGCGCTGCTTCTGGAAAAGTCATCAATGCGCTGGCTTCGGTACTTCCCGAATTCTGGGGAGGGTCCTCTGACTTGGCCGAGAGCAACAACACCACCATCGAAGGTGGAGATTCCTTCTTGCCTCTCAGCAGCCACATGAAAGGTGCCAATCCTTACGGTCGAATCATTCACTTTGGAATTCGAGAGCATGCAATGGGCGCAATACTCAACGGCATCGCTCTTCATGGTTTAACCAAACCTTTTGGTGGCACCTTCCTGGTCTTTAGTGACTATATGCGCGGAGCCGTTCGACTCGCTGCGCTTATGAATCTCCCTGTTACATTCGTCTGGAGCCACGATTCGATCGGTCTTGGTGAAGATGGCCCAACTCACCAACCAGTCGAGCATCTTGCTGCGCTTCGCGCGATTCCAAATCTCACCGTCGTGCGACCTTCCGATGCCAACGAAACTGCGATTGCATGGCGAGAAATCATCAAGCGAGCCAAGCCAACCGGAATTGCTCTTTCCCGACAGAACTTGCCTACCGTGGATCGCTCAGCGTTTAACAGTGCAGACGGCGTGGCAAATGGCGCTTACATTTTGATTGAACCCGCCCAGACTCCTGTGGTTATTTTGATTGCGACTGGCTCTGAAGTTCATGTTGCAGTTAGCGCGGCAGAACTTTTGGCCGCTGAAGGAATCCCTGCCCGAGTGGTGAGCGCACCAAGTTTAGAGTGGTTCGAAGAGACGCCCGAGAGTTACCGAGCAAGCGTCCTTCCGGCTTCGATCAAAGCTCGAGTCAGTGTTGAAGCAGGAGTCGCTCAAGGATGGCGCGAATATGTCGGCGATGCCGGTGAAATCGTCTCTCTAGATCACTTTGGTGCTTCGGCCAGCGCAAATGTTCTCTTCTCCGACTATGGATTTACCCCAGAAAATGTCGTAGCTGCCGCAAAAAGATCTATAGCTAAAGCGGCTCAATAGTCCGTCGTACATCACACTAGCTCAAGGAGAACACGTTGGATCATTCGCAAGAGTCACTGGCAGCGCTATCGAATGCAGGCGTTTCTATCTGGTTGGACGATCTCTCCCGCGACCGACTAGAGAGTGGATCACTCGCGGAATTGATTTCAACTTCTCACGTGGTGGGCGTCACTACTAACCCCAGTATTTTTTCAGCAGCCATAGCTAATTCAGATAAATACCAAACTGACATCACGGCTATGGCCGAGCGCGGAGCATCTATCCAAGAGATTGTTACTCAGCTGACGACCGACGATGTCCGTCACGCTTGCGATCTCTTCATGGAAACTTTTACCAAAACTCAAGGGCAAGATGGTCGCGTCAGCATCGAAGTCGACCCTGAACTTGCCTACGACACGGCAGCTACAGTGGCCCGTGGAAAAGAATTATGGAACATTGTTGGTCGACCTAATTTGCTTATCAAAGTTCCCGCAACAGTTGAAGGACTACCCGCGATCGAAGAACTGACCGCTGAAGGAATTAGCGTCAATGTAACTTTGATTTTTTCGGTAGATCGCTACCGAATGGTTATTGATTCTTATCTCTCCGGTCTGGAACGTCGAGTACACCAGAATCTGCCTCTTTCGGAGATTAATTCGGTGGCATCGTTCTTTATCAGCCGAATTGATACTGAAATTGATCGCCAACTCGATCTATCCCATCCTGGGTCACTTCTTCGCGGAAAAGCAGCCATTGCCAATGCTCGATTGGCCTACGAAGCTTTTCTAGAAGTTAACGCCTCACCTCGCTGGGCAAAATTGGCTGCTCGCGACGCTAACGCCCAACGGCCACTCTGGGCTTCAACAGGCGTGAAAGATAAGGCTTACGACTCGACACGATATGTCATTGACTTGGTTGCCCCGCATTGTGTCAACACTATGCCCGAAGCAACGCTCAATGAAGTGAGGCTCCATGGAGAGATCACTGGCGATTCGATTACACCACATTTTGCAGAAGCCAAATCAAATTTGATTTCACTTGCTGCTGCAGGAATCGATTTGGTAAAGATAGTTAAGGATTTGGAAGACGATGGCGTCGCTAAATTCGCTAAGGCATGGCAGGAACTCCTCTCAAATCTTGAGGGCGCTGTTACACGAGGAAAGGCAAGCAATTGAGTATTTCTTTATCCGGTGCGGCGTTAACCGCATTCAACCCTGATTCTGATCGCGCCCGCGATTTGCTAGAAAGTGCAGCCAAAATCCAAAAGAAAGATCCCAACCTCTGGGGCGTTGAGGCAGCAGCGGAAGCTGCGGTGCGGTTGAACTGGGTAGATCTACCTTTGTCATCTCGCGATTTACTCCCAGAGCTAGATGCACTTTCCGCGTGGGCAAGATCCAACAATCTCTCGAACGTGATTCTCTGTGGAATGGGTGGATCTTCACTTGCGCCGGAAGTTATTGGGAAAACCTTTGGGAAGAAGCTCTCGGTCCTAGACTCGACTGACCCAGCCCAGATTCGTGCAGCGATTCCACCAGACTTGAAAAACAGTGTGATCGTCGTTAGTTCTAAATCAGGCAGCACCATCGAGACCGCTTCCCAAAAAGCTCTTTTTACAGAACTCCTGATCAGCGCTGGTCTTAAACCTGAAGACCACATTGTCATTGTTACCGATCCGGGTTCGCCGCTCGATCAATCCGCCCGCGCAAGTGGGCTACGAACCATCAACGCAGACCCCAAGGTCGGCGGGCGCTACAGCGCATTGAGCGCTTTTGGCTTGGTTCCGGCGGCTCTTCTTGGTGTAGATGTTTCGTTGCTCCTTGATGATGCGGCTGCTGCGGCTGCGACTTTCGCCGAGCAAAATTCTGTTGCAATTGTTTTGGCGGATCTGCTTTTCTCGCAGACCGATCAGTCCGTCGCCTTTTTCGATGACGGTTCCAACGTTCCTGGAATTTCGGACTGGATTGAACAACTGGTAGCTGAATCCACCGGCAAGAATCAAACTGGTCGACTTCCCATTGTCATTGAAAGTTCAGACTCCCCCGTTGCGGGCAAGGCGCTCACAGTTGGATTCTCAGCCGGTGCTCAAGCAGATCTTGTTGTGACCGGGTCTCTGGGCGAGCATTTCATTTTGTGGGAGTGGGTGACCGCACTCCTCAGCCGAGCATTAGCCATCGATCCCTTTAATCAACCAAACGTAACTGAAGCCAAGGAACGCACTGGCGAGATCTTGTCTAGTTGGAGTGATGGCCAGGTTATTCAACCTCAGCCTGCGTTTGAAAACGAAGTTCTCGCTTTGTACGCAGATGAACCTGCTGAGTCACTACTGGCCGGATTGCAGAAGTTCTTTATTTCACCAACACACTACGTGGCGATCATGGCTTATCTGGCGCGAGGAATCGACGACGAGATTCTCAAGACTCGCGCGATCATTGCCAGCAAGACCGATCGTGGAACAACTTTCGGTTGGGGTCCTCGCTTTTTGCATTCAACTGGACAATTTCATAAAGGCGGCCAACACAATGGCGCTTTCTTGCAAATAACAGGTGAGAGTGAAAAAGATCTGCCAATCCCCAATAAGAATTTTGGATTTCACACCTTGCTCATGGCCCAAGCGTTAGGAGATGGCGCAGCACTGAGCAGTCGCGCTTTCCCATTGGTGAGAGTGCACTTGAAGGATCGCGAACTCGGAATTGCTGAATTATTAAAGGCGCTATCGGCGCTTTAGTAGATTTAGTCTTCTCCGCGCAAACGGGCTAAAGCATCAGCAAGAATTTTCTCAGCTTCGGCTTCGGTGCGACGTTCTTTTACATATGCCAGGTGAGTCTTGTACGGCTCGTTCTTTAACGGCATAGGTGGGTTCTCTTTATTTAAGCCAGCCGGAAAACCGCAGCGTGGGCAGTCCCACTCCTCGGGAATCTGGACGGTGCCATCCTCAGCAAATGAGGGGCGGGTCTCATGACCGTTTGCGCACCAATATGAAACTCGAAAACGTGGGATTGCCTCGCCACGCTCGGCTTCGCCCATTGGACCTGCGCCGACGCGACTTCCGCGGATTGCACTACCCATCGTCTTAACTCCCTTGATTAAACAGCTTTAATGAAAACCTGGCGAGCCGAACTACTTCTTTAACACCAAACTCAGGGCAATTACTCCCGAGAACCAGAGTCCGCCTACGACAATCGTGATTCTGTCCAAGTTACGCTCGACAACCGAAGATCCCCCGTAGGTGGATGAGACGCCGCCGCCGAAAAGATCGGAGAGTCCGCTGCCTTTGCCCTTGTGCAGGAGCACGAGCATGATCATCAGGACGCTGGTAATAACCAACAGAATTGATAGTGCTAAGACCACTTATTTTTCTCCAAACCAACGGTTATGCGAAAAGGTACAAATCAGCCGTATTAGCGGCTAGGGCTGAAGGATACACGCCTTGAGCGCCCTAGAGGGCGGTATGGAACTTCACGATCCGGGCAAACTCCTCGGGGTCGAGAGAGGCGCCACCGACCAAAGCTCCATCAACATCAGGCTGCTTCATGATTTCAGGCGCATTTGCCGACTTCACAGAGCCGCCATAGAGGATTCGGGCGCCGGCAGCGATCTCTTCGCCACCGATCTTGGCAATCTCGCCACGGATGGCTGCGCATACTTCTTGGGCATCCTCCGGGGTGGCAGTCTTCCCGGTTCCGATGGCCCAAACTGGCTCGTAAGCGAAGACGATCTTCTTCAATTCTGGCTTATGAAAACCCTTGAGACCGTTGCGAACTTGGCTGAGCACATGCTCTACGTGGGTTCCGGCTTCGCGAATCGCCAGCTCCTCGCCAATACAGAAGATCGGTGTGATGTCATTTGCCAAAGCTGCCTTGATCTTGCGGTTAACAAGATCATCGCCTTCACCATGAATTGCCCGACGTTCAGAGTGACCAATGACCACAAAACTGCAACCAAGCTTGGCCAACATTGATCCGGCAATATCGCCGGTAAATGCGCCAGATACCTCTGGCGAAAGATCCTGAGCGCCATAAAGCAAACGCAAGCGATCGCCATCAATCAGGGTCTGGACAGAGCGAATATCTGTGAATGGCGGAATAACAACAACATCTACCGCGTCGTAATCCTTGTCATCTAACGAATATGAAAGTTTCTGGGTAACCGCAATAGCCTCGAGGTGGTTGAGGTTCATCTTCCAGTTTCCAGCGATTAACGGCTTACGCATTTAGTGCTCCTTCAGAAATCATTGAGATTAGTTTTGTAATGCGGAGAGTCCAGGTAGTTCTTTTCCTTCGAGATACTCAAGTGACGCGCCGCCGCCAGTTGAGATGTAGCCGAACTGTGAATCAGCGAAGCCCAATTTACGAACAGCAGCAGCAGAATCGCCACCGCCGACAACCGAGATTCCAGAAACTTCAGTAAGTGCTTGTGCGACAACTTGGGTTCCGGCAGCAAACGCTGGAAATTCGAAGACTCCCATAGGGCCATTCCAGAAAACGGTTTTACAAGACTTAATTGCCGCAGCAAATGCCGCAGAAGTCTGAGGTCCGATATCTAAACCCATTTGATCAGCAGGAATTGAGTCCGCCGAAACTACAGTGGGGGTGGCATCGGCAGCAAAAGCGGGTGCAACCACAATATCGGTGGGCAAAAGAATTTCAACGCCTAGCGTTCGGGCTCGTTCAAGTAATTCAATGACAGTGGGAATGGAGTCGGTCTCAACAAGAGAAGTTCCGATCTCTTTCCCTTGCGCGGCAAGAAAGGTAAAGAGCATGCCCCCGCCAATGGCCAGAGTATTTACCTTGTCCAAGAGATTGGAGATGACTCCGATCTTGTCGGAAACTTTAGCCCCGCCAAGAACGACACCATATGGACGTTCGGGATTGTCAGTTAACTTCTTCAAAACTTCGACTTCGGCCGCAACCAAATAGCCAGCTGCGTGAGGAAGTAATTTGGCGACGTCATATACAGATGCGTGTTTGCGATGCACCGCGCCGAAGCCATCGCTGATAAAAATATCTGCATAACTGGCAAGCGTTTGAGCAAGAACCAAGCGTTCTGCTTCATCTTTGCTAGTTTCAGCGGCCTCGTAACGAATATTCTCGAGTAGCAAGATCTCCCCCGCCTGCAAACCAGCAGCTGCGGCGGAGACCTCACTTCCTACAATATTTTGAGAAAATAAAACTTTCCTACCCAGGAGTTCTTCCAAGCGAAGCGCAACTGGAGCTAATGAAAGCTCGGGTTTACGTTCTCCTTTGGGGCGGCCCAAGTGTGCAGTAATGACCACAGAGGCGCCGGATTCAACTAGGTACTTAATCGTGGGCAGCGAGGCTTTGATGCGACCATCATCAGTAATGGTTCCGTCTTTCAACGGAACATTAAGGTCACAACGAAGCAGAACTCGCTTCCCACGAACATCGATAGATTCGAGGGTAGGAATGTTCATTAGAGCGATGTACCTACAAGACCAATGAGGTCGACGAGGCGATTGGAATAACCCCACTCGTTGTCATACCAACCAACAACCTTGGCTGTGGTACCGATGACTTTAGTTAGCCCAGAATCGAAGATGCATGAACTGGGATCAGTAACAATGTCAGCAGAGACAATTGGGTCTTCGGTATAGCTGAGGTAACCCTTGAGGGAACCTTCAGAAGCCTTTTTAATTGCTGCGTTAATTTCGGCAACGGTGACTTCGCGTCCAAGTTCGACGGTGAGGTCAGTTGCAGAACCTGTTGGGACTGGAACGCGCAATGCGTATCCATCGAGCTTGCCCTTGAGTTCTGGCAATACCAAACTGATTGCCTTTGCGGCACCAGTTGATGTAGGAATGATGGAAAGAGCCGCGGCACGTGAACGACGCAAATCCTTGTGTGGGAAATCCAAGATGACCTGATCGTTTGTATATGCATGAATGGTTGTCATCAAGCCACGAACGATTCCGAACTCATCATTGAGAACCTTGGCCATTGGCGCCAAGCAGTTGGTGGTACATGATGCATTGGAAATGATGTGATGGTTTGCTGGGTCGTACTTCTCATGGTTAACGCCCATGACGATGGTGACATCTTCATCGGTTGCTGGTGCGGAGATGATGACCTTCTTGGCGCCAGCGGCAATGTGCTTCTTGGCATCGGCAGCCTTGGTGAAATGTCCGGTAGATTCCAAAACGATATCGGCTTTAACCTCAGCCCAAGGAAGGGCGGCAGGGTCACGCTCGGCGAAGACGCGAATGGTCTTATCTCCAACGGTGATTGAATCTTCAGTGTGAGTTACAGGCAAGCCCAGGCGACCCAAGATGGAGTCGTACTTGAGCAAGTGCGCCAAAGTGGCGTTGTCCGTCAGATCGTTAATTCCAACAATCTCGATATCGGCGCCAGAGGTCAATACTGCGCGGAAAAAGTTACGGCCAATTCTTCCAAATCCATTAATTCCAACACGAACCACGGTAATCCTCGCTTCATAAAAAGTGCCCTATGGGGGGTCAAAGAGGGCAATAGTTTAAAAATATCAACGAAATGCTCAGCTTGTTTGAGCGTCGATACCTCTAGATACACGTCATTGTGACGGTATTAAGCCTATCAGCCGAGGTCTGGCAGGAGGAGAAATCGGGCAAATGTGAGGTGAAAGACGGGTTAATTCAGTAAATCTGGGCTTAATCCGGCCTCTGTATCAGGAATTCCAAGATCATGAGCGCGCTTATCGGCCATGGCTAGGAGTCGGCGGATTCGACCAGCAATTGCATCCTTGGTCATGGGTGGGGTGGCTAGAGATCCGAGTTCTTCCAGGCTGGCTTGCCCATGATTTATTCGAAGTTCTCCGGCCTCTTTCAGGTGGTCGGGAATCTCGGCCCCCAGTATTTCTAATGCGCGTTGCACGCGGGCTGAAGCGGCTACGGCAGCGCGAGCGGAACGTCGCAAGTTGGCATCATCAAAATTGGCAAGTCGGTTGGCCGTGGCGCGCACTTCACGGCGCATTCGACGTTCCTCCCAGGCGAGCACGCTTTCGTGCGCTCCCAAGCGGGTAAGAAGAGCTCCTATTGCATCCCCATCGCGAATGACTACTCGATCAACGCTACGAACTTCGCGGGCTTTGGCGGTGATTCCCAATCGGCGAGCGGCTCCGACCAGCGCCAGGGCTGCTTCCGGACCAGGGCAAGTAATCTCCAGAGCGGAGGATCGGCCAGGCTCAGTAAGTGAGCCATGTGCAAGAAAGGCGCCACGCCATGCGGCTTCGGCATCGCAGATGCCGGCTGAGACAACTTGTGGCGGGAGACCACGTATTGGGCGATTATTGGAATCGATCAGACCTGTCTGGCGAGCAAGGGCGTCGCCGTCAGAAATAACGCGAACAACATAACGGCTTCCCTTGCGCAAACCAGAGGGTGAAAGCACTGCAAGTTCAGAATCGTGCCCAAAAACTTCGGAGATATCTTTACGAAGTCGACGCGCAGTTTGGGCGGTATCGAGTTCAACTTCGATAACGATCTTTCCAGCAGCGATGTGTAGCCCGCCAGCAAAACGCAATAACGAAGAAACTTCTGATTTCCGACAGCAAGGCTTGGTGATAGAAAGCCGACTTAATTCATCTTTAACCGATGAAGTCATAGCCATCTTGTTGCCTCCTGCCTCATAAAGAAAATTACCTGACGCTATCTAAGCAGGGTTCCAGAAAAAATGTCTTGGAATACCAAAGCTAATTTTCTCGGATCGTGGTGAAAGCTGCCAGGAACCTCCCCGAGTTCGCGTATAACGAGATCTCCCCCACACTTTTCAACAAGTTTCTGCAGGGCGCTACCCGGGCGAAGCGCTGCTGGGTCCACAATCGCGTAATCCAATTTCAGCTCTGGCGCGTGCGCCAAAACCAGCTCGAGGTGCTCCTCTGGGCTATAGCCCGCAAATTCGTTGCCGGTAAAACCTTCGGCCAAATTAAGAACAAAAATCTTCTTTGCCGAGGAAGTTCGAATGGCCTCAGCTTGTTCGCGCAAAAGAAAGTGTGGCATAACGCTGGAGAACCATGATCCCGGACCAAAAGTCAGCCAATCGGCGTTAGCAATAGCATCTAGCGCTTGCGGCGTAGCTCTAGGTTCAGATGGGATAAGCCGTAGCGACTCGACGCGACCTTTGGCTGTGGCAACCTCCACCTGCCCTCGGACAATAGTTCGTCCGTAGGAAGTTGCGAATGTTCCTTCAATATCTAACGGTTCGATGGCCATAGGCAAAACCCGGCCAACTACTTTGAGAAGTTCGCCAACTCGATCGAGGCCTCTGACGGGGTCGCCATCACGATCCCATAGCGCAGTCAGCAAGAGATTGCCGATGGCATGCCCGCTCATTTCGCCAGAGCTGGTAAATCGATATTGCATGATCTCGGCCCAACTTCGCCCCCAGGCATCGTCGCCGCAGAGCGCTGCCAACGCCATCCGCAAATCTCCCGGTGGCAACGAATTGAACTCATCACGAAGCCTGCCGCTAGATCCGCCGTTGTCGGCAACGGTCACCACTGCAGTGATGTCGCAGGAAATTCGACGAAGCGCAGTGAGCGTGACCGCTAGACCATGGCCACCGCCCATAGCTACAACGTGTGGGGCGCTCACAACTCTCTTCCGAGATCCCTATGAATAGCAGTGGCTTCGACTCGTTTGCTGATCGAATGCGTAGAGCTGTTGAGACGCTTGGCTAACTCTTCGGCAATGGCGACGCTGCGATGTTTTCCGCCGGTGCAACCGACCGCCAACGTCAAGTACTTGCGGCCCTCGCGGATAAAGCCTTCCGCCATGGTTTCGAATACTGCTTGATAACGAGTGAGGAATTCTTGAACATTGTCGGTGCTGAGGACGTTCTCGCGAACCGGTTGATCCAACCCCGTAAGTGGGCGCAGTTCTGGCACCCAATGTGGATTTGAAATGAAACGGCAGTCCATAACTAAATCAGCGTCAACGGGAATTCCATATTTATATCCAAAAGAGAGAATGTTAACGCGAAGCTCGGCACTCTCTTTGCTTTGAAAGAGATCGGTTACTTTCTGTTCGAGCTGGTGCAAATTGAAGGCCGAAGAGTCAATCACAATATCGGCAACAGAACGTACTTCACGTAACCGCTCACGTTCTTTGGCAATTCCATCCACGATGCGATCATTGCCCTGCAACGGATGTGGGCGTCGAGTTGATTCAAACCGGCGGACTAAGACATCATCGGAGGCATCTACAAAGAGCACGCGATGAGCAATGCCTTCTTCGGCAAGGGCTGCTAAGGCGCGACTGAGATCATCGAAAAATTGTCGGCCACGAACATCGATAACAACCGCGATTGATGTGACAGAAGCAGCTGCCATTTCACAGAGGTTGGCTAAAAGCGCAGGAGGCAAATTGTCGACCACATACCAACCCAAATCTTCCATAGCGTGAGCCACGGTCGATCTACCGGCACCACTCATGCCAGTTACGACAACGACTTCACTAGACCCCAGGCTCATGGTCACATCTTTCACCATCAGCCTGATGGTTGTCTCACCTTTCTAGAATTTCACCTGTCTGAAGATCGATTCCGGGCTCGGCAGATGGCAGGTGCTCCAGAATGAGGGCGGCAATTTTCTCGCCAATGCCAGGGATGGCGGAAATTTGAGCTATGTCCGCCTTGCGTAGAGCGGTCACTGACCCAAAGTGTTCCAGCAGGGCGGTTCTACGGATCTCGCCTAATTGTGGAATCTCGTCAAACAAGGATTCCAACATCACCCGAGACCGCTTGCTGCGATGAAAAGTAATTGCAAAACGGTGGGCTTCATCGCGAATTCGCTGCAACAGGTACAAGCCTTCACTGTGTCGTGGAAATATGACTGGATCGGGGCTACCAGGTAACCAAACTTCCTCAAGGCGCTTAGCCAATCCACAGAGGGCGATATTGGTGATTCCTAAATCAGATAGTGCCGCTTGAGCAGCGGCAACCTGCGGAGCGCCACCATCGACCACGATCAGCTGAGGCGGGTAAGCAAATTTTGGTCGGGCCCCACCTTGGAGGGCGATCTCCTCGTGATCAAGATCTTTCTCGGCTAAGTACCGTTTGAGGCGGCGCGAAAGCACGTGATACATCGCCCTGGTGTCATCGAAATGCAGGTCGTCAGAGATGGCAAACCTGCGATATTCGCTCTTCTTGGGCTGGCCATCTTCAAAAACCACCATGGATGCCACCATGTTTGTACCTTGAATATTTGAAATATCGAAACATTCAATCCGCAAAGGCGCCTCGCCCAGATCGAGAAGTTCGGATATTTCCTCAAGTGCCCGTCCGCTCACTGCCGAATCATTAGATCGCTTGCTGAGGTACTGAATAAGCGACTGGTAGGCATTGCGCTTTACGGTTTGAATTAAATCAAACTTTTCGCCCCGCTGAGGTTGAGAAATTTTCACCGAGTGCTTGGCTTGCGCCTCCAGCAATTGTTCCAGCGATTCGTGGTACTCCGGCAGTTGGTCAACAAGTATCTCGCGTGGAATCTCGGTTTCAGCGTAAATCCGCGGTAACGCCGCAGTGATGACGCTTTCTTCCTCTAGAACCTCGGACCGATCAATGATCCAAGAACGAGAGCCCACAATTCGTCCTTCGCGAATGGAGAATATAGATATCGCCGCATGGGTTATTTCTTCGTGAACAGCAAGAACGTCAGCAGTCAGGTTCTCGGAAAGCGCAGTTTGACTTGATTCGGCAGCTTTTCGCAAGGCTTCGAGTTGGTCGCGCAACCTCGCCGCTTTTTCATATTCTTCATTGCCAGCAGCCTCACCCATCTCAATTTCGAGTTGACGTGCGATGTCGTTGGGATTTGAGTCAATGAACTTGGCTAGGTTCTTTGCCAAGAGCGAATGATCGTCTTTGCTTATCCATTCGACGCATGGTGCGGCGCATTTTCCGATATCGCCCAATAAACATTGACGTTTGGTGCGTCGGGCACGTTCAAAATTAGAGTCACTACAACTGCGAATGGGATAAATCTTGAGAAGAACATCAAAAGTGCTGCGCAGAGCCCACGCGTGAGCAAAGGGGCCAAAGTATTTAACTCCAGGTCGTTTTTTCGCTCGAGAAATAAAGAGACGTGGATATTCACTGGTGAGACTGATGGCCAGATAGGGGTAGGACTTATCATCTTTAAATTGGATGTTAAATCGTGGGTTTTCAGATTTAATCCAGTTGAACTCCAATTGCAACGCGTCAACCTCGGTCTTGACGATGGTCCAATCCACCCGCACCGCGGTATGCACCATTCGAAAAGTTTTCTCGGCGAGATTGCGCTGGAAATATGAACTGAGTCGAGACCTTAAGTTACGAGCTTTCCCGACGTAAATAACCCGATCATGTTCGTCGTAGAAACGGTATACGCCAGGATCGGTTGGAATATTGGAAGGGCGGTAACTCTGCGGGTCGCTCATGAGAACCTCGCTCGGTTAAACCCGAACACCTTCCAAGACTTCGGCTAAATAGGTACCGGTATAACTTGCTGGATTCTTTGCGACTTCTTCGGGAGTTCCTTCGGCAACGACTAATCCCCCACCAGAGCCGCCTTCAGGGCCAAGGTCGATGACCCAGTCCGCCGACTTTATGACGTCAAGGTTGTGCTCGATAACAATCACTGTGTTGCCAGTATCAACAAGTCGGTTGAGAACTATGAGAAGTTTGCGCACATCTTCAAAGTGAAGTCCTGTTGTCGGCTCATCCAGAACATAGATCGTTCGGCCAGTAGAGCGACGCTGGAGCTCAGTTGCCAATTTCACGCGCTGCGCCTCACCGCCTGACAGGGTGGGAGCTGATTGGCCGAGACGAACGTATCCCAAGCCCACATCGTTGAGCGTTTTTAAGTAACGCGCAATCGCCGGTACTGATTCAAAGAAGTGGCTGGCTTCTTCAATCGGCATATTAAGCACTTCAGCAATAGTTTTACCTTTGTAGTGAACTTCGAGGGTCTCGCGGTTGTAACGTGCACCGTGACAGACTTCGCAGGGAACATATACATCTGGCAAGAAGTTCATTTCAATGGTGATGGTTCCATCACCCGAGCAGTTTTCGCAGCGACCGCCTTTGACGTTGAAAGAAAAACGGCCTTGAAGATATCCGCGAATTTTCGCTTCGGTAGTCTCGGCAAAGAGAGCTCGGATTTTGTCGAAGACGCCGGTATACGTCGCAGGATTAGAACGCGGGGTGCGCCCGATCGGCGATTGGTCGACGTGGACAACTTTATCGAGTTGATCTAGACCGGTGACGGTGCGATGGCGACCAGGGACTATCCGAGCGCCGTTGAGTTTATTTGCCAAGGTGGCATACAAAATATCGTTGACTAACGTGGACTTGCCGGAACCGCTGACACCCGTCACCGCGACGAAGGCGCCAAGCGGGAAGGTCACATCGATATTTTGCAGGTTATTTTCGCGAGCGGCCTTCACAGTAATAGAGCGGCCTTTGGCCAAAGGTCTACGTACTTGCGGGATATCGATCTTGCTGCGGCCGGAGAGATAGGCGCCAGTGATAGATGTAGGGGCATCGATGAGCGCCTGGTAATCGCCAGAGGAAACTACATGCCCTCCGTGTTCTCCCGCGCCGGGACCGATATCGACAATCCAATCGGCGGTGCGAATGGTGTCCTCATCGTGCTCGACGACAATCAAAGTATTGCCCATATCGCGCAGGCGGGTCAGGGTTTCGATTAACTTGCGATTATCGCGTTGGTGAAGTCCGATGCTGGGCTCATCCAATACATAGAGCACGCCAACGAGGCCAGAGCCGATTTGTGTCGCCAGACGGATGCGTTGAGCTTCTCCGCCAGAAAGAGTCGCAGCTGGACGTTCGAGTGAGAGGTAATCCAGACCAACATCCAGTAGAAAGCCCATGCGCGCATGAACCTCTTTCAATACTCGTTCGGCAATCTGGCGCTCTCGGGCATTGAGCGAAATCTTCTGCAAGAAGGCGGCACACTCGGAGATTGAAAGCTGGCAAATTTGCGCGATGCTCTTGCCACCTAGGGTGACGGCAAGAACTTCGGGCTTAAGCCGAGCGCCTTTACAGACTGGGCACGGGATCTCGCGCATGTAGGACTCGTACTTTTCGCGGCTGTAGTCGCTGTCGGTCTCGCCATGTTTGCGATGGATAAAGGGAACAACACCTTCAAATCCAGTCGAGTAGTTGCGAACGCGACCGTATCGGTTTTTGTACTTAACATGAACTTCATAATCGTAACCATGCAAAATTGCTGTCTTGGCTTTGACTGAAAGCTTCTTCCACGGATTATCGAGTGAGAACTTGAGGTCCTCAGAGAGCCCCTCAAGCAACCGGGTGAAGTACTCGGCGAAGTGACCGGAGGACCAGGGTGCAATTGCGCCTTCATTAATCGAGATGGAATCATCGGGAATGATGAGTTCTTCGTCGACTTCCAGACGAGTTCCGATTCCGGAACATTCGGTACAAGCACCGAACGGAGAGTTAAAAGAGAAGGAGCGCGGCTCGAGTTCTTCGAAGGAGAGACCGCAATCATGGCAGGCCATATGTTCGCTGTAGGTGCGCTCTTTGCCTTCGGCGCCCTCTTTCATATCCACGAAATCAAGAACCACCAAACCGCTAGCTAAGCGCAGTGCGGTTTCGATGGAATCGGTAAGTCGAGTCTTTGATTCGGCTTTGGCATTAAGGCGATCAACGACCACCTCGATAGTGTGCTTCTCTTGCTTCTTGAGTTTGGGGACTTCCGTTAATTGATAAACGACGCCATCAACGCGGGCTCTGGAAAATCCTTGGATCGTGAACTCTTTAAAAAGATCAACAAATTCACCTTTGCGGGCGCGAACGACGGGAGCCAGGACTTGAAACCGGGTAGTCGCTGGCATTTCCAAAATCTGGTCCACAATATTTTGCGGAGTTTGCTTAGCAATTGCTTTGCCACAATTGGGGCAATGAGGACGCCCAGCGCGAGCAAAAAGCAGGCGCAGGTAGTCATATACCTCGGTGATTGTTCCCACGGTCGATCTTGGGTTGCGATTGGTAGATTTTTGATCGATCGAAACCGCTGGCGAAAGTCCTTCGATAAAGTCAACATCTGGCTTATCCATCTGGCCAAGAAATTGGCGAGCGTAGGCCGAGAGGGATTCAACATAACGACGCTGACCTTCAGCAAAGATTGTGTCAAAAGCTAGCGAAGACTTTCCGGATCCGGAAAGGCCAGTGAAAACGATCAGAGCATTTCGAGGCAGATCGAGCGAGACATTTTTGAGATTGTGCTCGCGCGCACCTCGAATTATTAAACGGTCTGACGTCACGTGCCGGCCTCTTCCATTCCCCTAAGTTCGCGCTTCAATTCGCGAATTTCATCGCGCAATCTGGCAGCAAGTTCGAACTGTAAATCCGCCGCCGAAGACCGCATCTGATCCGTGAGGGATTCTATGAGAGCCAGGAGCTCTTGTCTTGGCAGAGAAGCGAGTTCCTTCGCATGTACACCAATAGCCACGGCTTTGGGCGATCGGCTATTGCGATTATGCGAGTGAGTGAGCTCTTGAGTGTCCTCGACTTCTCGACTAATGAGATCGGTAATGTCGGCGATTTTCTTGCGCAACGGTTGTGGGTCGATACCGTGAGCCGTGTTGTAGGCAATCTGCTTCGCACGACGTCGATTGGTTTCATCAATTGCTTGTGCCATGGATTTGGTCAAGTTATCGGCATACATATGGACTTCGCCAGAAACGTTTCGGGCAGCACGCCCAATGGTTTGGATGAGCGAAGTAGCCGAACGCAAAAATCCTTCCTTATCGGCATCAAGAATTGCCACCAGCGAGACTTCAGGGAGATCGAGGCCTTCACGTAACAAGTTGATACCAATAAGGACGTCGTACTCCCCCGAGCGAAGTTCGCGCAATAATTCAACTCGGCGCAAAGTATCGACCTCGGAGTGGAGGTAACGAACTTTCACGCCCAGCCCTAGTAAATAATCTGTGAGATCTTCTGACATCTTCTTGGTCAGCGTGGTGACAAGTACCCGTTCGTTCTTTTCAGCACGTTTGCGAATTTCACCGAGCAAATCGTCGATCTGACCCTTTATAGGTTTGAGAACAATTTGTGGATCAATGAGGCCAGTTGGGCGAATCACTTGTTCGACCACATCACCATCGACTTTGGCCATCTCGTATTTTCCGGGAGTAGCGGAGAGATAGACCGTCTGACCTTTGCGACCAAGAAATTCATCAAAGCGCAGCGGGCGATTGTCCATGGCGCTGGGGAGGCGAAAACCGTGTTCGACTAAGGTTCGTTTGCGAGAAGCATCACCTTCGTGCATCGCCCCGATTTGCGGCACGGTTACGTGGGACTCGTCAATAACGGTCAGAAAATCTTCCGGGAAGTAATCGAGCAAGCAGTTGGGGGCCGAGCCGGCATCACGACCATCAATATGGCGAGAGTAGTTTTCGATGCCAGAGCAAAAACCTAATTGGCGCATCATCTCTAGGTCGAAGGTAGTTCGCATGCGTAGGCGTTGAGCTTCGAGCAACTTGTTCTGACGTTCGAATTCACTGACCTTGGCTTCCATCTCGATCTCGATGGCAGCCATGGCACGTTCCATGGTCTCTGGGCCGGCCGAGTAATGGCTGGCAGGAAAGACATACATCTCTTGTTCATCGCGCACGATCTCGCCGGTAAGCGGATGCAGCGTCATGATGCGCTCGATTTCATCACCGAACATTTCAATCCGAAGCGCGAGTTCTTCATACATGGGGATAATTTCGATGGTGTCGCCGCGTACCCGAAAGGTGCCACGCTCGAAAGCGATGTCATTGCGCTTATATTGAATATCAACAAACTTGCGCAGAAGTTGATTACGCTCGATGACATCCCCAACTTTGAGTCGAATCATGCGATCGACGTACTCCTGTGGGGTGCCTAATCCATAAATGCAGGAAACGGTGGCCACGACGATGACGTCGCGCCGAGTGAGGAGCGAATTTGTGGCAGAGTGGCGAAGGCGCTCGACCTCGCTGTTGACGGCGCTGTCCTTCTCAATAAAGGTATCGGTTTGAGGAACATAAGCCTCAGGCTGGTAATAGTCGTAGTAGGAAACAAAATACTCAACGGCGTTATTGGGAAGCAATTCCTTGAACTCATTCGCTAACTGCGCGGCCAGAGTCTTATTTGGCGCCAGAACCAAAGTCGGTCGCTGCAACTTTTCGATGAGCCAGGCAGTGGTGGCAGATTTGCCAGTACCGGTCGCGCCGAGCAGAACGACATCGGATTCGCCCGCGTTGATGCGGCGCGAGAGTTCTTCAATCGCCGCCGGCTGATCACCAGACGGAACATAATCGCTGATGACTTGAAAAGGATTGACCTTGCGTTCGAGATCGGTGACTGGACGCACTACTTACCCCGCGCTCGCGGAAGAAGTACGTCATCCCATAAATTTTCGACTTGGCGAAGCAGATGATCGTGATCGCCATCGTTGTGAATGAGGAAGTCTGCAATAGCTTTGCGGTCATCGTCGGTTGCTTGAGCCTTGATACGGGCAGCGATTTCGTAACCTTTAAGACCACGCTGGAGCAGACGCGAAGTTCGGATCCCTTCATCGGCGATGATGGCAATGATGAAATCAAATCGATCTCGACCACCGGTCTCAACCAAGAGTGGAATTTGGTTGATTACTACGCCATCTTCGGGGGCAGCATCGATGACCTCTTGAAGCGCCAGACGAATTCGTGGATGAGTTATGGCTTCTAAATCTGCTCGAGCGGCTGGATCGGCAAAGACAATCTCGCCAAGTTTGCGTCGATCCAATAGACCATCTTTAAGGATCTGGTCGCCAAAACGAGCGACGATTTCATCGAATCCTTCGGTGCCGCGCTCGACCACATCGCGTGCAAGTTGGTCGGAATCAACCACGATTGCCCCCAGCTCTTCAAAGAAGTCGCCAGCCAGCGACTTGCCCGAGCCAATTCCGCCGGTGAGCGCCACTAATAACACGCGCTCAGCCTACCTACACCCACAGACATAGTGCCCTTTGGGCAAATGAAAAGGGTCCCGACCGAAGTCAGGACCCTTAACTCTAGGTTGAACGGTGCTTTATTCAGCGGCCTCTTCAACAACTTCTGGGGCAGCTTCAGCAGCAGCATCTGCGGCCTTGGCTTCTTCCTTCTGCTTCTTGTGAGCAAGGAAGCGGGCTTGGGCTTCAGCGTACTGACGCTCCCATGCTTCACGCTCGGCTTCAAAGCCAGGCTTCCACTCTTGAGAATCAGAATCGAATCCTTCTGGGTAGATGAAGTTGCCTTCTGCGTCATAACGCGCTGGCATGCCATATTGGGTGGGATCGAATGCTTCGATCTCAACTTCGTGGCCTTCGTTAGCTTGCTTGAGGGAAAGTGAGATGCGACGACGCTCGAGATCGATGTCGATGATCTTGACGAAGAGTTCGTCCCCGACCTGAACAACCTGCTCTGGGATCTCGACGTGGCGCTCGGCCAACTCGGAGATGTGAACCAGGCCTTCGATACCTTCGAAGACGCGAACGAATGCGCCAAATGGTACGAGCTTGGTAACTTCACCAGGAACAACTTGGTTGATGGTGTGAGTACGAGCAAATGCTTGCCATGGATCTTCTTGAGTTGCCTTGAGAGACAACGAAACGCGCTCGCGCTCGAAATCTACTTCGAGAACTTCAACGGTTACTTCATCGCCCACTTCGACAACTTCACTTGGATGATCGATGTGCTTCCAAGAAAGTTCAGAAACGTGAACCAAACCATCTACGCCACCGAGGTCAACGAATGCACCAAAGTTAACGATAGATGAAACGACACCAGAACGAACCTGACCCTTGAGGAGTTGGTTCAAGAAAGTTGTACGAGATTCAGATTGGGTCTGCTCGAGGTATGCACGACGGGAAAGAACGACGTTGTTGCGGTTCTTGTCGAGTTCGATGATGCGAGCTTCGACCTGCTTGCCAATGTATGGAGTCAAGTCACGGACTCGGCGCATTTCTACCAATGATGCTGGAAGGAATCCGCGGAGACCGATATCAACGATCAAGCCACCCTTAACAACCTCGATGACAGTTCCGGTAACGACTTCGTCGCGCTCCTTCTTGCCTTCGATTTCGCCCCAGGCACGCTCGTATTGAGCACGCTTCTTGGAGAGAATTAAACGACCTTCTTTATCTTCTTTTTGAAGAACGAGAGCCTCAACTCTGTCGCCAACTTTGACGATCTCAGATGGATCGATGTCGTGGCGGATGGAGAGCTCGCGGGAAGGAATTACACCTTCGGTCTTGTAACCAATGTCGAGAAGGACCTCTTCGCGGTCTACTTGTACGACGATTCCGGATACTAAATCTCCATCATTAAAATTCTTGATGGTGCCTTCGATAGCGGCTAGAAAATCTTCTGCTGAACCAATGTCATTTACTGCAATTTGTGAGGGACTCAAGGTGCTCCAGTTGGGATAGAAAGTAGAAGGAATAGGACCCCCAAGGGTACCTTTCGCGCGATTTAATGGTCAAACGCGCACAATTGTGTGAGATATAGGATGCTCCAATGCGCGCATATTTCGAATTATTGAAGATTCGGGGCGCCCAAGTGCTCTTGATAAGTGCGTTTCCTGCGCGATTGGCCTATTCCATGATCGGACTGGGCACGTACTTCAAAGTCCAACATGCCACCCATTCCATTTCAGCGGCCGGTTTAGCTGTTGGTCTGGAAGGAATGTCCAGCGCTCTCACCGCCGGCGTCCGTGGATCCATCATGGACCGCTGGGGGTTGAAATGGCCACTGCGAACCTTTGTACCTGCTTATGCCGCTCTCATCATCATCTTTAACCTGGGGCAGAGCCGAAACGAACTAATTTTGGTGGCCTTCATCCTCGGGTTTACCGCTCCCCCCATAAATCTCTCGGTGCGACCCATGTGGAAGATCACGGTTCCTCCCGACATGATTCGCACGGCCTACGCCATGGATACATCGGTGATGACATCGGTTGGCGTGTTCGGTCCAGTCCTCGTTACCACTTTGGCGCTCTCGTCTCACCCAGCCTCTGCGCTCAATGCCTGTGCCGGATTCATGTTATTTGGTGGCGGAATGATGGCTCTACTTCCCGCAACAAAGGCATGGGTGCCAGAAAAGAAAGTTAAAGGCGAGCTTCCGATTTGGAAGGTTCCGGCAATTCGATTGCTGATGTTGGAAGGCGTCTTTATCGGATTTGGCTGGGGAGCTTTTTATATCGGCGTACCTGCCTTTGCCACATTACAGAACGTTTCTCATCGAACCGGCCTAATACTTGCAGTCATGTCAGCGTTCACTGTCATTGGCGGATTGCTCGCTGGGTTAATCTCTAGCAAGACCTCATCTCTGCAAGCCTTTAGACGGCTCTACTTAGCGTGGTTCCTCTTTAGTTTGCCGCTCGCCTTCACCTTTCCCGATTGGCGACTCATGGTGGTTGTGGCCTTCATCGGCTTAGTCAATGGCGGTCTTCATGTTTTCTACTGGGAAATTACCGAAGCGGTTCGCCCCCGCGGATCAGCCGTTGCTGCACTTGGTTGGTTGTGGACTGTCGAAGGCACCTGCGCAGCGCTGGGCCAAGCCGCCGGCGGTTTTATCTCGCAGAACTATTCACCACGCTGGTGTCTGGGAGCGACGACGATCGCCATCAGCATTGGACTAGTCATTATCAACCTCGGCAAAGGACGACTCAAAGCCGCCGATCGAATTCCTACAAAAGAGTCAGATACCGAAGCTTTAGGAGATGTCGTCTCTTCCGAAAACTAGTGGGCAGCCAAATCCCAACTCTTTCCGATTCCAATATTTACATCTAGCGGAACTGAAAGCGCGAAAGCACTTCCCATTTCTTTCCGAACAAGCGCGCTCAACACTTCTGTCTCGCCAGGATAAATTTCGAAGATCAGTTCGTCATGAACCTGGAGCAGCAGTTGTGATTTAAGGTTCTGACGCTTCATCTCAGCCCGAGAATTGATCATCGCAACTTTAATGATGTCGGCTGCAGAACCTTGAATAGGAGCATTGAGCGCCATGCGCTCAGCAATTTCGCGGCGCTGTCGGTTCTCCTGATTGAGATCTGGCAAGTAGCGACGACGACCCATGATTGTTTCGGTGTAACCATCACGCCTGGCTGCTTCAACGACGGTGGCCAAATAGTCGCGAATTCCACCAAAACGGGTGAAGTACTGATCCATCAGCGCAGCGGCATCTCCAGGAGATAAATCTAATTGTTGGGCTAGGCCATACGACGAGAGACCATAGGCCAAGCCATAAGACATCGCCTTAATTTGACGGCGCATCTCTGGATCTACTTCGGTCGCTTTAACTCCGAACACCAGCGATGCGACTGTAGAGTGCAAATCTTCGCCACTCTGAAAAGCGGCAATAAGACCGGCATCTTTGGATAGATGAGCCATGATGCGCATTTCAATTTGGCTGTAGTCAGCGGTGAGCAGATCTACAAATGGCGCATGCGCCACAAAACAATCACGAATCTTGCGGCCCTCTTCGGTTCGAACTGGAATATTTTGCAAGTTAGGGTTGGTCGATGAAAGCCGGCCGGTAGCCGCCACGGTTTGCTGAAAGTCGGTATGGATGCGGCCATCCTCGGCAATAGCGCTGAGCAGGCCATCGATAGTCGTCAGAAGTTTGCTGGTCTCACGAATGCGCAAGAGGTGGGCCAATAACGGATGTTGAGTTTTCGCAAAGAGCCATTCGAGACCTTCAGCATCAGTGGTGTAGCCCGTCTTGATTTTTTTCGTCTTTGGCAATTTGAGTTCGTCAAAGAGGACTACCTGAAGTTGCTTGGGAGAACCCACATTGAATTCGCGACCTGCAGCCTCGTGTGCACCCAGAGTCTCACGTTCGACTTCACCGCGGAAAAAGGCCGCCAGGGATTCCAGCTTCGCGCGATCGACCCCGATTCCTAATCGTTCCATCTCGGCCAAATCGATCATGACGGGAATCTCCAAATTTTCTAGAAGATCGGCCATGCCTCTATCGGAAACGTGAACTCTTAGATCAGTTGTTAGTGCAAATATGGATCCGGCAGCTTTACCATCAAAAGCGGAGAAGAGATCGATCTCCTGCTCGGCAGTGACTATCCCAAGGAATCTCTCGGTTAAATCGGAAAGATCTAGGTTTCGCGTTCCTGGATTGATGACATAGGCAGCGAGTTCTGTATCAAAATTAACGCCGACGCAGCCAAAATCGCGTAATAACGCTTTACCCCCATGGAGGTATTTAGGAATTGCCCGATCCGAGAACCACTCCCCGGGCACGCTTTCATGGACAACAAAGACTTCGCTGGCAGAGAAGGCGACCGAGTATTCGACGATTTGGCCCTCGCTAATCTGAGCGTGAAAGGCAATCGGTTGATGTCGCTTCTCAACCAGAGCGCTGAGTTTCACTCCTGAAATTTCGGTGACCGAAATCTCTGGTTGCTCAATTTCGGGGATGAGGTCCGCTTCAGATGACGTAGTGCTGGTGAGAACTTTGACGCGATCTTTCAGCGCTTTTATTTCTAAGAGGTCTAATAATGAATTAATAGTTGGTGTGTCGATACCGTCCCATTGGAGTTCGCTGACACTCGCCTCGATGTGAAGTTCGCGCTGCAGTTGGGTGAGCTCGCGATTAAGAAGGACGTGAGATAAATTTTCTCGAAGCGACTCTCCTGCTTTGCCTTTCACTTCATCAACCTTGGCAACGAGTTCCTTCAATGAGCCATACTCTTGAATCCATTTGGTTGCGGTCTTCTCGCCCACGCCTGGAACAGAAGGAAGGTTGTCACTTGGGTCGCCCCGCAAGGCGGCAAAGTCTGGATACTGCGTTGGCGTCAGTCCGTATTTTGTTTCGACTTCCGAAGGAGTCATACGTGCAAGATCAGTGACGCCACGTTTGGGATAAAGAACCGTGGTGCGTTCGGTAACAAGTTGGAACGAGTCTCGGTCGCCTGTGCAAATGAGCACATCAAAGCCTTCTGCTTCAGCTCGGGTGGCAAAGGTGGCGATGATGTCATCTGCCTCAAAGCCCTCCATCGCAAAGTGGCGAATCCCCATAGCCGCCACTAGTTCGAAGAGGTAAGAAGTTTGAGAACGAAAAGCATCTGGGGTGGCGCTGCGGTTGGCTTTGTATTCCGGGAACATCTCGCTTCGGAAAGTTTTGCGAGAGACATCGAAAGCGGCAGCGATATGGGTCGGTTTTTCATCCCTGATCAGATTGATCAGCATGGAAGCAAAGCCGTACACCGCATTTGTTGGCTGACCTGCGGATGTCGCAAAGTTCTCGACGGGCAGAGCGTAGAAAGCTCGATATGCGAGTGAGTGCCCATCTATGAGTAATAGGCGTTTGGTCATGCGCCGATTCTAGGTCTATTGAGCACTCGTGCTCGTTAGAATGTCGCCATGATCGATTACCTGGCCGAAATTGAAAAGCGTGGCTATGCACCTCTAGACCTGAAAATGGGCATCAAAATAACGGAAGCAAGCCCCTCTCGCATGGTCGGAACAATGCCGGTTGAAGGGAACACGCAACCTCTGGGTTTTTTACACGGCGGCGCAAATGTGGTCTTGGCCGAAAGTCTCGGATCTATCGGAACAGCTTTGCACGCCGGACCTGATCGCAAAATTGTGGGAGTAGATATCAATGCCACTCATCACAAGAGTGCAACATCCGGAATCGTGACCGGAGTTGCTACTCCGATCTCCCTCGGACGTACTTTATGCAGCTGGGAGATCGTGATAACCAATGACAAAGGTCAACGCACCTGCACGGCACGAATTACCTGCTTGATCTTGGAGCAGAGCTAACAAGAAGTTAGTGAGCCGCTCCGGCACCAGTACCCAAGTAAGCGGCACGAACATCTGGATCGTTAAGCAAATCTGAAGCCTTAGCTTCCTTTACTACGTGTCCAGTCTCTAGAACATATGCTCTGTGTGCGCGTTGCAGCGCTTGCTGAGCATTCTGCTCAACTAACAAGATTGTGGTTCCGGTCTGGTTGATCTCGGTGATAATCCGGAAAATATTCGCAATCATAAGCGGTGCCAAACCCATGGATGGTTCATCCAAGAGCAAGACTTTAGGACGTGCCATAAGCGCGCGACCAATAGCCAACATTTGCTGCTCGCCACCAGAGAGAGTTCCGCCAGCTTGTGATGCTCGCTCTTTCAAACGAGGAAAGAGGTGGTAAACCTTCTCGAGATCTTCAGCCATTTCGGAGCGACGTTCCTTGCGGAAGTACTTTCCGATTTCTAGGTTTTCTAGAACAGTCATGCCCGGGAAAATTCCGCGACCTTCAGGCGCCTGCGAGATTCCCAGAGCGGTGCGCTCATGTGGGGGCAGTTT
>CANCSL010000015.1 GCA_947380835.1 Actinomycetota bacterium | reverse complement strand
CGAGGAGAGGCGCAAAGATGAGTAAGTTCATACTGTTATACAAAGGCCCTGCGGTCGAATTCACTCCAGAAATGAATGAAGCCTGGGGTGTGGCTTGGGGTAAATGGGTCGAGAAGTTAGGCAGTGCTCTAGTTGATGAAGGAGCACCGTTTGGAGCAGGTGGCGTGGTCACAGAAAAAGGTTCCGGCGGAGTTCCAACTTCGCTAACTGGTTACACGATCATTCAGGCAGATAACTTGGCAGCTGCCCAATCACTTGCAGTGGGTAATCCATTTATCATCGGTTCGAGCGCAACCAGCCTGGAGGTCTTTGAACTCGTTGCTATGTAATACGTGAAAAAGAAAGTAAACAGCTCAACCAATCAATTCTCGGTCGGGCTGTTTGCTATTTTCATGGGTGCAATCTCGACTACCTGAGATCTTCGAGCAAGGCTCACAGAGGAGAACTAATTCGTGACAGGTAACCGTCGCGCAGTTATAAAACTGCTTTGTGGGATCGCCACATTTTTCACACTCGCCAATGACTTTGGTCTTTGTCGAAAAGTCGATGGCCATTCGAGCATCAAATGTATAAAGCGAACCTTCCCAAAGCCCTTTGTCCCCAAATTTATTGCCATAGCGGACGATTCCGCCCTTGATTTGATAGACCTCTTTGAAGCCGCGCTTTTTCATGACTGAGGAAAGAATCTCGCAACGAATTCCGCCGGTGCAGTAAGTAACAATTGGTTTATCTTTAAGGTGATCGTATTTTCCGCTTTCAATCTCGCTGACGAAATCGTGAGAAGTTGTCACGTCTGGAACGATGGCATTCTTGAATTTGCCAATCTTGGCTTCAAACGCATTTCGGCCGTCGAAAAAGACAACGTCATCGCCCTTTTCCTCAACCAGTTTGTTCACTTCTTCTGGGCGCAGATGCAGGCCGCCGCCAACAACTCCGGTTTGATCAACTTTTAATTCGCCAGGAGCGCCAAAGGCAACTAATTCATCGCGAACGCGAATTCGCAACCGTGGGAAATCCTCGCCCGTGCCCTCAGACCATTTGAAATCGATCTTCTTAAAGCCTGGATAACTCTTCGTTCTCCGCACATATTTCTTGAGCGCAGACATATCTCCGCCCAAAGTGCCATTGATTCCGTGTGGCGAAATAAGGATTCGACCTTTGATACCAAGCGACTCGCACAGGTCTTGCTGCCACAGTTTGATGGCTTCTGGGTCCTCGAGCGGGGTAAAGCAGTAGTAAAGAATGATCTTTTGAAGTTCCATGCTTACTTCACCACAAACTTCTTATTGAGGATAACTAGGTTTTGATAGGTAATAGTCACGGTTCGGACGCCGGGAGCCAATCGATTTATGCCAACTACGCCAGGGTTGCCATTTATTTTGACCGACACATCCGGATTGTCAGATTTTATTGTGAGAACTCGACCTTTCAGCGCCGCCGAAACATGAGGCTTGACGACTGGGGGAGCTGGTGCGGGAGTTACGGTCAAGATCGAAGTAACTGCAGCAGATTGGTTATAAAACGTAGTGCCTTCTTGCGTGGCGGTAATTACGGTTGTGCCCGCGGAGATTGGCTTAATGAGGCCGTCCACAATTGTGGCGACTCGTGGATTAGACGATTCGTAATCCCAAATTCCTGTTGAATTTGAGGATGGTGGCACCGGAGTAAATGCAGCTTCACCAACGTGAACGGTCATCGCAGGGAGAGAGCCAACGGTTGGAGAGTTCTTCTTGATGGTGAGGTTCGCATCGATCGTGGCGCTTCCCCAGATGATGCTTGCGGCTTGATTTGCGGTAATAACCACTTTCCCGGATTTATGAAAAGTAGCTTGATTGCCTTCAATGGAGAGAATCGATGAATCGCTAGAAACGAAACTCCAGAGGCCGTTTGACGGGGATTTCGGCGGAGCAATGGTGGCGGGGGAATCGCTGATGAAGTAAGTCATGTCGACCCAAGCATCAATGGTTGGAGAAGGACCAGTAACCGTCACGGTCATGGTGACAGGGGCGGATTGTGCAAAATTGGTATTTGCCGATTGGACGGCAGTTATTGGTGCTACACCTAGCGAGAGAATGGAGAGAACATTTCCATCTACGGTCGCCACTGTGGGATTTAAGGAAGTAAAAACCCAATCTGCCGTGGAATTTGAAATCGGAGGTGTGATGGTTTTGGTGACTACTTTAGAAGAGGGCATTTGCACCAAAAGATCTTTGAATGGCCCAACGACTGGCGTGCCTCGCACAATAGTAAGCGTGGCGGTAACGCTCGCAGCTGCGTAAGTTCCATCGGATGCTTGTGAGGCGGTGATCGTCGTTGTCCCAACTGAGACAGGAATGATGCTGGCCTTATTAACTGTGGCAACCGAAGTGTTTGACGAGGTAAAGGTCCAGTTGCCAATTCCGCTAGAAGTTGGCGCGCTCATTGGCACAGTATTCGCAGAGCCATAAATAAAGGTGACATTGGGAAATTTCCCAAGATCGGGAGTTGCCGCCTGCGCAGGGGCAAAAGTTGTGGCAGTTGCTACCAGCAGCGCTCCAAGCGATACCCAGAATCGTCGTTTGGTGAGGGATTGTGAACTTAGGGGGAGGCTGGGGTTCATATGGGAAGGATACCTCAGGCGATATTTGGGATTTTCTTAGAGTTTTATGTCAATCTCGCAGAACGGTCAATAGTCCACCGATGAGGTGTAAGGATTGCTGGTAGAAGGGCTAGGTGAGATGAAGCGAACCGGTACCGCCAGTTTATTGACTCTCTGCCTGCTCGCTTTTTCGGCCTTCACCGCTCAAAGTGGCCGCTCAGATGATGCGATACCAGCACCGACTGATAGCCCAACCCCGATCCTTTCATCTGATCCATCTGCCTCTCCCAGTGCAACCGCGACCATCTTGTCTATTTCTCAACGTTCGGTTGCCACCACGGCAATTCCGGCGCTGATAGATGCTCCAGTTCCGAAGGTCCTGACGCCTTCAATCATTGATGCCCCGCTTGATCGTCCAACGCCATACGTTGATCGGTGTCACACCCAACAAGATCAGACTGCCTCAAAATCGGCTTGCGTCTACGGAAACTTAAAATCCAAGACCACCATTGTGCTTTTTGGTGATAGCCATGCGCTCTCTTGGTTTCCTGCCATCGAAAAATTAGCCATCGCTAAAAACTGGCGGATGTATTCGTGGACGATGTCCTCGTGCTGGCCGGCAGATATCCCCGCCTGGAATTCCACCAAATCAATCTTGATGACAAATTGTGCAATTTGGCGTGCGAACATCGTCAAAAAGATTATTGCGCTAAAACCGAAAATGGTTTTCGTTGCTGGCACTCGTGGATTTGCAACTATCGACAGTGACGGCAATATTTTGCAAGGTGAAGTTCGTGCTTCCACTTGGGTTGCTGGGATGAAACGTACGGTCGAATCTCTCAAGAAGTCCACGGCAAAATTAATCTATATCGCGGATACGCCGTTATCCATTTTTGATCCCCATGTCTGCATGACTGCGCATCTTTCTAGCCTCAAAGCCTGTAGCACGCCTTACGTTAAAGCTGTCTCGTCGGCTTGGTTGGGGCTGGAACATCAAGTGGCCGTGGATGAAAACATTTCCTGGGTAGATCCCACGACCTGGATTTGTTCGACCGATCCGTGTTCACCAGTCAAGGGTCACGACATGATCTATGTCGACGGTGGTCATCTCACTGCGACCTTTGCCAAGACACTCGAACCTGCGCTGTGGGCGCAGGTCACCAAGTAAATTTAGGCGTTCGGTAAATTTCCGCCTGGTTTGATTCCTTCGTTCTTGCAGATCTGCAAAGCGATCTTCTGCGAAATATTGAGATCCTCAAAACCTGCACTTATGGGCTCGTACGGTTGTTTGCCGGTGGTGGCCAAAGCATGAAACGCAACTAGTTCGATCTCAAAGGCTGGCTGATAGGACTCGAAAGTTGAAACCTCGTGATCCAATCCATGTCTCGTGGTGGTGATCAACTTGGTCGGAACATGCAAAATGTATGGACTTGGGAAGATGATGTGGTGACCTTCTTCTTCACTGAGCCAACGAACTTCTTCTTGATACATAGGGTACTTATCGAGATAGAACCAGCGGATGGAAACGCGGACGCCATCATCGGTACGCCCGTTGATGATGAAAGATTCAGATCTGGAATCGGCCGGCCAGCGATCTACGAAATCAATCTGAGTCAGGTGAATGTCTAATGCGCGAAGGACGGAAAATTCGTGGACGATGCTGCCCAAAATGATATCCGCGTATTCATCGCCGAAAGCCGTGGCTGCTGCTTCGCCGATGGCTTGCACAGCTAATTCGTGGGCGCTTTTCTTGAACCCGGCTATGAGTTCCTTGGAAGCGGGGAATGCCTTTACGGAGATTTCGGTTGTGGCAAGTTGGCTTTCTCCGCTGGGATGAAGAACCACGACATCGACGGTGCGGGGACGCTTCGTTCCGATGGCGGCCTTTGCACGTGTGACTGCTTGGTCGTAAGTCTTCATGTAGCCGATCATCAATTCTCCGGTGGAGGCTGCCAAGGATTTCTCGATCCGACCCATTTCTTCTTGTGAGTAGGCCAATGGCTTTTCGCAGAAAACGTTGAGTCCGGCGTCAAGAGCGGCAACTACGAGATCGCAATGCGAGCCCGAATTGATAATTGCGATCGCTTCGATTTTTCCTGACGAAATCATTTCATAAGCAGATGAGAATCTGGCATCGGAAGGGATCCCGAAGCGATCTGCTAAATGATTTGCCGAATCGATGTTGAAGTCGGCGACTGCAGAGACTTTAAAGAGATCGCTTCTGCGCGAGAGGATGGGTAGATGCACCGAACTGGCAACTGCGCCAGCGCCGACTACGCCAATATTAATAATCTTGCCCGACATGTGATTCTCCTTAGCTATTTTGTGGAAATCCTAAATTTAAACCGCCGTGACTTGGATCGAGCCACCTGCTTGTTACAACTTTGCCTCGAGTAAAGAAAGTGACGCCATCAGTGCCGTGAGCATGGAGATCTCCGAAGAGTGAAGATTTCCAACCGCCGAAGGAGTAGTAAGCCATAGGGACCGGAATCGGAACATTGATACCCACCATTCCAACTTCGACTTCATTTTGGAATTTGCGGGCCGCACCACCATCATTGGTGAAAATCGCGGTGCCATTACCGTACGGGTGTTCGTTGATGAGTTTGAGTCCAGCCTCGTAACTTGGTACACGAATGACGCTGAGAACCGGACCGAAAATTTCGTCGGAATAGATCGACATATCTGGGGTGACGTGGTCAAAAAGGGTTGGCCCAAGCCAGAAACCATCTCCGATTGAGCTTGCTGAGCGCCCATCAACCACCAAAGTGGCGCCAGCTTTTTCGCCAGCGGAAACATAGGAGGCGACTTTGTCGCGGTGTACTTCAGTGACCAGTGGTCCCATATCGGCATCAGTTGTGCCATCTCCTACTTTAATTTGGCCCATTCGGCTCTTTATTCGGCCGACTAAATCGTCTGCGATTGGTTCGACGGCGATCAAAACGGAAATGGCCATACAGCGTTCACCCGCAGATCCGAAACCGGCGTTGACGGCAGCATCTGCCGCCAGATCAAGATCTGCATCAGGGAGAACCAACATGTGGTTCTTGGCGCCACCGAGCGCCTGTACGCGCTTGCCGTTTTTGGTACCGGTTTCATAGACGTATTTAGCTATAGGGGTAGAGCCAACAAAGGAAACTGACTTGACCCGCTTGTTTGTAAGAAGCGCATCGACAACTTCTTTGTCGCCGTGCACGACATTGAACACTCCGTCAGGTAATCCCGCCTCTTTCCAGAGTTCGGCAAGAAGCATGCTGGCGGAAGGATCTTTTTCACTAGGCTTAAGAATGACGGCATTTCCGGCAGCGATAGCGATGGGGAAGAACCACATGGGGACCATTGCTGGAAAGTTGAATGGACTAATAATCGCACTGACACCCAGAGCCTGACGAATGGAGAAGACGTCGACACCGGTAGAGACGCCCTCGGAGTAACCGCCTTTGAGGAGATGTGGAATTCCGCAGGCAAACTCAACAACTTCAAGTCCACGGCTTACTTCGCCGAGTGCATCCGAGAGGACTTTGCCATGTTCGGCGGTAATCAGGGCAGCGACATCACCTTTACGTTGATCAAGCAGTTGTCGAAAATTGAAAAGAGTCTGTGCCCGCTTAGTTAGCGTAGCGGTGCTCCAGGATAAAAACGCTTGGTGTGCTTTCTCAGCAACTTCCTCCACAAGAGCAGCGCTGGCAAAATCGACTTGTGCAGTTACTAATCCCGTCGCTGGGTTATAGATATCTCCGTGTCGATCGGATGGTGCAACATATTCGTTGCCATCAATCCAATGGTGGACAGACTTTGTCATCGTTAGAAGATCCTTTGCTCTCGTTTTGCAGAATCAATCTTTTCTCTCGCTTCTTTGACAGCGCCCTTGTTCGACACTGTAGGTACGCCGACCTCCCAGAATGCGCCACCTTCAGTCCACGTTGTTGGGGCAGTGTCGATCACAATAACGACAACTTTTTTACTTTCCTGGGTTTCAACCAACAAACGTTGAAGCTCTGCGACGGTGTGAACTCGGTAAGTATCGGCGCCCATTGCTGAGGCGTGAGCCACGAAATCCACGCGTGGAGCAGCAGGATTTTCGGTGATCATGGTACGGAATGAATCAGCACCATTACCAGTCTGCAATCTGGAGATAACGGCAAATCCGCCGTTGTCGCAGAGAATGAGAGTCAATGGGTAATCGTGCAAGACCGCACTGTAAATATCGCTGCTGAGCATTAAGTACGAGCCATCGCCAGTCATAGCGATAACTCGACCGGACTTCTTCATCTCCTTTTGGGCAATTGCTGCGCCAAAGGCGCCACTGATTTCGTAACCCATGCAAGAGAAACCGTATTCGCAATCGAAGGTGGCAATGGATTTGGTGAGCCAATTATTGTTGAGCTCGCCCGGTAATCCACCGGCTGCTGTAAGAACATAGTCATCTGGCCGCGCCATATCGTTAGTAGCAATAACAACCTGGGCATATGTAGGAAGGTCAGATGAAAGTTCACGACGAGAATTTCTATCTAGTTCACATTGGCGCTTTAACTCCAGCGCACGATCCGACCAAGCAGCGGATTTTTTTGCCGAAAGCGAAGAAGTTAATTCGCTAATAACTTCGCGGGCATCGCCGACGACTGCAACCGCTCGACGTTTTGATGCATCAAAACGGGCGGTGTTGATAGCAATAATTGTCTTTTCGCCGAAGAGAGTCCACGAGCCTGTCGTGAAATCTTGCAACCTTGTGCCGATAGCAATGATGAGATCGGATTCAGCAATGAGAGTATTGACTGGGTCTGATCCGGTTACGCCAAGGGGACCCACAAGAAGTGGATTGCTCCAGGAGACCGAAGCCTTTCCAGCCATGGTTTCAACGATGGGAATGTTGAACTTTGCTGCAAGCTTTACAAGTTCTGACTCTGCTAATGAGTAGTGGACGCCACCGCCCGCGACCAGAACTGGTTTGTGTGACTTCTCGATAAGTTCAATGGCTTTGGAAGTTTCATCTGCGCTGGCCCGTGGTCTCGGAATTGTATGCACGGTTTCGGCGAAGAAGGTGTCTGGAAAATCAAATGATTGCGCCTGAATATCTTGAGGGAGTCCAATAAAAACTGGGCCACAGGTGGCGGGATCGAGCATGGTCATAAGTGCATAGGGGAGTGACGTCAAAATTTGCGAAGGTGTTGTTATGCGATCCCAATACCGAACGACCGCGCGGAATGCATCGTTCACCGTGGTGGAGGGTTCGCCGAAGTGCTCTACTTGTTGCAGAACGGGATCGGGGTTACGACTTTGGTAAGTATCGCCAGAGAGCACCAACATGGGAAGGCGATTAGCTAAAGCGGTACCTGCAGCCGTGACAACATTAAGTGCGCCAGGTCCGATAGAGGTTGTTACCACCATTGCTTGTTGGCGGCGCATTGCTTTCGCATAGCCGACTGCGGCCAGACCCATTCCTTCCTCGCTCTGTCCGCGGAAAGTAGGGATCTCTTTTTGTGCATCCGACAATGCATCGCCTAGGCCGAGCGCATTTCCATGACCAAAAATGGCGAAGACGCCCGGGAAGTATGGGTCAACGTCGCCATTGATGATGACCTTCTGCGCCAAGAGCCATCTCACAATTGCAGCGGCGGTCGTCATCTGGGTCATGGCTTCACTCTCCAAGGGACTCGAGGATCAGGTACTTCGTTCTGCCAACTCGTGCGAATCCAACCGTGATTAGGGTCATCGCAAAAATCCATAGATCGTGGTGAGGTTTCGCCGGCGAGGACATTCAGGTAATACATGGGGTAGCCAGGCATAGCCACACAAGGCCCGTGATATCCGCGTGGCACTAGATATATATCGCCATCATGGATGGTTACAGAGTCGTCAAAAAAGTTTGGATCCTCAGGAGCGCTGTAGGTACGGTGGAAACCAAATCCTTCGGGATCGCCATGGACATCTCCAACTTTTCCAATGCGGAAGTAATAGATCTCTTCATTATTAACTTTGCACTCACCGATGCCGTCATGACGATGTGGTGGGTAGCTAGAGACATTTCCATCGGGAGTTACGAGCTCGACCGCCATTAAATGGCTGGCATCGGAGAAATGATCGGGATGCATAAAAGGTCTTACCTCTCGGGTCGCATCTGCTGCGCCTCGAATTTCAACAACGTCCAACGCCGCTACATATTTAGTAGGGAAATCACTTTCGGCGATGGAAGTCGCAAGTGCAATTTCACCATCGACCGACGAAGTGATGCTTATGCTGGAGTTCGGAGAAATAAAGAGCCAATCCGTTGCGCCGGCAAAGACGCCTGGTCGCCCGACGAGTTCGTACGAATTTGAATCCACGGTGACTCTTACGTTTTGAGTATTGAGAGGAATCAGCGCAGATTCCGCTCCTCGGAGAATATTGGGATCGATGGTGAGGAGTTGACCCGCTTGCACAGTGATGATGGCAAGCCCGGAATACTTCCAGCCTGCTTGCTGCGGGTTAAGCCATTGAACGCCAGCTCTAGTGCTCAGGGAACCAGCGGGAAAATAGCGCTGAGAAGTTGCCAAATGGTCAGATTCACGCACGTCGCAATCCTAGTCACAGCCCCGAAGTGTCTTTCTAGTCCAACCTTTGCCAAACTAGGGGAGTGAAACCCATGGAGCCTATGACCCTTTCCATCGACTGCGGCGGCCTTGGCCTGAAAGCATCGGTACTCGATAGCGCCGGAACGCTTCATGCTCAACCCATTTCAATCCCCACTCCGTATCCGTTATCTCCACAACGTTTGATCGAAGCATTTACAGAACTAAGTAGCGCACTCCCGAAGTTCGACCGCGTTACCGTGGGTATGCCTGGGATGATCCGCCACGGGGTAGTGGTGTACACGCCGCACTACATCAACACTCGCGGCCCCCGCACCAAGGTTGAACCGGCCTTGCAAGATGCGTGGCGTGGTTTCGATATGCAGACGGCAGTTGCTGAGCATTTCGACAAACCGGCTCTAGTTCTCAACGATGCCGAGGTTCACGGCGCAGGTCTAGTCATCGGCTCTGGACTTGAAGTTGTTTTCACGTTAGGTACCGGCCTGGGATTCTCGGTCTTCGACGGAGGCAAGCTGGCCCCACACTTTGAACTTTCACATGCGCCAGTACGCCGATCTACCAGTTATGACACCTGGATTGGCGAACACGAACGTCGTCGGCTGGGAGATCTCTTTTGGTCCCGTCGCATTCGTGCGATGGTCGAAGACCTGCGTCCAGTCTTCTGGTGGGATCGTCTTTACATCGGTGGCGGTAATTCGCGGCGCATTAGATCCGAAGTCCTAGAGCAGCTGGGCGATGACGTAGTCATCGTCTCCAATACCGCGGGCATTCTTGGTGGAGTCCGAGCGTGGAACCTCAACAACTAGCCGCTCCAACTGCAAATGATCTGGAATGGTTTCGCGCTGAAGCGACACGCATCCATTCCATAAATCGCCAAGTTGGCTTTGCTGCATGGGCAAAGGCAGATTTTGATTTTACCTGCCCCTCTTCGGCCACTTATCCGTTTCAATGGTTTTGGGATTCTTGTTTTCACGCGATTGTTTTGAGCCATATCGATATCGCAAAAGCCGAAGCTGAACTTTTAAGTTTGGTGCAGAATCAACATCCAGATGGATTCATTTCGCACGTAACATTTTGGCAACGCGATCACTATGAACACATGGTGCAGACTTACGACATCGCTTTTCGCTCGAAATATCTTTCTGATGAGATGCAACCTCCGCTGTTGGCTGAAGCCGTTGCGGCAGTCGCACTTCGAGGCCGCGGCCAAGATTTTTTACGGGAGATATTGCCCAGCGTTGAACGCTTCTATGAATGGCTAAATAACGCACGCAATCCGTTTGGCGATGGTCTCATTCGCGTGGTGCAACCGGATGAAACAGGTCTCGATCATTCGCCTATATGGGATGAAGTCATGAAGATCCAAGATGAAGAGAAGGAAAGTTGGATTCGCGGTTGGCACAGCATTTGCGATCCATACGATGAATTCCAGCGGGATACGACAAAAATGATCGAACTCGACCATTTTGTTGTCGCTGACGTGATGCTTAATACGATTTATATAGAGAACCTAGAAGTGCTCTCAAAACTCTTTTCTCAAGTCGGCGACAGCGAAAAAGCGCAAAGGTATGAGTCGAGAAGGGATCATGCTCGCGCTTCTTTGGATGATTTGTGTTGGGATCAAGAAGATGGGCTTTATTACGATGTTAACGGGCGTGCCAATCACAAGATGCGCACCAATACCGTTTCAAGTCTGATGCCGCTTTTGCTTCAAGATTTGGATATCGCTAAATATCAGGCACTGATGAATCATTTGCTTAATCCCGATGAGTACTGGGCAACCTTTCCAGTTCCGAGCGTTGCCATGAATCACCCCAGTTATCGTCCCGACGTTGTTGGCACGAATTTGGTCTGGCGTGGTCCGACCTGGATCAACAGCAATTGGTATATCGGACGAGGCTTGATCCGGCATGGACGTTTGGATTTAGCCAGACATATTGCGGCGCAAAGCGTTGCACTCATGCGCCAAAGTGGAGTTCGTGAGTATTACAATCCTTCAACAGGTGTTGGAAGAGGCGCCCCAGATTTTAGTTGGTCAACTATTTTGTTCGATTTATTAAATGAGGTGTTGTAAATGGTCCAGAAGCTTGCCAATTCTAAAGTTGGAATTGTTCCGCTCAATTGGAAATACTCACCTGATCACAAGCGAGACTTTCTAGCAGGTCTTGCTGGTTATGGATTCAAAGGAATTCAGATTTCAGGTGCACAGGCCGAGTCACTTGAATTTCTAGATTTAATGACCGAATACGATATTGCACCAGCCGAGCAGTATTTAGATATTCGATGCGACGTGAATGGACCCGTACCGGGAAGTGAAGCAAAATCTGCTGAAACTGTTCGCCAAGCTGCACTTGCTGGCGTTGAAATGTTGGTCTTTGCTGTAGATGGCAGCGATGATCGTGATCGCTGTGCCGGCAGGGCGGCAAGTGGCCCGCAACTAACAGATACGGCTTTCCAAAAATTGGCCGACCACATCGACAAATTTGCCAAGATCGCATCACAACATGGAATTGCCTCTTCATTCCATCCGCATGCCGCTACTTATATTGAGACTGATGTGGAAACAAAGAAACTCATGGCGCTGCTCAACGCGGATCTTGTTGGTGTTTGTCTTGATGTGGGTCATTGGTTGGTTGGTGGTGGAGATCCCATAAAGGCAGTGCACGATTTTGGAACACGCATTTCACATGTGCACGTCAAAGACGTCAGCGAAGATGTTCTTGGTCGGATGCTTTCTGGGGAAATTGAAACCATGCACCGCGCTGTCGAAGAATTCAAACTTTTCGTTCCCGCAGGTACGGGCTTGCTAAATCTTCAAGAACTTTTTTCCTCACTTCATGAAGTGGGATATGCGGGATGGTTAATGAGCGAACAAGACAGCGCCTGGGAACCATCCGAAGCGGCCTCTGGAATTTCAATGGAAAATATCCAGCGCGCACTTCTCTAGATACTTTCTGCCCTAGAGTTATAAACTCTCAATAAATTAGCGCAGAAAAGAGAAGCAGATGGATTTAAGTAAGCAGCTCGCCGGAGCACCTATTTCTTGGGGCGTTTGTGAAGCCAATGGCTGGGGATACCAACTTTCACCAGAGCGCGTTCTTGCTGAAATGCGCGAATGTGGAATCACAGCGACCGAGTTAGGTCCAGATGGATACCTGCCGCAAGATGCCAAGGAACTAGCCTCGGTTTTGCGTTCTTACGATCTTTCTCTCTGCGGCGCCTTCGTGCCCATCGTTCTCCACAAACCCGACCGATTGGCCGCATCGTACGAACGCGCCAAGCGCCAGGCGGCAGTATTGGCCGAACTCAGCGCTGAAAACTTTGTGCTGGCTACGCCCGCTGAAGACGGCGATTACGATCATCGCGATCCCATGGATGCCAATGCCAAGGCTGTCTTTGCCGAGTCGTTGCCTGCTATCGCTGAGATTGCCAAGAGTTTTGGTCTACAAATGGTCGTTCACCCACATGCTGGCACGATGTTCGAAACTCCTGCAGATTTGGAATTCTTACTCGGCGAAACTGATGTGAATCTCTGCCTTGACACGGGCCACGTGGTTGTTGGCGGCGGAAGCCCGCTGGAGATAGCCCAGAAAGCTGGTTCGCGGGTTAAGCATGTCCACCTCAAAGATTGTGATGCCACCGCTGCCGCTCGAATCCAAAATAAGTTGAGCTCCTATTCTGTGGAAGTAAAGGCCGGAATGTACAAACCACTGGGCCAAGGGGATGCCCAGATTGGCGAAGTAATTCGTTTCCTCGATTCAATCAATTACTCTGGAAAATTAGTCCTCGAGCAAGATGTCATGCTCGGCGCAGAGCCTTCTCGCGAAGGTGGACCTGTTGAGGCGGTGCGCGAGAGTATTAATTTCCTGAAGACGTTGGTCTAGCAATGATTAGATTTCATTCGGTCGACATCTGGTCACAGTTCACCATTGGGATCAATTGCATCATCGCTGTTCTCCTAGGTTCGGTTATCGGCTGGGAACGAGATCGAGCCGGAAAGTCCGCTGGCGCTCGCACTATGGGCTTAGTGGCAGGTGCTTGTTCTGTGATCGTGGGTATAGGTGAAGTCATGGATATCAATGCAAAACTCGGAGATCCCACCAGAGCGCTGCACGCAGTAATTACTGGAATTGGATTCCTGGGAGCCGGCCTTATTTTCAGTGGAAAGCGCGGATCTGTCTACGGCGTAACAACCGCAGCGACTGTCTTCGCCACCGCGGCCATGGGTGTCTCTGTGGGCTTAGGGTTTCAAGTTCTTGGCGTGATATTCACAATTGTGATTTTTGCAGTGCTTCGCTCGACTCAGGTCCTGGAGCGCACTTTGCATCTTCACGACCCAAAAGAAGACTAATCGTTATCAAATCGTCATGGGCGATTTGCCCTGAATTCATTGACTAGTCACACACAGGGCTTTAAGGTCAAGGCACGCAATATGAGGCGATGGCACCTGTCTCGTCTGCAACAAATTGGAGGAAATTAGTGTTCAAGAATAAATTCGCTAAGGCTCTCGTAGCTGCAGCTGTTTCGGTATTGGCTCTGGGTGCAACTGCTCAGACCTCCCACGCCGCCAGCAGCACTATCCAGGTCTACATCTCAGCAGATACCAACATTCAGGATCTCTGGGTCAAGCAACTCATCCCTGCATTCACGGATGCATACCCTCAATACAAGGTAGTTGTGACCTTCGACCTTCATGGTGATCACGATGCCCAAGAGACTGCAAAGCTCACAGCAGCAGCCGTCTTGCACAAGGATCCTCAGGTTGACCTCGCAGATGGTGGCTTCGTCCAGCAATTGGGTGCCGCCGGACTTTTGTGGCGTCCAACTGCAGGCCTTCTTCCAAACATCAAGAATGTTTCGAAGTCAGTTCTCGCTGCCGGTAAGGGTGGAATTCCATACCGTGCGTCATCGGTTCTCCTTGCTTACAACAGCGACCACGTCAAGACTCCACCAAAGACTCTTGATGATTTGCTCGCATGGATCAAGGCCAACCCAGGCAAGTTCACTTACAACGTCCCATCAGGTGGCGGAAGCGGTTATGCCTTCGTTCAGACCGTTATTGATAAGTACCTCTCTGCTGCCGATCGCAACACCTTGGCTCTTAGTGCCAACAAGGATTTGCAATCAAAGTGGGCTCAAGGACTTGAAACCCTTCGTGGACTGAACAAGTACACCTATGGACAGAACGGCACCTACCCAGCAAACAACGCTGAAACTTTGAAGGATCTCTCAACGGGACTAGTTGATATCGCTAGCGTTTGGTCAGATCAATTCGCTTCAGCACAAAAGGCTGGCACCATGCCAACAAATATCAAGGTTGTCCAAATCGCTAACCCACCATTGACCGGTGGCGCTGCATACTTGGGTATTCCTGCAAGCTCCAACAACAAGACCGGCGCTCGCCTTCTTGCTAACTGGGTTCTTTCACCAGCAGCACAGAACTTGATCGTGGCTGGAACCCTTAGCGGTCTCCCAGTTATCCCAGTCTCCATGTTGGATCCAAAGGCCGCCGCTAGCTTTGCTAGCGTCGACATCTCAAACCTTCGTCCTACCTACCTATCTGCCAATGCGAACGATCTGAAGAGCGCATGGGCTTCAGCAGTTCCAGGTAAGTAAGCACTGAACTATTGAGAACAATGAAAGTTAACAATGGCCTCTGTTAATACAGAGGCCAAGGCAGAGAACCTCGAGGTCAAATCGACCTCGAGGTCTTCTGTGCTCGGCTTCTTTATGGCAGCGCCGCCAATGTTGTTGGTGGTTTGCTTTGTAGGAATTCCTATCCTGATCGCTTTGACATTCAGCCTTGGTTTTACGTCTGGTCCAAATCGTGTTGTTTCGATTATTGGCCAGGAGATTCATAAGAAAGATCACTGGTGGGGCACATTTGCCGCCTACAAAGATGTCTTTAAAGATTCCCGCTTTCCCGGAGATCTTCGTACAACTCTTGTAGTTTCTTTTCTTTCAACTTTCCTAACTTTACTTATGGCGCTGGGCATTGGCCTATATCAGCGCATCATGGGTGGCCGCATCGCAGCGATTATGACCACGCTCTGCTTGGTTCCACTCTTTGTTCCCGTCGTTATCTCCTCATGGGCGATTCACACTTTTTACGCGGGCGATGGCTTTATGCGCTCTCTCCTTTCTCACTTCGGAATTAATTTCCCCACCGTGACGTCGACGGTGTCGGCCATCGTTATTGGATCGGTGTGGACCTCTCTACCTTTTGCGATTTTGATGGTCACTTCGGGACTTCAATCAATTCCAGATGCGCTCATTGAGACCGCCCAGGATGCCGGCGCTGGCTTCTTTAGAATCGTTCGTACGGTTTTGATTCCACTGGCCATCACTCCTATCGTTATTGCTGGAACGTTCACAGCCATTGGCATTATGGGTTCATTCACTATTCCGCTCTTTCTTGGTCCCAATCAACCAACAATGCTCGGTGTTGAAATCTCTAACTTCTTCGGTGCTTATAACCGACCACAGCAATCGATCGTTATGGCTTTCATCGTCTTCACCGCAGCCTCTGGCATTGCACTGATTTATATTTGGGCAAATGTGAAGAGCGCAAAGCAGAGTGGACGTATCTAATGGCCAGAGTAAAAGCCCGCGTTAAGACCAGCTCGCTGGGCGTAAAGATTTTCCTTTACATTTTTATGGCGCTCATGGCTGTATTTATCTTAGGACCGCTTTTTTGGCTGGGTATTCACGCTTTTGTCACCAATTGGACTTACCCCAACCTCTATCCAGATGGCTGGACTTTCCATTGGTGGACCCGAGTCTTTGATGACTCAGCGCTTGAAACCGCGATTCGAAACTCGTTAATTATCAGCCCAATTGTGGTTATTGCATCGATGGTCATCTGCCTACCTGCAGCTTATGCGGCTGGCCGGATGAACTACCCAGGACGCCGAATTTTCCTTATTGGTATGTTCGCCGCTAACTCTTTTCCTAAAATTGGCCTCTTCGCATCGATCGCTACCTTGTATTACGCGCTCAATTTGATGGGCACTTTTCTTGGCGTTGTAATCATTCAACTACTCGGAACCATTATCTACATGACATGGATTCCTGCGGCTGCATTTGCAGCGGTGCCACGAAACTTAGAAGAAGCAGCCCGCGACGCAGGAGCATCCAAGTTCCGCGTTTTCCGCACCATCACTCTTCGCTTGGCCATGCCGGGCATCCTGGTAGCCGTTGTCATGTCCTTCTTGGCTTCTTTCGACGAAGCCCAAGGTTCTTACTTGGTTGGTGCGCCTCAAATTTTCACGATGCCAACTGAAATGTATTCACTCGTTCAGAATTATCCGATCCAAGTGGCTGCGGTCTTCTCGTTGCTTTTGGCTTTCCCATCAGTACTTCTTATCACCCTTGCCCGTAAACACATCATCGGCGGACAACTCGCCGAAGGTTTCCAGATTAAGTAAAGCTGGAAGAGATATGAATGGAGATGCAATGTCTGACCAGACTCAAGAGGAGGGCCTGATTCTCAATGGCCTGACCAAAATTCTTGGTGGTCGTGTCATCATCGACAACCTTCACCTTACGGTGAAAAAGGGCGAGATGGTCTCCTTGCTTGGTCCTTCCGGCTGTGGCAAAACCACAACTCTGCGCATGATTGCTGGCTTTCTCATTCCCGATAAAGGCGATATTCGCCTCAATGGCAAAGATGTAACTTTGCTTGGCCCGGAAAAGCGCCCCAGCGCCATGGTTTTCCAGAACTACGCACTGTGGCCGCACATGAGCGTTTTCAAAAATGTTGCCTATCCCTTGAAAGTTCGCAAGCTTCCAAAAGATGAAATCGAACGTCGCGTTCACGAAGCGCTTGGCGTTGTTAATTTGATGCATCACAAAGATTCTCGCCCAGGCCAGATCTCAGGTGGCGAGCAACAGCGTGTTGCTTTGGCTCGTGCGTTAGTGCAGGAACCAGACATTCTGCTTCTGGATGAACCACTTTCCAACTTGGATGCCAAGTTACGTGTCAAAGTGCGTGAAGATATTCGCGAACTTCAGCGTCGTCTCGGTATTACTACTGTGATTGTGACTCACGACCAGGATGAAGCGCTCTCCATCTCCGATCGCATCGCGGTAATGAACGCCGGAAAGATCGAGCAATTCAGTACCCCTCAAGAACTTTACGATCGCCCTGAAACGGAATACGTTGCAAACTTCATCGGCAGTCTTAATCGCGTTGAAGGTGGCTATGCCGATGGCAAGGTCATTCCAGGCGATGAAATCGTCGGTATCCGCCCAGAAGATGTTATCTATAGCGCTACTCCAACCCCTGGTGCTTTCCCTGCGACTGTCTCTCTTGTAGTTCCACGCGGACACTTCTCCGAGGTTTACTTGAAGCGAGACGATGTCGAGCTTCGTGCCTTTATCTCCGTAGATGTGCCACGAGTTGGAGATACGGGCTTTGCTCGGGTTGTAAAGGCTCTTGTTTACAAAGATGGCAAACTAGTTCGAGTCGCTTAGGTCTTAGATGTCCAAGACCTTTGCTTGTGCTCACCGCGGCGATTCCGGTCGCTTCCGCGAAAACACGGTTGTAGCGATTGCATCCGCAATCGATGCTGGCGCCGAAATTGTCGAAATCGATGTCCGCCTAACCTCCGATGGCGAAGTCGTCGTTCTCCACGACCCCACGTTAGAACGCTTGTGGGGGATAAGTTCGGCCGTCTCTGAAAAAACCTGGGAAGAAATTCAGCGCCTAGGCGAAGGTGACAATCGCATTCCATTGCTCAGTGAAGTTCTTTCCTTATTTGTGGGAAGTAAGTCCACGTTGATGATCGACATGGACAGCATCACCCCGGCCTCCGCTGCTGTTGCCGTCGTTCAAACTCACAAGCTCGATAACGCCCAGGTCTGCTGGTGCGGAAATATCGAGGCCATGAAATCTATTCGCGCGGCCATGCCTGCTGCACGAATCTGGATGCCTTGGGATTCTTTGAATCTACCTACATCCGATCAAATCGCCAGCCTTAATCCCGAATACATCAATCTTCACTATTCGTTTGTGACCCGAAAAAGTGTCGCCGCTCTCCACGCTCTGGGCCAAAAAGTTGCTCTCTGGACTATTGATGATGAAGCCACCATGAAGTGGGCAGTAGATATTGGGGTAGATTCCATAACTTCAAATCAACTTTCTCTGCTTCAACGAGTGATCACTTCATTTGACCCCGCGGACAAGGGTGCACTGGAGCGAAACATCTCCGATATCGATGTCGAAAAGGCGATGACTATTGCTCGAGACTTAGGCAAATGGTCGATCATGGTTGCCAGCAATATGGATCCCGGCGAGATATCTTTGAAGACTAACCCAGCCGATATTGTGACTGAAATTGATGTGATGATCGAAGCTCATATTCGCGAGATCATTGAAACTAATTTCCCTGGGCATAATTTTGTGGGCGAAGAAATGGGTGGAAATTTTGAGAGCGATGTGCCCTCGTGGTACTTAGATCCCATCGATGGCACAACTAATTTCGCCAATCGCGTGCCTTGGACATCAATGTGTCTCTCCCTCGCTTTCAACCGCACGCCCCTTGTTGGAGTAGTTATTGATCCGTGGCGGAATTCGCTTTTTGAGGCCCAGGCCGGAAAAGGTGCAAAGGTAAACGGTCGAGAATTAAAAATTCAAGATCAAGGCCAAGTCGAAAATCCGCTGGCCAGCCGAATCGTTTCTACCGAATTAGCCGCGTATCAACCATGGCCTGGAATGTTGCAACTACTTGATAGTTTGGCCGAAAACTATTGCACTATGCGCATCATGGGGTCAGGAACCTTGACGCTTGTTGGCGTAGCGGCCTCTCGTGGAGTCGGTGCCGTTATTGGACATTTCAGCCCCATCGATCATTTGGCCGCCATGCTGATCGTCCACGAGGCAGGTGGAGCGGTTTGGGATGAAGAAGGCAGAGTGAATCTTTTCCCTGAAAGCGGGGGAGTCATGTGTGCCACACAAGCTGCTGCTGGTCCGCTCTTTGATATCTGGAAGAAAGCAATCTCTTAACAGGTGTCCGTGCCAACTGCAGTCATAGCCATTGATATCGGTGGCACCAAAATAAATGGCGCACTTGTCGATGAGCGCTTTCAAATACTTCATCAGATCATCGCTCCGAGTCGCGATGGTGTCATCGGGATTGCCGACCCGGGTCTCACGCGCACTGAAAGCGTGATTCGAGAATTACTAGAAATCGCAAGAAGTGAAGGCATTGATGTCAAAGAGGGCGCAGCTGGTTTTCCAGAGTACGTAACTCTTGATGGCACGCTTTTGACCCGAGAGAACATTGATTGGCAGGGGCAACCCAAGCAGGAGTTTGCCGAGATTTCTGGCTTTCCCTGGATCATCGAATCTGATGTGCGCTGTGCTGGCACGGCCGAGGCGCGGATTGGCGCAGGTAAAGATTTCTCCGATTTCGTCTACATAACTGTCAGCTCTGGCATTTCGCATACTCATTTTCTTGGTGGCTGCGCGCAACCGGGTAGTGATGGAAGTGCCATTGGGTTTGGGGTTCATGAATTGCTTTTGGAAGGTCAAATACGTTCGCTGGAAAGTTATGCATCGGGATTAGGAATTGCTCGGCGTTATGCCCTCGTGAGTGGCCACGATTCTGCACATGCCCCAGAAGTTCTTGCACAGTACGACACCGATAACGATGCGCACAGAATTGTGAAATCGGCTGCTGAAATCTTAGGAAGTGAAATAGCCAAGTTTGCCTGGGAAATGGGCACCCATTACATAGTTATCGGTGGCGGACTGTGGTTGGGAAGTGACCTCTACCGGTCTCTCGTTCGCGATGCGTTTAATCGTGAGTTGCAGGTACGCGCACATAGCGCGCAAATAGTTGAAGCCATTGTCGCAGATTCGGGAGTTATCGGCGCAGCAATTTACGCCTTTGATCAACTAGTTTGATTTCGTACTTAATTGATCCGCGAAAAGTCTTGAATTCTGGCATTCAAGTGCAATCGTTGCCGGCCAATCTTCTTCATAACCTTGAGCTTGGCTAATACGAAGGTAAGCCCGGTGTTTGTGACCACCTTGGATAAGCATGATTGCTGATTTGGAAACCGAAGCAATGGTGGCTGGACCAACGGTCACACCGAAAATAGGAACTTCATCGATTGAATTAAATTGCGGAAATGTTCCCAAATTGTCGGTTCTGGTCTCGAAGGAGAGGGCGGCAATTCTGGTTCCGGTCTCACGGGATGTCCCCACACCATTAAACGCGACGTGGCCATCGGATGCACCTGAGGCAAGCAGGAAGAGATCGACTTTGAGTTCTTGAAGAAGAGTTTCGTAGGCGTCCGGAGCTTGGGCTAAGGGGTAGAGCACTTGGTCGCGGGGCATGCGCAAAGCTGGAGAAAGGTCTGCATTTAGTACATCGAATATTTCAGAGAATGCGAAATTGACACAACTGAAATGGGAATCTGGGTCAACATTGTGAAAATTTCCATCTGGATCTTGCCAGGCGTATTCGTCCATCATGGCGATAAAGAGGTGGTTAATCGATGTGTGTGATTCGGCAAGGAGCCCTGCAAGCGATTGATAGGTAGAACGTGGGCTTCTCCCACCTGGACAACCCAAGATGAAGGAACGCCCTTCACGGGCTGCTTGCTGGATTCCTTCGAGGGCTATGTGAGCCGCGGCTAATCCCAACTCAAGATCTGAATCAAAATGACGAATTTCCATAGGTCCAACTTAGAGGGTTGAGCCCTCTCGTCGCTCGGTTAGAAAGATCACGCTGGCCGTAAGCGCCACGAACAGAGCGCTTGCCGCCATCGCCATTCCATAATTCTGAGCCCCAGGCCTAGATATGAGTTGAAAGAGAACGTTCGGTAGGGTTGCCTGATCGCCGTAGGAGAGGAAGTTGGCAGCAGCAAAGTCGCCAATAGAAATTATCACTGCATAACCTGCTGCTAAATAAATCGCTGATTTTACGATCGGAATTTGTATCAGCCACCAAATATCTCCTGGTGTCGCTCGATCGGTTTGAGCCGACTCGATTAAATCGGGTCCGACCGCCAAGAGAGCGGGCAGCAATATGCGAACGACAAGCGGTATCGCAAGGATGGACTGCGCAATAGGTGTAACCAACCAACTGCTCCTTAGGGGGAAAATTCCGCCTCCGAAAGTGGTCAAATATCCCAGCCCCAGGACTACCGTCGAAATCCCCACCGGGATTTGAAAGAGCGCTTCAAAAATCCTTCGAGATAATGATCGTGGTGAAAACTTGATTGCTACATTGCAAATGAGCAATCCAACGAACAAACTAATAAGCAGAACCAATACGGCATTTCTGCAGGAGTTCACGGCTGCGTCCAGCACCGAAATACTGAGAACATTCCGTGCTCCAAAACCTATCAAGTGTTGGAAGTTGCGCAAGGTCCAACCATTATCTGACCTGAAGGCGTGGAGAAGAATTCCGAGGAGCGGGGCAACAATGAGAAGACCTATTACGGGGAGAGAGAGAATTTGAACGGAAAAGTCTTTCCGTGAGAGTGCGCTCTTATTTGCGGGGAGTTCGTGAGAAAAGAAGTGCAGATTTCGCGCTGACAATTTAAATGTCAGGGACAAGGAAACAATAGTGAGAAGCGATTGAATGAGAACCAGGCTTGCGGCTCGATGTAGATCCAAAGATTGAGTCGCCGAGAAATAGATTTCGGTTTCAATGGTCTTTATCTGTCCTCCACCTAGAACCAAAACAATTCCAAAATTGGTGGCGCCATATAGGAAAATCAAAGAAGAAGCCGCAGCGATTGCTGGAAGGAGTTGCGGTAATGATATTGACCAGAATGTTCGCAATGGGCCAGCGCCATCTAATGATGCTGCATCATCCAGAGAGGAATCTAAGGTTGCCCAATTGCTGCCAATGATGCGCACTGCAATTCCGAAATTCATAAAAACGTTGGCGGCAATTATGAAAATCAGGTTCGAGTGCCCCACCAGCCCATCCAAGTTTGCGCTCTTGCGAAGGGAGAAGAATCCGATAGCTACAACAATGCTAGGGAGAACAAATGGAATTGCCACGATCGTGCGCAGAAGCCCTTGCCCCCAAAACTTTCGATGATAGAGCAAGTACGCGGTTGGAAATGAAATACCTACTGCGATCAGCATCGATAAAGTTGCCTGCCAGGCGGTAAACCAAGCCAAATCCACGCTCTTTTTACTGGCGAGATCTCCTAGCCAGCCGCCGCGCAAACCAAGAGAAATTACGTGGGCCAGCGGCCAATAAAAGAGCAGGGCAAAAAAAGCGAGGGGAACTAGCCCAAGCGCTTTTACTCCGGGTTTGTTAGCCAAAAATGGCAGACCAGTCAGCAAGCCAACCCTTACGACCGGCGTTGAAATCTAGTTTGTCTCCGTACGTTTTCGTTGGTATTTGCGTAAATGCGCTCCACGTTGCTGGGATTGGAGTTCCGGAGAGGGTAGGGTAGACATACATCGTGGTGGGAAAAGTATTTTGAAATTCTGAAGAAAGCAGAAAGTCAATGACGGCTTGCGCGCCCTTGGGGTTATGGGCATTCTTTAAAACAGCCGAGTATTCAGTTTGCCGAAAACACCCATCAAGAATGCTGGCCGTTTGCGATTGTCCATTGTCACGTACTTCATCTGCAGGAGAAGAGCCGTAGCTAAGAACGATCGGATAACTTCCCTTTCCACTAGATCCAGAGAAATCTGTGTAATAAGCAGTCTCCCAACCGTCATCTACTTTTACGCCATTGGATTTCAACGAAGACCAGTAAGGCTTCCAACCCGATGCGCCAAATTTATCGATAGTCGCCGCAAGGAATGAAAGCCCGGTCGAAGATGTTTTTGGATTCTCTATAACCGTGAGATTCTTATAAGCGGGAAGCACTAAATCATTGATGGAAGTTGGTGCCGACATCTTCTTCTCGGCAAACCAATTCTTGTCGTAATTGAAGCACACGTAGCCGTAGTCAGTCGCTTGAAATTTTCCAGAAATAATTCCTGCACTTGTTGCCAAACTAGAAAAAGTATTGTCGATTCCATACACAGCATCGGCAATAGGGGAGTTCTTTGTCAGGATTAATCTATTGGTGAGAGATCCGGCATCGCCGGCTTTAATCAACTTTAAGTTGTAGCCAGACTTTGCGTTAAAAGCAGCGATGAGCTCGGGACTCATGACAAAGGAGTCGTGAGTCACCAATGTGACATCGGTGACCTTTGAAGTTCCTGAACTTGAGACCACAGAAATGACCAATGCAACGCCAAGAGCAAAAACCAATCCAATTGCGGTGTTTTTGGTGCGTTGATTTCTTCGTTGCTGACGAGATTTCTTCTTCATACTTTGTGCCCCCTTGATAGGTATAGGCACGGGTTTTACGCATCCTCCCTGCGCTGGAATTACCCAAACAGGTTCAGACGGTCGAAGACACTAAGTCTTCCTCTCAGTCCGGTTAGCCCGAACTCCCGTGTACCACGGACTTTACTCTTACTCGAGACGATAACCAACGCTAGGTTCATCGTATTTGAGCGTGAAATTACGGAGCAGTTAGAGTTTGATAATGATCGTAACCAAAATGCTGAAAGCCTCGCACTTTGGGCCGACCATGTTGGTGACGACGATTTCGCTGTTGCTAGCGCACAATTTCTTCTCCTGGTCAGATTCGTTTCTTATCGCCCTGGCCGTTTTTTCTGGTCAATTAGCTGTGGGTTGGCATAATGACATCGAAGATGTTGAAAGTGACCGACTTCAAAATAGAACCACTAAACCGCTCTTTGACGGGACGTTGTCAGTTCACACGCTTCGGCGGGCGCTCTTTATCGATCTAGTTGTATGTGCCTTTCTTTCATATCTTGGACCGCTCGGTTTTCGAGGTGGAACACTTCATCTTTTTGGGGTGGCTTGCGGGCTGTCCTACAACGGATATTTCAAATTTAGAAAGAGCTCTCCCCTTCCCTACATCTTGGCTTTCGCTTCCTTGGCCTCCATCGCTCATGTAGCGGCACATCGCGCCTTGCCATTATGGCTGATGTTCGCCGGCGGGCTCTTTGGACTATCTGCCCATTTTGCCAACGTATTGAAGGATCTTGAAGCTGACCGTCTCATTGGCATAAATGGACTTCCCCAAATAGTGGGTATTCAAGTGAGTGTCTACATAGCCGGTACTTCTTTAGCTGCAGTAGCTGGATTCTTGACTTTGCATACCAGCCAGTTTCATCTCTTGATCCTTACAGTAACTTTTCTGGCGCTGGCCACGCTGTTGCTTCGACCAAAGAAGTACGGTTTCCAGGCCATCATGCTGCTCTCGCTGGTGGACGTCGCTACTTTGCTCTTCTCCAATGCCCTGCGTTAGATAGTGGATAATGGGCGCATGCATTTCGCGCCTTTAGTTACAACTTTTGACTTAATTGCCACCTTTGCCTTCGCATTGGTGGGTGCCCGAGTCGCGGCTAGCAAAGGGTTGGATTACGGTGGAATTGCGCTGATAGCTGCGGTCTCTTCGCTGAGCGGCGGAACCTTTCGAAACCTCTTTTTAGGTCAACTGCCACCGTGGATTCAGCACCCGTGGCTCTTCGTATCTATTCTCTTGGCCGTTCTGATCACTGTCACCATCAAGTCAACGGAACCGGTCGGACGTTTTGTCCTCTCTTTAGATACTTTTGGCTTGGCTGTGGCCACAGTCTCCAGCGCCAATTTCGCAGCCAGTTTTCATATCAACTTTTTCGTGGCCGCTATTTTGGGTCTGATCGGAGGCGTGACCGGTGGACTGCTGCGCGATCTGCTCTGCCAGATTCCTCCGGTCTTGCTTCACCGCGAGACCATCGGAACATCCTGTTTGTTAGGTGCTCTGGTCTATATCGGAGTCGATGACTTAACCAATGTTGTTGCCATACCGGTCATTTCGGCAGGCTTAGTTACGGTCCTGGTACGCGAACTCTCGATAAAGTTCGATTGGAATCTACCGGCCATTAGATAGTCAAAATTGGAGAAATTGAAAAGGTAGGCTCTGCCCATGACTTCAGAGCTGCTCTCTCAATACTCCAAGGCCACCATCGAATTTATCGATCTCGCAAATTCTTTGAGTAAAGAAGAACTTGAAACTCCCAGCACCACGGGGGAGTGGTCTCGTGCTTTCATCGTTCATCACATGTCAGATGGCGATATTCACTTTGCGGCTCGGTACTGGCA
>CANCSL010000014.1 GCA_947380835.1 Actinomycetota bacterium | reverse complement strand
GCGACTGGATTTACCAAGTGGCGTACAACCGGGATAAAACGTCCTAAGAAAATCATCTTCCCGTGACCGTATTTATCCATCCATTTTTCAGCCGACTTGAGGCGCTCGGGATTGAAATATTTGGAATTTGGCTTGCTAAAGAGCTTGACACCGTACTTGTGGCCAAGGTGGTGACCAAATTGGGATCCGGCGATGGCAAATAGCGGAGCTCCGATAGCAACAGCCCAGAGCGAAATCTTGACGTGAAGAGCGGCGCCAGTTCCTGAGGCGGCAACGCCGGCAATAAAGAGGAGTGAATCTCCAGGCAGCCCAATTACCACAGGTAGGCCGGTCTCGATGAAGAGGATGGCGAAGATGCCAGTGAGCCCAAAAGAGTTGATGGCGCCCTGAGCGCTGAAGATATTCATAGAACGCGAACCTTACCGCCCCTTTCTCACGGCTATTTGGGTGTCCCCCGCGTAATTGCCCCCCAAACGGTGTGATTTTCCCTTTATACCTATTTATTTAGATTTATTTGGAATATGGGTGGGGGGTATGTGTAACCTTTCGCCGTTATGTGCCGCTAGCCATCAGGGCAGCGCATCCTTGCATCGAGGCAAGAATGGAGTTTTAAGTGACAAATCTGGTTCAAGTGACGGGGTCAAACCTGGTCTATGTCTACGTGGTTTTGGGGATTTCCTTGGTGGCGCTCGCCATCGCCTACGCCCTGCGCGCGCAAGTACTTGCCGCCGACGAAGGCACCGACAGCATGAAGTCCATCGCCGCCGCCGTTCAAGAAGGCGCAGCTGCGTATCTCAACCGTCAATTTAAGACGCTTTCCTATTTTGTAGTGATCGTCTTCGTTCTGCTCTTTGCACTTCCTGGCACCGGAGATATCCGAATTGGTCGATCTATCTTCTTCTTGCTCGGAGCGCTTTTCTCCGCTGGTGTGGGTTACAACGGAATGTGGTTGGCAGTTCGTGCCAACGTTCGCGTAGCTGAAGCCGCGCGTCAGAATTCTGCCGCCAAAGCAGTTCGAATTGCTTTCCGTACCGGTGGTGTTGTTGGTATGACCACAGTGGGCCTTGGACTTCTTGGTGCATCACTCGTTGTCATCATCTATCACGAAAATGCCCCATCAGTACTTGAAGGTTTTGGTTTTGGTGCTGCAATGCTCGCGATGTTCATGCGTGTCGGCGGCGGCATCTTTACAAAGGCAGCCGACGTCGGAGCTGACCTCGTTGGCAAAGTTGAACAAGGTATTCCTGAGGATGACCCACGTAACGCTGCGACAATCGCAGACAACGTCGGCGACAACGTCGGTGACTGTGCTGGAATGGCAGCCGACCTCTTCGAGTCTTACGCAGTTACTTTGGTAGCCGCTCTCATTCTTGGTAAAGCTGGATTCGGTGATGCCGGTCTTATTTATCCATTGATCGTTCCTGCAATTGGAATTGTCACCGCCATCGTCGGTATCTTCATCACTCGCTTGCGTCCAACTGACAAGAGCGCAATGACTGCGATCAACCGCTCATTCTTCTTATCAGCAATCATCTCGGCAGTCCTTGTTGGTTTCGCAACCTTTACCTACTTGCCATCATCACTCAAGCAAATGGCCGGACTTACCTCTGAAGCTGCAGGCGTTGGTGTCAACCCTCGCACTTTGGCTTTCGGTGCCGTACTTATCGGAATCGTTCTTGCAGCTGCAATCCAGGTGCTTACAGGATTCTTTACCGAAGTTGGTCGCCGTCCAGTTAATGACGTTGCCGCATCCTCTAAGACTGGTGCAGCGACCGTAATTTTGGCTGGTATTTCTGTTGGATTTGAATCAGCCGTCTACTCGGCTCTTCTCATTGCTGCAGGCGTATTTGGTGCCTTTCTCTTGGGCCATGGATCCATCGTTCTTTCACTCTTCGCAGTATCCCTTGCTGGTACCGGTCTCCTGACTACAGTCGGTGTCATTGTTGCTATGGATACCTTCGGGCCAATCTCCGACAACGCTCAAGGCATTGCCGAAATGTCTGGCGACGTTAAAGGCGAAGGCGCAAAGATCCTGACCCAACTTGATGCAGTTGGAAATACAACTAAAGCGATCACAAAAGGTATTGCGATTGCTACCGCCGTTCTTGCTGCAACTGCTCTCTTCGGTGCATTCACCGATGCGATCAAGAATGCTGTTAAAGAAGCTGGCAAAGTCGTCACCGACATTCAATTCAACGGTGTACTTGATGTCGCCAACCCTCGTAACTTGGTTGGTTTGATTATTGGTGCTGCTGTTGTATTTATGTTCTCTGGTTTGGCAATCAATGCAGTTTCTCGTGCTGCTGGCGCTGTTGTTGTGGAAGTTCGCAATCAGTTCCACACTCACCCAGGAATCATGCTTGGTACCGAACTTCCTGAATACGGTCGCGTAGTTGATATCTGTACTCGCGATTCGCTCCGCGAACTTGCAACTCCAGGACTTCTTGCCGTCATGGCCCCAATCGCTGTTGGTTTCGGCCTCGGTGTTGGTGCGCTCGGCGCATACCTTGCTGGTGCAATCGGTACCGGAACTCTGATGGCAGTCTTCCTTGCCAACTCTGGTGGAGCTTGGGATAACGCCAAAAAGATGATCGAAGACGGTCATCATGGCGGAAAGGGATCTGATGATCACGCTGCCACCATCATTGGCGACACTGTCGGAGATCCATTCAAGGACACCGCAGGTCCTGCCATTAACCCACTGATCAAGGTAATGAACTTGGTTGGTCTCTTGATTACCCCCGCCATTGTTAGCTTTGCTCTCAATGGTCACCAGACTTATAGCAAGCTCATTGCTCTAGTCGCGGTTATTGTCATCGTTGGTGCGGTTATCCGTAGCCGTCGCGGTGCAACAACGATCGTATAAATCGAAGAATCAATCGAATAACAAGAAGGTAGATATTGGGTACCAAACTAGTCATCGTTGAATCACCTGCGAAAGCGCGCAAGATCGGCAGCTTTCTCGGGGATGACTATGTCGTCGAAGCATCGGTAGGTCATATCCGTGACCTACCTATGCGGGCGGCTGATATTCCCAAGGAGTACAAAAAGATCGCCTGGGCTAAAGAAGGCGTCAATATTGAAGAAGATTTTGCCCCGCTATACGTCATAAATCCCGATAAAAGGGCGAAAGTAGCCGAACTCAAGGAGCTCATGAAGAGCGCCGATGAGCTCATCCTGGCTACTGACGAGGACCGTGAGGGCGAAGCAATCGCCTGGCACTTGATTGAAGTTCTCCGTCCCAAGATTCCGGTTCGCCGAATGGTTTTCCACGAAATTACTAAAGAGGCAATTCAAAAAGCCGCGGAAGAGACCCGCGATTTGGATTACCGAATGGTCGATGCTCAAGAAACGCGTCGAGTTCTCGATCGTCTCTATGGTTATCGTCTTTCGCCAGTTCTGTGGAAGAAAGTCATGCCACGAATCTCCGCTGGACGTGTTCAGTCGGTTGCAACTCGCCTCATTGTTGAACGCGAACGCGAACGAATGGCCTTCATTTCTTCTAAATGGTGGGATCTGAGTGCCGATTGCACTGCAGGATTTAGGGCTCGGCTACTTTCTTTAGATGGCAAACGCGTCGCCGCTACCAACGACTTTGACTCCAACGGCGGTATTAAAGAGAAGTCGCTGGAGAATATTCTTTTGCTTGATGAAGCCGCAGCTCGTGGATTAGTTGCTTCTCTTGCTGGTAAATCTTTAACGGTCAAAAGCACCGAAGAATCTCCACGAACCGAGCGACCAAAAGCTCCTTTCACGACCTCGACCATGCAGCAGGATGCTGGTTCACGTTTAGGTTGGGGCGCTCAATTAACAATGCGCGTTGCTCAGCGGTTGTACGAAAACGGTTACATCACCTATATGCGTACCGATTCCGTGACTTTGTCACAGGCAGCAATCGGAGCAGCTCGTGCATCTGCAAAAGCTCTGTACGGTGCAGATTATGTTCCAGCTACTCCTCGAGTTTATGAAGGCAAAACAAAGAATGCTCAAGAGGCTCATGAGGCCATTAGACCGGCAGGAGATACTTTCAAAACTCCGGGCGAGCTCGCTCACGAAATTTCGCGTGATGAATTTGCTTTGTATGACTTGATTTGGAAGCGCACTATCGCCTCACAAATGTCCGATGCTAAAAAACTGCAAATGCGTGTTGATTTTGATGTTGATACCTCCAAGGGCGAAGCTGCGATATTCCGCGCTAACGGCTCTGTTGTAACGTTCCCCGGGTTCTTGGCTGCCTATGAAGAAATCTCTGATGAGAAATCCGATGATGCCGATGAGTCCAAGCGACTTCCCGCCATGTCAGTGGGCGATGCCATGAAAGTAGCGGAATACACCTGCGAAGGGCATGAAACCAAGCCACCGGCTCGTTATACCGAACCAACTTTGGTTAAGAAACTTGAAGAACTCGGCATCGGCCGCCCTTCCACTTTTGCATCGATTATTTCGACTATCCAAGATCGTGGTTACGTAGCAAAACGTAGCCGAGCCCTAGTTCCTACATTCCTGGCATTTTCAGTTACTGGGTTGCTCGAGCAACATTTCTCGCGCCTGATCGATTATGAATTTACCGCTTCGATGGAAGAAGACCTTGACCGCATTGCCAATGGTGAAGAAGATCGCGTTGCCTGGCTTACTCGCTTCTTCTTTGGCCACGACGGAATCCCAGGTTTGCAAGATCTTGCTGCGGACTTAGGCGCGATTGATGCCCAAGAAATTAACACTATGAAGATGGGCCAAGGAATTGAAATTCGAGTGGGGCGTTATGGCGCCTATCTGCAACAAGGCGAAGGTGATGCGCGCAAGTTCGCAAACATTCCTGAATCGTTGGCTCCAGACGAACTCACTTTGCCAGTGGCCATTGAACTTCTGGCACAACCTTCTGGCGAACGCGAACTCGGCCTCGATCCGCAGACAAATCTTCCGGTCACGGCTAAGTCTGGCCGATTTGGTCCATATGTAACTGAAGCTTTGCCAGAGGGCGCCAAGAAGAGCGAGAAAGCCAAGACCGCTTCGCTGCTTTCGACGATGACTCTAGATACCATCAATATCGATGATGCACTTTTGTTACTTTCACTCCCGCGCACATTAGGCGAGTACCAAGGCGAGCCCATCACAGTTCAAAACGGCCGCTATGGTCCGTATTTAAAGAATGGCGCCGACTCGCGCACCTTAACTTCTGAAGATCAGCTCTTCACTATTACTTTTGAAGATGCACTGGCGATTTACCGTGAACCTAAAGTGCGTCGTCGTGGCGTTGCTAAACCGCCATTGAAAGATTTAGGTATTGATCCAGCGAGTGAGAAGCCGGTCTTGGTCAAAGATGGTCGATTTGGAATTTATGTAACCGATGGCGAAACCAATGCGACGTTGCGCCGCGGCGATACTGTCGAATTCTTAACACTCGAACGCGGCCTTGAACTACTCGCAGGTCGTCGCGCTTGGGAAGCTGAAAATGGTGGCGCGTCGAGGGTGAAGAAAACTAGTAAAAAAGCCGCAAAGAAGGCACCTGCCGCAAAGAAGGCGGCAGCCAAAAAGAGTCCGGCCAAGAAGAGCGCCAGCAAGAAGAGCGCTCCCACCCTGACCAAGAACACCGTGAAAGCCACAGGCGCACCTAAGGTCAAGAAGAAGGCTGCCACCGGTAAAGGTAAGCCGGTAGCCGTCTAGGCTTAATCTATGTCGCAATCGCTGCCCTATCCCAGCGCCCCAGCGCAATCGGAGAGCCGTAGCGTTTTGGCGATCCCGGCCTTTCGCAAACTCTGGAATTCGATGGCCTTCTCCTCATTCGGAGATTGGCTTGGTCTACTAGCTACAACCGCGCTCGCTCAAGAGCTTTCGGGCGGCAACTACACCAAAGCTAACTTTGCTATCGCAGGCGTCTTTATTGTCCGGCTCCTTCCCGCTGTTATTTTAGGACCGCTTGCTGGAGTCATTGCGGACCGGTTTGACCGTCGTCGCCTCATGATCGTCTGCGACATTTTGCGCTTTGGTCTCTATCTTTCAATTCCACTCGTGGGCAATTACTTCTGGCTCTATACGGCCACAGTCTTAGTGGAATCCGTAACGCTCTTCTGGTCGCCGGCCAAAGAAGCTTCGGTCCCCAATTTGGTTCCCAAAAACAAATTGGAAAGCGCTAACCAAGTCACCTTGTTAGCCTCGTACGGCACGGCTCCACTCGCCGCTCTCATCTTCTCTCTCCTTGCTTTGGTCTCTAAACCGTTAACAGATTGGCTCTCGCCACGATTTGCCTCCTCCGCCGACATGGCTTTGTATATTGATGCGATTTCTTTCTTGTACACGGCCTACATCGTTTACCAATTGAAGGAAATTCCTAAAGGACCAGCCACTAAAGGAGCTGCCAACGAAAATATTGGCAAAGCTCTTATTCAAGGATTCAAATTCGTCAATGACAACAAGATCATTCGTGGTCTTATTTTCGGGATGCTAGGTGCCTTTTTTGCTGCCGGTGCGGTCATTGGTTTAGCCCGTACCTTTGTGGGCGATCTGCAGGCGGGCGATGCGGCTTACGGAATTCTCTTCGGATCGGTCTTCACCGGTCTTGCGCTCGGCATTTCGCTCGGACCTAAAATCTTTAATCAATTTTCTCGGCGTCGGCTTTTTGGCGCGGCTCTGACCATTTCTTCGATTTTCTTAGTGTTATTGGCTCTTATTTCCAACTTGGTTCTCGCTATTGGCGTGACCGTATTACTTGGCGCCTTTGCCGGGGTCTCGTGGGTTACTGGTTTTACCATGTTGGGACTTGAGGTTGAAGATGAAGTTCGCGGACGCACCTTTGCCTTCGTTCAATCTCTCATCCGAATTTCTTTAGTACTTGTCTTGGCTATTGCCCCAGTGATTGCCGCCGCAATTGGCAAACACAGTTTCAATGTCAATGGCACCAAGCTGGAGTACAACGGCGCTGCTTTCACTATGTTCTTCGCCGGCATTATCGGATCTCTGGTTGGTATTTTTTCTTATCGCCAGATGCGCGATCGTCCAACCATTTCTTTGTGGTCTGATGTTATGGCTGCATTCCGCGGCGAACTCGGCGGAATCACCGGCGCGATCAAGACCGGAATCTTTATCTCTTTTGAAGGCGGAGAAGGTTCCGGAAAATCTACTCAAACCGAACTCTTGAAAACATATTTAGAATCTATTGGCGAAACTGTTGTACTGACTCGCGAACCAGGCGGAACGCCCATCGGTGTAAAACTTCGCAAGATCGTCCTTGATAATGAAACCGGTGTGATTTCTCCTCGAGCCGAGGCGCTTATCTACGCCGCAGACCGCGCCAACCATGTTTTTTCGGTTATTAAACCAGCCCTGGACAAGGGCGAAGTTGTCATAACTGATAGATATCTCGACTCCTCCATTGCTTATCAAGGTGCAGGTCGAGTTTTACAACCAGCCGAGGTTGCTCGCATTTCACGGTGGGCGACAGAAACCTTGACTCCAGTCATCACTGTCATTATGGATCTTCCTGCCGAAATCGGCCTAGCTCGCCTGCAGTCAACTGACCGTATTGAAAGTGAACCACTCGCATTCCACGAGCGTGTTCGTCAAGAATTTCTCAATTTGGCCAATGTGGATCCAGAACGATATTTCGTTGTCGATGCGACACAAAGTAAAGAATCTATCCACGCCCAAATTGTGGAACGAATTTCCGTGCTGCCGCTCCTGAAGATCAATCAAAAAGCCAAGAAAAGTAAGTAGTTCGATGTTTGAGGTATTTTCGAACCTGATCGATCAAGCGCCTGTCATTGAAATCCTGCAAGAGGCTACAAAGTCAGCCAAAGACAGTACTGATGAGACTCAGGCTATGACCCATGCTTGGCTCTTTACCGGCCCGCCCGGATCTGGCCGTTCGAATGCCGCGCTGGCATTTGCTGCTGCTTTGGTATGCCCAGATTCCGGTTGCGGGCACTGCAATCACTGCACGACTGCGCTCTCTGGCGTACACGCCGATGTTGAACTTATACGCACCGAAGGACTTTCTATCAAGATTGATGAAATCCGGGAGCTCATCGTCAGGGCATCCTGGTCACCATCGGTTGCCACATATCGAGTTGTGATTATCGAGGATGCAGATCGTTTAACAGAATCTGCAGCCAACGCACTCTTGAAAGCAGTGGAAGAGCCAGGGCTGCGAACGGTTTGGTTGCTCTGTGCCCCAACGCTTTCAGATGTACTGCCAACCATCAGATCTCGAACCAGGAATTTAACGTTGCGGACGCCTTCCTCTCAAGCAGTATCTGACCTGCTGCAACGTGAAGAAATTTCTCAAAGTATGGCCGAGTTTGCCGCCCGAACGTCACAGGGACATGTTGGACGTGCTCGCTATCTGGCACGAAGCCAAGAGGCTCGCGATCGCCGTTCAGCTATTCTCAAACTTCCCATGGCTATCTCAGATATCTCCTCGGCTTATAAAGCGGCACAACTCTTAGTTGACGCGGCGAAAAAGGAAGCGGAAGAAGAAGCTGAAAAACGCGATGATAAAGAAATCCATGATTTGAAGGAGGCTTGGGGTCAAACTGGATCCAAGTTATCCCAAGGTGGTTCTAAAGCTGTAAAGGAATTAGAAAAAGAGCAGAAGTCGCGCTCTACTCGAATGGTTCGAGACTTTTTGGATCGCGCCCTCCTAGATATCGCCTCTTTTTATCGCGATATTTTGTTGGTGCAATCTCAAGGTACGGATATTTCTGATGCAATTATCAACTCAGATATGGCTGTTGAAATTTATCGCCTCGCCGGGGTAACCACTCCGGAAAACACTTTGGCAAAAATCGAAGCCATTATGCGTACCCGAACCAATCTGGGTCACAACGCCAACACACTTCTATCGATCGAAGCACTTATGGTGCAGTTGAGATGATCCGCAAACCCTTAAAAAGCCTACTAATTCCGCTATTTGTAGCGCTATTACTGATAGCCGGCGTAACTCCTTCGGTGCGCGGCTTTTTCCAGCAGAGTTACACATTGAAAGAACTTCAGAATCAGAAATTAAATTGGGAAGTCTGTTATGCATCTTTTAAGTGTGCGACCTTAAAAGTACCGGTTGATTACAACCATTTGGGGAAAGATTTCTTTCATCTCAAAGTTCTCAAGCATGAGGCTACCAACCCAGCCAAACGTATGGGGTCCATCGTTGTTAACCCTGGCGGCCCAGGCGGCTCTGGCTTCGACTATGCCTATAACGCCGAATACATAGTTTCTCAAGAAATAAATCAACGATTTGATATCGTCGGATTTGATCCTAGGGGAGTAAATCTCTCTGATCCGATCCGCTGTCTTTCTGATAAGCAAGAAGATATTTATTTGGCCAGCGATGGCAAAGCCGGTTCGACTGCTCTTGAGGCTCAACTCATTTCTGCAGCCAAAATGTTTGCCACTGCCTGTGCGAAAGTCGCTGGAAAAAGATTGGGTCACTTCAGCACGGTTGAGACTGCAAAAGATATGGAAATTTTACGAAGCGCACTTGGCGAAGATAAATTGAATTATCTGGGGAAGAGTTACGGGACTTTTCTCGGAACTCTTTATGCTTCTTTGTACCCTCAACATGTGGGTCGCTTTGTACTTGATGGTGCCGTTGATCCAAATGTTTCGATCCGAAATCAAAATTTAGTTCAAGCGCGAGGTTTCGATTTAGCGCTGAATGATTTCTTTAAACAATCCAAAACTGTTGCAAAACCGCAATTAGTGAAACTTTTGTCACAAGCCGAAGTTCGGCCGATAAGTGGTGACAACCACAGGATCGTTACGCCAGCTTTGCTGATAACTGCAGTTGCATCCGCTTTGTACGACCCGCAAGAAGGCTGGCCGAGGTTAGAGTCGGCGCTGCATAAAGCCATTACTAAGTCCGAAGGTCAACTCCTACTTGATCTGGCCGATGAGTATTCCCATAGGGATGCGAATGGTCATTACACGGATAACCAAGATGACATCAGCCAAGTTATTAGTTGCCTGGATTTCCGGGACTCTCGGACTCTGGCTCAGATCAAGGCCGATGAACCGGTTTTTGCCAAAACCGCCCCGATTTTTGGGCCCTTCCTTACCTACGCTGGATTGACCTGTCATTACTGGTCAACGGGTGTGGTGGCCTTTCCCAAACCCCTCTCTGGCCTCAAAACACCCCCTATCTTGATCATCGGCGTGACCGCCGATCCAGCCACGCCTTACGAATGGGCGATCTCGCTCCATAAAGCTTTCCTCAGTTCTATCCTGCTCACCTTTAACGGCGACGGCCATACCGGCCATAACCGCGGCAGTTCCTGCATTGACTCCAAAGTGGATACCTACTTCCTGACGGGCAAAACCCCAACCGAACCGGTGTCGTGTAGCGCCTAGCCCTGCTTTTTCGATGGTAAAAAGCACTCCCTGAGATAGGGCAAGATTTACTTATGCGTTTAGACCACGTCTCTTATGTTGCCTCTCATGACCAACTCGTTGATGTCGTCCAACGGTTGGGTTCCAGACTTGGCTCAGCTTTTGTCGATGGCGGAATCCACCCACGCTTTGGAACGCGAAATTTCACTTTGCCCCTGAAGAATGGCCACTACCTAGAGGTTGTTTGCCCACTCAATCACCCCGCTGCAGATCAGACGCCATTTGGTCAGGCTGTTTCCAAGCGCGCAAACGAAGGTGGCGGATGGCTTACCTGGGTTGTTTCTACCGACGATATCGCCGCCATCGAAACTCGACTTGGCCGTGAATCTGCCGAAGGACATCGCAAGCGCCCCGATGGCACCGACTTACATTGGAAGCAAATCGGCGTGCTCGCCACAATTTATGATGCCCAACTTCCATTCTTTATCGAGTGGACTTCAGATGATCACCCATCGGCAGATGGCAAAGCCGTTGCTGAAATTGAAAAGATTGAAATAGCCGGAGATATTGAAACAATCGAAAACTGGTTAGGGACCGATATTTCAACCGCACTCGAAGGTATCAATATCGAATGGGTTGATATTGAAGAGAATGATGGCATCACTGGTGTGGTTGCTATCCATCTCGCCACACCTACTGGAACAATTCGTCTAGATTAGTTTCTCAGCACCACCCGCCGCCTTAGCTCAGTCGGTAGAGCGACGCTCTCGTAAAGCGTAGGTCGTGAGTTCGACTCTCACAGGTGGCTCGAACTAACTTAAAGAAGAGAGAGCAGATGCCACATCGGGGATTAAAGCGTGCAGTGCTCATCGCTTTAGTGTCTGGCTGGGCATCAAGAACCTTTGCAAGAAAATCTGGCGAAACCATCTCTGGTCGTATTCTTTTAGCGCTGCGCCCAACTGCTATCTCCGAGTTGGCGCCTGGAAGAACCATCTTTCTCGTCAGCGGTACCAACGGAAAAACCAGTACCACTCGCTTTCTTAAGCGAATTGTCGAACAAAAAGGCAGCGTAGCAACGAGCCAAAGTGGTTCCAATTTGAATTGGGGAATCGCAAGTTCCCTCATGAAGCCTGATGCATATGCCGTTCTTGAAATTGACGAACTTCATCTGCCTTCAGTTTTGGCCCAGACCAATCCAAAAGTAGTTGTGCTTCTTAATCTAACTCGCGATCAACTTCATCGCATGCATGAAGTAAAACGGGTCGCAGATAAATGGCACGAGATCGCCGATGTTGCTGATGAGACTACCTTTGTCGTCGACATCGATGATCCTTATGTTAATTACGCAACGAGTACCGCCAAAAGCGTTATTCGAGTTTCTTTCGGGGGGCGCTCGCACCCAGATGGTGCGGTCTGCCCCAAGTGTGGTTCCTACTTAACGTGGAAAGAAGGCATCTACGACTCGGATTGCGGATTAACCAATCGAGTTTACGATCGTTTGCTCGTGGCCTCCGATGCCTCAGCCCGCAACGCGGCGTTGGCAAATATCGCAGGTTCTTTAATTGCGGCGCCGTACCTAGAACCTTCCCTTGGAGAACTGGAGCGCACCATCGTCCGCGAAGTTCGAGGAGTGCATGCTGATATTCGACTCACTAAGAATCCAGCTTCATGGACTGAGGCACTGCGTGGAATCACGTCTCAAAACGTAATTCTCATTCTCAATTCACGAGAAGTAGATGGCATTGATACTTCTTGGCTTTTTGACGTTTCTTTTGAAATTCTTCAAGGTAGAAAAGTTGTCGTCACCGGCGAACGCGCATTAGATATGCAATATCGTCTCCATGTAGAGGGAATATCTTCGGTGCAGGCACCAGACTTCGATGCAGCAATGGCGCACTTCCCAACAGATGATCACGTCCAAGTGCTATCTGCTTACACCGCCTTTTTTGAGTTGAGCAAATAATGCTGACCATTGTTCGCATTCATAACGAGTTACTTGGCACTTATGGTGACCGTGGCAACGCTGATGTCCTAGCTTTCCGAGCACACCTCAATGGGATTGGTGCTGAAATCATCGACGTCTCCTTCCGAGAGAAGCTGCCAGAATCGGCAGATATTTACCTGATGGGTGGGGCAGAAGACGCCGCCCAATCTCTTTCATTAATGGCCCTAAAAGAAACCGGTTCACTAAGCCGAGCCGTTGAACGAGGCGCCACGCTGCTGGCGATCTGTGCTGGTTTTCAAATCATTGGCGAGAGTTTCACCAACGGCCACGGTGATGTTATTGCTGGCTTAGGTCTACTCGAAGTCACGACTACCCCCGGCAAATCTCGCTTTGTCGGAGATATCAAAGTCGCCTCGACCATTCTCGATTGTGAATTTACTGGTTTTGAAAATCATGGAGGTGCAACCGAGATTGGTTCTTCTGTGCAACCTTTTGGAAAAGTATTAGTCGGTAACGGAAATGGCTACTCAAACCTAGACGGCGCAATTTCTGGCAATGTGTATGGGACATATCTTCATGGACCGCTGTTAGCAAGAAATCCTGAATTTGCAGATCATCTCCTCACTAAAGTCACGAATTCGGAAATGAAATATTCAGATGATTTGGCTAATGAGTATGCCGAGTGGCGTCGGAAGGTAACTAAATAACTTGCTGGATCTCTTACGCGTCTTACCTGCATTTGCGCTGACCGCTCTCTTGCTTGCGGTAGTTCCTGGGCAAGGCGTGGCCATGGTTTTACGACAGAGCCTGATTGGTGGACCAAGAGCTGCCTTTTACTCTGTTTTAGGAAACGCCTCGGGTTTGATTGTTTGGGGATCGCTTTCTGGAATTGGTCTTTCTGCGATTTTTGCTAAGTCACATCTGGCGTTCTCCATTCTCAAATATGCCGGCGTCGCTTTCCTGGTTGGTCTAGCAATTCAGACTCTTTTGCAGTTGAAGAACGAGTTTGGGAAATTTGATTTCACGGGTAAGGCGAAAACCACTTTTGTCTCTGCCTATCGTTTGGGTCTTTTGACAAACCTCACCAATGTAAAGGCGGCAGTGTTCGCAGTAGCTTTCATTCCACAATTTGTCCCCAAGCATTTCTCTTTGGGCTGGGGGATATTTCTTTTAAGTCTGGTCCAGGCGAGCGTTTCCACCGCATGGTATGGATCGCTTATTAAGGCAGTGGATAAGGCGTCAGTATTTCTGGCGCGACCAAGAATTCGTCGTTCCCTTACCGCGCTCTCCGCTGCGGGAATATTAGTTCTAGCGCTTGGGTTGCTCCTTACATCTCCGCGCTAGAGTTAGCGAACAGTCGAAGGGATCCACATGAAGATTTTTATGATTTTGGCCGATGCTGCGCAAGAAGTAAATGGCAAGCTCTTTATTTTGGGTGGGGGCTGGGATGTTGCCGGCTCGCCGATCCCCGCTATGTCTGTCGCGGTTAAAGCCGAAATCCCTTGGACTTCGACTAACAAGAAGTTGAACTGGTCCTTGAAATTGATCAACGAAGACGGAAATTCCATCGCAGATGATGCAGGAAATATCGTCGGAACCGCTGGTCAGATTGAAGTTGGCCGCCCACCAGGGCATCCGGAAGGCGCACCTATTTCTTTCCCCATGGCACTTAATATCAATAATCTTTCGTTGGCATCGGGTCGATATGAGTGGCAATTAGAGATCGATGACTCCACCGAGAGCGTGGCATTTGTAATTAAATAGCGATTGAGCGTCCGATTTGGGGAAAGTTCAGAGCATCGGTTACCCTTAGCCAGTTGTTGCAACCGCAGCACTCCCCATAAGAACGCAAAATGCGTTCTACTTGCGAGTCTTAGCTAATAATTTGATCGAAATCGGATCATCTCGAGACACGCTTGATGTCTCGATTGGTAGATCCATGTCATTTAAAGATTTAGGTGTTCATTCTGCGCTCGTTCAGGCGCTCGATGCTGAAGGTATTTCAGCCCCATTCCCGATTCAAACCGCCACATTGCCCGAAGCCATTTCTGGTCGCGACATTCTTGGTCGTGGACAAACTGGTTCTGGTAAGACTTTGGCCTTTGGCTTGGCGATGCTAACTCGCCTCGCTGGCAAAACTGCTGACCCACACCACCCATTGGGTTTGATTCTTGCTCCTACACGCGAACTCGCGATGCAGATCAATGATGTCATCGCTCCTTTGGCTCGTCGCGTAAACCTTAATTCGCAAGTAGTCGCTGGTGGACTTTCTTACACCGGACAGATTCAAGCGCTCAAGCGCGGCGTCCCCATCATTGTCGCTACTCCTGGTCGACTCATCGATTTGCTAGAGAAGCGCCACATCGAACTTGATGAAGTTGAAATCACCGTCCTCGACGAAGCCGATCAAATGGCTGACATGGGCTTCTTGCCCGTCGTCAAAGAGATCCTTGGATTAACCATGGACGATGGTCAAAGAATGTTGTTTAGCGCTACTTTGGATCGCGATGTCGATACTTTGGTAAAGCGCTTCTTGAAGAATCCAATCACCCATTCGTTGGAAAATGAGAAGTCACGTTCGGCCGACATGCTCCACCACGTTTTGATTATGGATCAAGCTCACAAAGATTTAATTTCCACTCAGATCGCTGCTCGTGAAGGTCGCACTATTTTCTTCGTTCGCACCAAGCATGGAGCTGACAAGTTGGCCGACAAGATGCTGCAGAAAGGCGTTCCAGTCGGAGTGCTTCACGGTGGAAAATCTCAAGGACAGCGCACTCGCGTTTTGGCCGCCTTTAAAGATGGTCGCGCCTCAGCTCTTGTAGCTACAGACGTTGCCGCTCGCGGAATTCACGTCGATGATGTTTCTCTTGTCGTACATGTCGATGCACCTGCAGATCACAAAGATTATTTGCACCGTGCTGGCCGTACTGCTCGTGCTGGTGCCACAGGTGTTGTTGTAACCCTTGCTACTTCAAAGCAGAAGAAGGGTGTTTACGGTTTAACCACTCGTGCCGGCGTAAAGCTCTCTGAAAGTTATGTCCGACCTTCCGATGAAGAACTCATCCGCATCACTGGCGCTCAAGAGCCATCCGGAATTCCTGTCATTGTTGAACCAGAGAAGCCATCTCGCAGCGACCGTGGTGGTCGTGGTGGAGATCGTGGTTTCCGTGGTGGTCGTTCTAGTGGACCACGCCCTGATCGTTCTGATCGTTCTGATCGTCCGGCTCGCGCCGAGCGTCCAGTGCGCAACGATCGCCCCGTTCGCCCATCTCGCGATGAAAGCTACGAGCGTCCAGTCCGAGAAGAGCGTCCAGCTCGTACCGAATATGTAGCTCGCCCAGTACGTACCGAGAAGTTTGAACGCCCAACTCGTACCGGTCGCACTGATCGTCCCGCTCCACTCGATCGCGCCGAGCGCCCAGCACGTACGGAAAAGCCAGCCCGAACTGAAAAGTTCAGCCGGCCATCTAAATCTGAAAAATTTGGCCGTCCGGCAAAGTTTGAGAAGGATGACAAGTTCAATCGACCAGCCAAGGCTGACAAATTTGACCGTCCGGCTCGCGCTGACAAGTTTGAAAAGAGCGAGAAGTTCAATCGTCCGGCCAAGGCCGAGAAGAGTGAGCGTCCGTTTAAAGCCGCCAAGGCCGAGCGCCCATTTCGCCCAGCCAAGGTAGCCCGCCCAGGCGCCAAGACTGAAGAGCGTTCCAGCGAATTTTCCGAGCGCAGCACACGTGCCCGCGCTGGTGGATCTGCCAAGAAGTCAGGCAAGCCATTCGTTGCCGAACATCGCAAGGGTGGATTTAAGAAGGCAGCGCCCAGTAAGCGCACACCACGTTAATTAAGTCGTAACTCTTGATCGAATTGGGAGTGCAGGGAGTCAGTGTTATGGCTGACAACCAGCACTCCCTTTTTTGTTGCAATGATTTTGAGTTGCGACAAAATGCGTTCTTGGAATTGAGAATCCTGGGCACTGAGCGGCTCATCCAACAAATAGAAATGCGATTCTTGGATGAGGGCAAGAGCCAGACTAACTCGCTGCTGTTGTCCTTCCGATAGTTCGGTAACTTTTGCAGTCATTATGTCGTGCAGACCCAGAGATTCTATGGTCGATTGCCAATGTTGATTTCGTTCTACTTCATCAATAAAACCTAAAACCTCGGCGACGCTGAAAGCAAGAGTAAAGGCTCTGCGCTGTGGTGATACCGAGCGCAAATGCGCTAACTCTTTCGCTGAGGTTTGCGCGATATCGCGATCAGATATTTCAATTTTTCCTGCCGAAATCGGCAATGACCGAGCGATAGCGTTGATAAGAGTTGTCTTCCCGACACCGTTTGGCCCAGTCAGTAAGGTCATACCTTCTTCCGAGATCTGCGCTGAATACTCGTTAAGAACTAGCGAGTTTCCTCTGCGGACCGAAATAGCATCAATCTTTATCATTATTCACTCACCCACTGTGCACGACGAGTGCGGAGCAAAATAATAAGAATTGGCGCACCTAGTATCGAAGTCAGCAATCCCAAAGGTAATTCGTGCGGCTGAAAAGCGGCTCGAGCAAGTAAGTCGGCTATCAGTAATACAAGCGCTCCGAGAATTCCGGAGAGTGCCAACAGATGGCGATGATCTGGGCCAACTACAAGTCGTACAAGATGGGGAACTAATAAACCTAAGAAGGCAATTGATCCGACGGCGCTTACAGCAGGTCCAATCAAGAGAGCGATCGCGATAATTGCAAGCAATCTAAAGCGACGAATATTTAGACCCAGGTAGAAAGCGCTGTTCTCCCCCAGACTCCACACATTGAGTCCCCGCGAGAGAACAAACGCCAAAATGGTTCCCAAGGTAATAAATGGAGCAATTATGAGAACGGTGGAGAAATTAATAAGCGAAAGTGAGCCAAAATTCCAGAAGGAAAGTGATTGAATCCCAGGCTTTCCAGAGATGGAAATGACCATTCCTGAGATTGAGGTCAAGATAGAAGAGAAGGCAATACCGGTGAGCAGGAAGCTAAAGTTCTTATTTGGCGCTAGAAATTGAGTAATTACTGCAGCTGCACCTGTGCCCAGTGTGGCTGCGACACAGTTCCATGCCGACCCATACCCTGCCAGACCTGAAGCAATTCCAAGAATCGTTCCGAAAGTGGCTCCGCTGGTTAGTCCGATCAAGGAGGGTTCAGCCAAAGGATTGCGAAATATCCCTTGTGCTAAAGCGCCGGCGATTCCGAGCGCCGCGCCGATTACTACAGCCCCGAGAGCTCTGGGAAATCGAACATCCCACACGGTAGTTGCATCTACAGAATTACTTTTACCTATCAATGAAAATATTGATGAATGTAAATGCAAAATTCCATTTTGCAAGGAGAGGAGAAAGAGTCCAAGAGCAAGCGCTAAGAGCGCGATGTAAATAAGGCTGCGCTTCATTGACCCATCACTTTCATTATTTTACTTCGAAGCAAGGGCAAGAGCGGGATAGTTCTAGGTCCAAAAGAGAGGAGAAGTGAATCATCCACAGTCACGACTCGACCATTCTTGCCTGCGGGTGTTTGCTCAATTCCGGGCAATTGCTTCAACCCCTTGATTCCCCCGACCGAAGCGAGCCCCTTTGTCATGAGCAGGAGTACATCGGGCTTCATTTTTATCAGAGCTTCCGCAGTTAAAGCATTGAAAGGATGTGGCTCAGTAGCGGCTCCGATATCAGTCATCCCAATTGCAGTTAACATCGAATCTGCCCCAGATCCCTTACCGCCAATGAGATAAATCGAAGCCGTCCCTCGGAGGTAGAGAAAGGCGACCTTGATATGTTCGGCCGGAAATGAGATTTTGGAGAGTTGTGCATCTAAAAGTTTCTGGGCTTTGGGGGTCTGCAGAGCGTTAGATATTGCTGATTCCTTCGTGGAGACCGAGTTGAGAGTCCAAGCGTCCGGAATCTTCACAATGGCAATTCCCGAATTCTTCAAAATCGTGAGCGCCGAAGCTGGACTGGTGTTGGAATCAACGAAGATGAGATCTGGCTTCTGGCTCAGAATGCGTTCTATAGAAACTTGATGAGCGTCTGTATCAATCGGAATTGCGGCTAGCTCTGGCATTGTCGAGGCGATATCTCGGCCCACTAGCTCAGCCTTGTAACCCAAAGCCGCAACTATTTCAGCACTGCCATTGGCCAGGGCAACGATGCGGTGATAACTGGGGATTTCGCCCGAATGGACGACAGTGAGAGTTACATCGGTATCTGAGATATTTGAAACCACCTGGGGCTTTGCGCCGCACCCGCTGAGCAGCAGAGCGGCAGCTACTAGCGCAATCAGTGGTTTCACTGGTCGATTATCACACCGATATATCTGACTTTTTTCGCCACTGTGTAGCCTAAAAATCCGACAACGGAGGACCTGACTGTCGAGAAAAAGAAATCAAAGGGTGGGTTAAATTGCGAGAATGAGAAAATGGATCGCATTTGGCGTGGTGGCAGTGATGATGCTCCCCAATGCGGCCAGCGCTTCCTCTGTTACCGGCACCCACGGTGAAATCCTTTCAATAACAAAAACCACGGGAATTAAATCGGGCGAGAAACTATCAATTCAAGGGTCGCGTTTTGATGAAACTGTTGGCATATATATTGAAATGTGTCAGATAGTTGCTAAAGGAGTTCGCCCCTCTGTTTGTGGTGGCGGAGCCGATAAGACTGGCAGCAGTGGCGCCTCAGTGTGGATTTCCTCCAACCCTCCCAATTATGGAATCGGGTTGGCATTGCCTTACAAGGCTGGCGGACGATTTAGTACTTCGATAAAAGTTTCCTCCAAAATCGGGAAAATCGATTGCCATAAAGCAAAGTGTGCGATTTATATCCGCGCCGACCACACTCGCGGCGATGATCGCACCTACGACATGTATTTGCCCATTTCGTTTAAGTAAAACCAAGAAAGCAGGAGAAATGAAGAAGAGATATACAACTGGAATAGTCGCGCTGGCCGTGGTTTTAGGAGCAACTTTCCTCCCGACCGCCAATGCTGCGACAACAATTTCTGCTCAAAGTAGTCCGCTCACAAATCTCGACCCCGCTGGAGCTGACATTCACCTGGGTTTGCAGAATTTTCCAGTAAATCATGGCCTTTATATTTCTGAAGGAGTTCAGCCGGCCTCCGGTGCGCATGCAACCTCACTCTTTGATCAATCCACCATCTGGGTTTCTGAATCACCTGCTATTCCTAATTTTCCAGCCCCGCTCTCACCTACAAAGAGCGATGTAAAAATACATGTTGTCGGTGCATTTACGAACGCCGCTGGAACTGCTGTCGATTGTCACATTGCAGTCTGCGGTCTTTTCTTCCGCTTAGATCACACCGCCCCCGGCGATACTTCAGAAGATCAATTCTTTCCTATCACCTTTAAAGCCGGCGCTTCGGCTCCAGTACTTGCCCCCGACACGATTTCAGTCTCGGTAAATGGTTCTGTGGTTCCTGCCAATGTCCCAGGGACGCTTGCTTATCGCGCGCCAATAACCTTCGTAGTAACCACCGGGTCCGGTGCCGCAGTAACACTTACTTCATTCACCCCAGAATGTGCAGTAAGCGGATTTGTAATTACTGCCCTCAAAGGTGCAGGGCAATGTGATATCGCCGTAGCATCACCAGGAAACGCTACCGTGGGACCAAAAACTTCTCACTATCCATTCAATTTGGCTTTAGGTGCTCAGAGTGCAGGACCATCGAAAGCTGCGGCTAAAGTAGGTAAAACCATCTCTTTAGCGAAGGAGACAAACTTTGGCGAAAAAATTACTTACAAAACTATGACTCCAAAGATTTGTACAGTCTCCGCAAACTCCATAAAAGTACATAAGAGTGGGGTTTGTACACTTGTAGCTACTGCGAGTTCGCGTTCTGGTCTTTACAGCGCTTACTCGTCAAAAGTTGCGTTGACAGTCTCTAAATAAAAAACAGAGGTAAACTTCTAAAAGTTATTGAGTAACCAGGGCTCGAAGTCCGGCAATTGCAAAGAGGGTCGCATTGCGGATTTCGAGCTCTGAGTCATTTCCAGACTCAATTCGAATACTCGCTGCATCGGTGACACTGGAGATATACGCTGTTGCAGTCGCGACATCGCTTATGCCCGCTGCTATAAGTGCTTCCCGCAAAGGGGCGATCAGTTTGCGGTGTCCAAGTGCGATTTCTTCTTTTCGATAATCAGGCGTCGTAACAGTATTAAGAGATTTAACCAACATATGCCGACCATCGGCTACATAACGTAATCCCTCGGCGATCCATAGAGAGAGTTTTTCAAATGGGTCTTCGGCATCTTTAATGGCATCAGCTAAGCGGAGGATGTAATAATCGAGTTCCTCGACAACAAGGTCTGCCACTAAGTCGGCAGAGCTGGAGAAATATTCATAGATTGAAGATCGAGATAGCCCTGCTTTTTGTGCGACGGCAGCAACGGTGATGGCAGATGCGCCATCGGCAAGTGCTAATTCCATGGCTGCGGTAACCAATTGCTGGCGCCGAAATTCTCGATGGGCGGCCAAATTGGGGGCTTGAAGCTTAGGCATGAGCGCATCTTTCCACGCTTACCTGAGTAATTGATTACCAGCAGGCTCTCAGGTAGTTCTCGGCTTCACACCAGCCCCATGGGCCATATTCAAGACATGAAACGCCACTTAGCAATCCTCGCCTTCGGACTCCTCGTAGCCGGCTCGGTTACCTATGCTCAGCTCGCCCCACAAGCGGTGACTAATTCGGCATCAACCAGTATTTCCCAGAGCACGACCTCGGTAGCTTCAGCCAATACCACCCCTCTCAAGGCCGCACCTATTTCCGCTATCGCCAAGCCCAGCATCGCGGGTGGCGGAGAGTCAGACGACTAAGCAGCGACTTTCTTCTCGGCTAGTTGCGAGAACAAGATCGAACCTAGCGTTAACAGTGTTCCAAAAATCAGATAGCTACTGACTCCACCCTTTGTGGCCGGCGCCAACCAATCCAAGAGCAGTGCCCCAACAAGTTGGCCGGTCACGCTGAAGAGAATGAAGTTGAGCACGCCCATGGCTTTAACAACATAAGCGGATACCGCAATAAAGATAAGACCCAAAGGACCACCTAGATAGACCCACGGATTTGTTGGGATCTGAGCAATGTGGCCACCATTCAGCAGATTAATGATGAGCGAAAATGTGAGCACGAGACTTCCTACTGAAAAATTGATCCAAGCCGTTGCTAATGGTCTACCCGTGACTACATTTAATTGACCGTTGATCGCTTGCTGGAAGGCGACAACTGCGCCAACAAGAACCGTTAGTAGGACAGGTAATAATTTGAAATTCGCCCCAGTTAACTTTGGATAGACAGCGATTGTGACCGCAACCAGAGTTACTACAGCGCCAAGTACGCGAGGAAGTGTTATGTGCTTCTTTCCACTTGGAGAAATTCCCATTTTATCTACGACCAAAGAAGTGACTGTTTGGCCGCCGATTGTGGCAATGGTGAAAATAGCAACGCCAAGTTCTGGGACTGTAATACTTTGAATTGATAAGAAGAATCCACCAGCAACACCACCGAGAAGAAACCACAATTTCAATTTCTTTGCTTTCCAGGCATCGCGAACTAAAGCCAAACCTGCTCGTTCTTTCTTTGAACCGAAAACCAAGACCCATAAGAAGATCCAGCCGGCAATATTTGAAAGGAGAGCGGCGGCTATACCGTTATGGACCGAGGTTGCCAAAGAGCCATTAATTCGGGATTGAAGAGCAACGAGCGCTCCAATAAAGATTGTCAGTAGTCCCAGCACAGTCTTCTCTATTCTTTAATGAAGCTAGTTAACGCAAGGAATTGCTGAGCCATTTACGGAAGTTCCGTTGGCCATATGTGCGTAATTGAGTTTTGTTGGCTTTGGCTTAGGAGTAGCCGAAGTTGATGCTTTTGCGGAACCGGAAATTGTTGGTTTAGGGGTTGGCTTTGGTGGGAAGAACAAGTCATGAGTGAATTTGCGGACGGTTGGAATATCGATCAAGTTAACGCTCTGGCTATTGCGCATAACGTAACCTTCGATAGGAAGAGTATGGAAGGTGATGTGCCCGCCAGTGAGAGCCTTTGCCTGCGGCAAAAAGCCTAAGACATCCCAGCCACTGTCGATAGTGACATCTTTCTTCGCAACTTTCAGGAGCGCTGAAAGCTTGCCTAGATCTCCGAATATGCCTTGCGTCCGGAATTTAGTGATCACACCAGTAATGAACGCCTGTTGTCTGTGGGTTCGGTCCAAGTCGCCATTTGGAAGACCATGGCGTTGTCGTACGAATTTGAGAGCATCGACTCCGGTAATTGTCTGCAGGCCCGCAGGAAAAACCGCGCCAGAGTATTGCTTGTCATTTACAGCCTTGTTGAGACAAACTTGAATTCCACCAATGGCATTAGCGATATCGTAGAAGCCCACAAGGTTTACCTCAGCAAAATGGTCAATAGGTATTCCTAATAGTTCTGTGATGGTCGCAATGGTGGCTTTACGTCCAGCATCACGACTAAGGCGTTCACGCATCGGTTCTTTTACGCCCAACTTGTAGAGACGCGAATCTTCGGCATATTTTGCATAGCCGTAGGCCTCTTTGATTTTCTTCATACCTAAACCTGGAACGTTGACATAGTCATCGCGGGGAATCGAGATTGCCACCGCATTCTTTCCATTTGCTGGAATGTGAATCACGATCATCGTATTGGTGTTGTAACCACCAATGGAGCTGCTGGACCCAACGTGCATGAGGTCAAGCAATGCGCGAGGCAGATTTGCACCATTGTTGTCGCGCCGGCTGTCGAGGCCGAGCAGAAGAATATTGGTGTCGCCATATACAGAAGTCTTCTGCCCTTTAAGAACATCGGATCGTGGAATTGCCGAGGTTGCGGTTTTGCTGAAGAACGCAAAGGCAGCAGAGGCGAGAACTATGGCTATAGACACTCCTGCTGTAATTTTTGAAGAACGTCCACGCATATGTCGAATACTAACGCCCGCACCCGTGAAGCCTTTAAATCACATCCAATTTTCAGGTTGGGCGAGCGCGAAAGCGATACAGTGAAGAGATGAGTGGAGCGCTAGCTTTAGTCGGATCTGGCGAATATTTGCCTGTCATGGAACCCGTAGAAAATGCGCTCCTCAGCGCTGCTATCACCCGCGGGAAGAGCAATACCTTCGTTCAATTGCCGACGGCCGCTGGCCGTGAAGGTGAAAAGAGTTTGGAATATTGGCGGTCAATCGGGGGCGAGCAAGCCGAGCGCCTCAAGACCAAAGCCCTCTTTCTACCCGTATTTACGGGTGAAGATGCCCAGCGCCAAGATCTGGCGGATCAGATCGATAACGCCGGCCTTATTTACCTCTCCGGCGGTGACCCTGGATATCTGGCCGATACCCTGCGCGGCACCGTGGTCTGGCAGGCGATCGAGCGAAATTGGCGGGCAGGCTCCTCATTGGCCGGATGTAGCGCTGGCGCAATGGCCATGGGCAGCGATGTCCCCAATTTTATGAAGATGCGTAAGCCCGGGGTTGAAGGGCTATCAGTCGTTGGGCACATTCGCACGATTCCTCACTACAACAAATTCTTTGGTTGGGTCCCAGATAGCGCTGCCAAGATGCTCTTGCGCGCCCCAGAGGGCACGATCGTGATCGGTATTGATGAATCGACGGCCCTAGTGACTGGGCTGCACGAAGGCGCAACCTTTGAAAATCGGCTCTGGGAGGTTCATGGCCTGGGTGGGGTTCACATTTTAGAAGGTGCACCTGCGGCGACTTACAACGAAGGCGATCGCGTAAGCCTGTAAGAGAAAAGTAAAAAGACCGGCTTCCCCGATGAGGCCGGTCCTTTGTATTCAGATAAAGGTATTACTTTTTCAGTGCATCAACCTGGCGGTAGAGCTCATCGCGGACATATTCAAGTTCGCGAATAACGTATTCGGAAATATCACCCGTCTTGAGGTGCTCTGGAAGAACATCCCAGGTGTAGGTCTCAATCTCTAAGTGAGTCGAGAGAGGTGTCTTGGCGTGGACTTTCAAAGCGGCATCAATGCCGCCTCGTGTTGTTTGAAATGGTCCAAGATCCTTGAGAAATACTGGAACGTGAAAATGAGTACGCCATTCTCGTGGACCAGGATCGGCCTCCCAGGCCTGGATCGCATCTTCTAAATTGAGGAATCTAGTGATCTTGCCATCGCGAAGTTCGGTGGTCTGGCTGAGGTAAATGGTTCCAGTGTATTTTTTTAATTCTTCTACTATCTCTGGAGTTACATTTTCCACCATGAGGGCTGCAGCTTCTTGCAACTTAAAGATAGGAATTCCAGCTCGAGAGAGCTGGTTGATGTCATCTGCAATATCCTCGAATTGAACTGATTGATGACAAATGTCGAGAACTACACCGAGGTAGCGACGAACCGCACTAAATACTTCGGCCAATGGTTGGCCAGATAATTCTGAAACCCGCTCGGCTGCTGCCAAGCTGTAGATCTTCTCTTGGAAGTAGGTAACGGTTTCTGGAATGGTTTCTAGAAAGCAGAATGGTTCTGGTTCGATGGCGAGCTTGACACGATGGCCAGTCTTCTTTTCCAACGTCATTAAGTGCGCGATCACTCGGTAAATGTTCTCGTTGAATGCAGCCTCGTACTCTGGGGTTGTCACCTTTGGACGAAAAGCGAGTGGCGCAGTTTGAATTGTTGGTTCGACATCTAGGCCCGTTACTTCAGCCAGAATGTCGGCAACGTTCATCGTGTATCGAGTGCGTGCCTCAGTAGTCCAATCCGGTTCGTACACCTCGGCCTTAACGATTTGGCCTTTAAAAGGTCCGTAAGGGAAGGCATTGACGGTATAGACGTAGAGACCTTCTTTTTCTAGAAATTCTTTAAGCCAGACGCGCTCCTCGGGCTTGGCCAGCAACTCCTCTACGGAAGCATTGGCCAAACGAAGGGAAACACCCATAGGTGCGTTAGGGCTGAACTTTGCCTTAACGCCCGGTAGATAAGTGATCAAACTGGTCTTCATATCAGTCCAGGTATCACCGGGGTGAACGAGTGTTGAATAAGTTAAGTGGCCATATCCATTGCCTAAATCCATCTAGTTACTTTCCATTTCCAATGTGATTAAAGGTGGATGTATTGAGGTGAGATTGCGAATCTCTGGTGGTGTTCAGCCATCCGCCAGTAGTGAAATATCGCTGACCAGCAACGAGTAATTCTTCAGCAGGGAATTTGGTAATAACTTCGCAACCAGTTGCGGTTACGACGACTTCTTCTTCAATACGCGCTGCGCCCCAGCCATCTTTTGCCGGCCAGTATGTTTCCAGCGCAAAGACCATACCTTCTTCGAGAGTTTCGGGATGGTCGAGAGAAACCAACCGACTAAAGATTGGACGCTCCCAAATGGAAAGCCCGACTCCATGCCCGTACTGCAAGGCAAAAGCGGCTTCTTCGTTGGCAAAACCAAACTCTTGGGCAGTTGGCCAAACTTTAACGATATCTGCTGTGGTAGCGCCCGGCTTTACTAACGCAATCGCCTTGTCCATATATTCGCGGCAGATTGTGTATGCATCGCGCTGCGCAGGTGAAGCGCTACCTACAGCAAAGGTTCGGTAGTAACAGGTGCGATAGCCCATGAAGCTATGCAGGATGTCGAAGAAAGCGGGATCGCCAGGACGGATAACGCGATCGCTAAAGACATGTGGGTGCGGAGAGCAGCGCTCGCCTGAAATTGCGTTGACGCCTTCAACATGTTCAGAGCCCATGTCATACAAAACTTTACTGACCAGACCAACGCATTCGTTTTCTTTTACGCCGGGGCGTAAGAATTCATAAAGCTTGTCATATGCGGCATCCACCATTGAGGCGGCAGAGGTGAGAAGCATTAACTCATCCTGAGTTTTAATGCGACGTGCAGCGAGAAATACTTGCTGACCATCGACAACTTTGATGCCCTTTGCTTGAAGTGCGAACATGACTGGTGGCTCGATGATGTCGACGCCCAATGGTTCGTTTTCAAGACCGTAAATCTTTAAAACTTCATAAATTTTATTGGCTACAGATTCGGCCTGACCAGCATTGGGGCTAATGGCGCCACGAAGCGTGGAGATACCGGCGCGGGAACCAATAAGTGGACCGGCATCGTGGTGGGGTGCATGGCCGTTTGCGCTCGCATCGGCGTGTGCTTGATCCAACCAAGGAGTTTGAATCGTGTGATGCTTTGCGGCTGACCCAAAATCCCAAAGGATAGGTTCGCCACCACGAGGCAGAACGGAGAAGCGAATCATCTTGTCCATCGCCCACGTACCAATGTGTGTTGAAGTCATGTAGCGAATGTTGTGAAAATCAAAGGTGAGAAGTGA
>CANCSL010000013.1 GCA_947380835.1 Actinomycetota bacterium | reverse complement strand
AGGAACGGATCGGTAAATTCACTCTGGCTCACATCGGTAAGTGTAGGACGTGGGCGCTGGCTGGTTGGGCGCAGCCGAAGAGGAGGCAAGGTAGATAATAGGAACATGTCCGATCAAGCCACAATCAACGTAGGCGTTGCAGGGTCCATCACGATGATCATCCTCTGCACTGCAGTCGCCCTCCTGCTCTGGAATTTTTACCGTCGCTACAAGCGGATGCAAAACCGCAACGATGAGCAGTAATCGCTGGCGCCTGCTCGCTATCGCATTGCTGACTTTGTTGGTCGCAGGTACTTTTACTGAACTTGGCATTTGGCAACTTCACCGTGGGCAAGAAGTTCAGCGGTTAAATAAACCTGCGAAAGATCTACCCGCCACAGAAATTCATTCACTCGCGAGTGCTGGATCAAACCTTTCCGATCGGGCAATCAACCGATTGGTAACGGTTAGCGGGCGATATCTCAAGAGTTATGTCGCTACTTACCAAGAGGCACTGATCGACGGCAAGAAAGAAGTAATTTCTTTGAGCGTTGGACTTCTCCGGGTGAGCTCATCGGCCTCTCCTCCGGAAGGAATCTTGGTTGTACGGGGTGTAGGAGATATTCCGGAAGCAAATAATCTGCCAACCGAAGAAGTCTTTATTTCAGGACGGCTTTATCCGCGGCAGACAACAGATCATTCGCTCACAGATTCTAGAAATTTGGGTCGCTTGGACCCAGCTCTTGTTGCTGGGGTCGACGGGCTAAATCTCTTTGATGGTTACGTTGTCGCCCTCAAGGAAAAAACCAAAGATGGCACTCTTATTTCCTACCCTCGGATCGGCGCCCCTGGTGCAAAACCAACAACTCCAGGCTTCTATTGGCAGCACATCTCCTACGTGTTTATTTGGTGGTTTATGGCGCTCTTAGTGCTGGTAGCGCCTTTCTATAACGCCAGATTTAAGCGCATTTCACTGCAAAATTCCCAAAGTATTGAGAGATAAGGTTGGCACCATGAGTCGGAATTCAAAAGAATCTCTTGCGGGAGCGATGTTGCGGTTTAGAGTCATGGCCATCTGGGCAGGGGTTATGTCACTGCTTCTGTGGTTTGTAGATCTACCCATCAAGTACTTGATTGATAATCCTTCCCTTCACAGCAAAGTGGTCTGGATTCCGATCCTTCATGGCTTTACTTATCCGATTTACGTTTTGGCCGCGTTTCATTATTGCTTGAAGGCGCGCAAGAGTTTTGTATCCACCATCCTCTTTATTTTGGCAGGTACTTTGCCTATTGCCTCTTTTGTAGCGGAGCGCAAAGCCATCGCAGATTTCAAAGCAAGTAACGGATAGATATTTTCTTTTCATGTTTTCCCTGCTGAAGAGCGTTGTTAAACCGGCGGCCAAGAGCGTGCTCTATCCGCTGTATGAACGGCGCCTGCTTCGGCAATTGGATTTCACCCAGACTCCACATCACGTCGGCGTGATTCTTGATGGCAATCGTCGCTGGTCCAAAGCCAATCCCTCCGAGACTGGTGATGTCTCATCTGCCCGCGGCCACAGGGCCGGAGCTGACAAGATTATTGAATTGCTGAATTGGTGCGAAGAAGCCAAAGTTCAAGTAGTTACTTTGTGGCTCCTCTCTAACCAAAATCTCAATCGCTCGGCCGATGAGCTCACCAAATTATTCGCCATCATCGGAGCGACAGTGGATGACTTGTCGAAGAAACGGCGCTGGGAGATTCGTCCGGTCGGCTCCATGGAGCTATTGCCTCCGGCACTTCAGGAACAACTTGCTCACATTGCAGCAGAGACAAAGGGAATTCAAGGCGTCAAGGTCAATGTCGCGATCGGTTATGGCGGTCGCTCTGAAATTGCCGATGCGGTGAAGAACTTAATTTTGGAAGAATCTGCGCACGGAAAAAGCCCAGAAGAAATTGCAGCGTTGGTGTCAGTAGATGAGATTGGGCGCCACCTCTATACGGCTGGACAACCCGATCCAGAACTGGTGATCAGGACGTCAGGGGAGCAGCGCTTGGGTGGCTTCCTGCTGTGGCAGAGCGCGCATTCGGAGTTCTACTTCTGTGAGGCCTACTGGCCAGATTTTCGGCGAGTGGACTTTCTACGAGCGCTGCGGGCGTATTCCCAGCGCCATAAAAGATTCGGGTTGTAGCCAATAATTAACTTTAGGCCTGCGCGTGTTGCCACAGGTTTGGCTCGTTCCAGTTCTACCTTTTCATTGTCCGAAACGCACCGTTGCGGATAAGGCTGGATGTTTTCGCTTCGCGAGAACGGCCTTCCCCTCGAGAACAACTCCAGAGATTGCGAGTCCCATCACTTGGCAAAAGGCCAAAATAAGGGTCGTAAGACCTACGTGTTGGATACCAGCGTCCTTTTAGCGGACCCTGCTGCGCTTGGCCGATTCGCCGAGCATGAGGTCATTATTCCGATCACCGTTATCGGAGAGTTAGAAACTAAACGAGATCACCCCGAACTTGGCTATTTTGCCCGCGCCGCGCTGCGCACTCTGGATGACCTACGCATCTCCCACGGCCGTCTGGATGAAGCCATTGCCATCAACGAGATCGGTGGCACGGTCAAGGTCGAACTCAATCACTCTGATGCATCATCGCTACCTGCTGGCTTCCTTCGTGACGGGTCCAATGACTCTCGCATCCTGGCAATAGCTCGCAACCTCATGGCCGAGAGCCGAGAAGTCGTGCTCGTTACTAAGGATCTGCCCCTTCGGGTCAAGGCCTCATCGGTTGGCGTCGAGTCCGAGGAGTATCGGGCTGAACTAGCCCTGACATCGGGCTGGACCGGAATGGTTGAAGCCAACGTTGGGCACTCAGTCATCGACTCACTCTATGAAAACGATCGCGTTGCCCACGAACTAGGAGTTCAATTCCCATGCCACACCGGCATCGTTTTGCACTCAGAAAAAGGCAGCGCCCTCGCTCGCGTTATGGCCGATAAGACAATTCAGTTGGTTCGTGGCGATCGCTCCGCGTTTGGTCTCCATGGCCGAAGCGCCGAACAAAGAGTCGCATTGGATCTCTTGCTCGACAATGACATCGGAATAGTTTCACTGGGCGGCAGAGCCGGAACCGGAAAAAGCGCCTTGGCTCTCTGCGCCGGGCTAGAGGCAGTTCTAGAAAAACGCCACCATAAGAAGGTCGTTATCTTTCGCCCGCTCTATGCCGTTGGTGGTCAAGAGCTGGGATACCTGCCAGGATCTGAAAACGAGAAGATGTCGCCTTGGGCCCAGGCCGTTTTTGACACTTTGGGCGCCCTGGTCAGCGAGCATGTCATCGACGAGATCGTCGATCGCGGACTGATTGAAGTTTTGCCCCTAACCCATATCCGCGGTCGCTCTCTTCATGACTCCTTTGTCATTGTTGATGAGGCCCAGTCGCTGGAGCGAGGGGTTTTGCTCACTGTCATGTCCCGGATTGGCCAGGGATCTCGAGTCGTTCTGACCCATGACGTCGCCCAGCGCGACAACCTGCGGGTCGGCCGTCACGATGGCGTCGTCGCGGTCGTCGAATCCCTCAAGGGTCACCCACTTTTCGCCCATGTCACCTTGACTCGAAGCGAGCGCTCGCCCATTGCTGCCTTGGTCACTGAAATGTTGGAAGAGCCAATCAACTTCATGGCCTAAGGCTTTTCCTAAAAATCACAAATGTGCAGATAAAAAGTACCCCTGCGGACAATTCGGATATAAGGGACTTGATAGTGCCCCACAAGGGGTTTTAATTACTCACATTCCTGTGAGTTAAATCTAATTTCACTCGCACGCGGGGAAAAATTTGCCCGTGGTTAGCCTGGGTGTCACTCTTTAACCCTCCCCGTTGACACTTCCCCCGTAAAAAGGGTGGGTTTCGTTGCGTGGAATCGGTTAGCGAAGAACTACTGGAAAGAAGGAAGGAGAGCCAATGCTTCGACATTTACAAAACCGCAGAACCCGCTTAGCCATCGGCGCTGCCTTCCTGGTCTGGGTTATGTCCGCCGTGGACTCGACCTTCGCTCAGGTCAACCTCGAGAAGCTAGTGACCTTGCCCGACACGACCGTGGTCAATTCACCGACCGACCCAGCTACTCCTAATAGCCCTACTGACCCCGCAGCCCCTGTGCTATCAGCCCCAGTCGTTACCGACCTCTCGCCCGGGCTCGCCAGTTTTTCGGCGGTAGCTTCCGTTAACGCCCGAGAGATCGCACTCGTCTCTGTTGCAGCTCGCCAAGTTGAATTAGCGAAGACTCCAGCCGGTGCCAAGAAGGTCGCCAAGCTTTTGATTGCGCAGAAGTACAAATGGAATTCCAGCCAAGTGGGCTGCCTAACCGCTCTGTGGAATGGTGAAAGCCATTGGAATTACAAGGCGAGAAATCGTCGCACTGGCGCTCATGGAATTGCCCAGGCATATCCGGCCACCAAGATGGAGACTATTGCCCTGGATTGGCGCACCAATCCGGTCACCCAACTCAAGTGGGGCCTGAACTACATCAAGGTTCGCTATAACACCCCGTGCAACGCCTTGGCTAAAAAGCACCGCTCGGGTTATTACTAAACCCAGGCCTACACCAGGCCCAACAAAACTTATACTGGTTTGATTCCGATCTGTATGGGCTTTGAAGTCTCGGCAAAAAAATCATTGCCTTTATCGTCGACAACAATAAATGCCGGGAAATCTTCAACTTCAATCTTCCAGACGGCTTCCATGCCTAGTTCGGGATAATCCAAAACTTCGACTTTCTTAATGCAATCCTGAGCCAATCTGGCAGCGGGGCCACCGATGGAGCCCAAATAGAAACCACCGTGTGTTTTGCAGGCTTCCGTGACAGCCTTGGATCGGTTGCCCTTGGCCAGCATGATCATCGACCCACCGGCGGCCTGGAACTGATCGACGTAGGAATCCATGCGCCCGGCCGTCGTTGGCCCAAAGGAACCCGAGGCATATCCAGCCGGAGTCTTGGCCGGTCCGGCGTAATAAATAGCGTGATCTTTCAAATAATCTGGCATGGGCTTACCCGAGTCCAATATTTCTTTAATTTTGGCATGGGCCAAATCGCGACCGACGATAAGAGTGCCGCTCAACGAGAGCCTGGTCTTGATGGGGTACTTAGTGAGTTCGGCGAGAACTGCGGCCATCGGTTGATTGAGATCAACCCGAACCACATTGTCATCGAGATGAGAATCGGTGGTCTCCGGAAGGAAGTGGGCGGGATCCATCTCTAACTTTTCAATAAAGACGCCTTCTTTAGTGATCTTGCCCTTGGCTTGGCGGTCGGCCGAACATGAGACCGCAATAGCGATGGGTAGTGATGCGCCGTGCCGGGGCAGGCGCACAACGCGCACATCGTGGCAGAAATACTTACCGCCGAATTGAGCGCCAATTCCTAAAGTCCGAGTGAGTTCGAGGACTTGTTGTTCTAATTCCTTATCGCGAAACCCATGGCCAGTTTTGGCATCGCCAGAAGTCGGCAAATTATCCAAATAGTGGGTGCTGGCGAGCTTTGCAGTCTTTACTGTGTGCTCGGCCGATGTGCCACCAATGACGATAGCCAAGTGATACGGCGGGCATGCTGCAGTACCGAGAGAGCGCAATTTTTCATCGAGCCAATTCATAAAAGATTTGGGATTTAAAACGGCTTTAGTCTCTTGATAGAGATAGGACTTATTGGCGCTGCCGCCACCTTTGGCAATGAAGAGAAAGTTATATTCATTAGGGTGTTCGTTATCAGAATAGATCTCAATTTGTGCCGGCAAATTATTGCCTGTGTTCTTCTCATCCCAAGTCGTAACTGGAGCCATCTGCGAATAACGAAGATTGAGATTGGTAAAGGCGTCATAAACACCTCGGGCGATCGACTCTTCATCCTTAGTTGAGGTAAGAGTGCGCTGACCTTTCTTGCCCATCACCAATGCGGTGCCGGTGTCTTGGCACATAGGCAAGATGCCACCAGCGGCAATGTTGGCGTTTTTTAATAAGTCGAGAGCGACAAAGCGATCGTTGGGAGATGCTTCGCTATCATCCAGAATGCTGGAGAGTTGTGTTAAATGTTCGCTGCGCAAGTAATGCGAGATGTCGTGAATCGCCGTGGAAGTTAAGTTCTCGATGGCGGAAGGTTCAACTTTGAGGAACTCCATGCCCTCAGCGGTAAAGGTGGAAACACCTTCGGTGCTGATCAGGCGATATTCAGTGGTGTCCTCGCCCAGCGGCAAGAGATCGCTGTAAGTAAATTCTGGCATCTCATTCGTCCGATTCTTCATTGGATGGGGCGGCCGATCCGGGTCTAGCGGCCTCTAATTTATTGCGAGCGCCGTCGAGCCACTCCTGGCAGATCTTTGCCAAGGCTTCGCCGCGTTCCCACAAAGTGAGCGACTCTTCTAGCGATGTTGCGCCACCTTCTAATTTGGCGACAACTTCGGCAAGTTCATCTCGGGCAGATTCATAAGAAATTTCTTTTGCGGCCATTTTCGTAATCTACTCCGCGGTTGCGGCCGCTTCGCCCTCAGCTAGGCGAATTCGGAGCCGCTCGCCAGAAATCACATTGTGGGCGCTTCTCAGCACCGTGCCATCTGCCTTCTGTACGACCGAATAACCACGGTCCAATGTGGCTTGGGGCGAGAGCGTGCGCACTTGGGCGGTGAGGTGGCTAACCTCTTTAGCCGCTATGGCAATGTGGCCGGTCATGCTTCGAAAGGACCGGTGGAGCAGCGCCAGGATGGTATCGGCGCGCACCTGGATTATCGTCTGCGGATCTTTCAAAACTGGACGATCCCGCAGCGCATTGATCCGAGCGCTCTCCTGGCTAATGGTCGAGGTGATCTGACGTCGAGCCCGGTCGAGGAAAGCCGCGATCTTGTCAACTTCTTCGCCCATATCCGGGACTACGCGCTTGCCGGCATCGGTTGGTGTTGATGCCCGCCAATCCGCAACGAGGTCGAGCAGCGGTGCATCTTTCTCGTGACCGATGGCGCTGACTATCGGTGTTACCGAACTGGCTGCGAGTCGAACTAAGCCTTCGTCCGAGAAGGGGAGGAGATCTTCAAAGGAGCCCCCACCCCGGGTGATGATGATGACGTCGACCTCGGGATGGGCATCGAGTTCGCGCAACGCTGCCGAAACTTCGACGACTGCGGCTGAGCCTTGAACAGCGACTTCACGAATTTCGAAGTGGACAGATGGCCAGCGCCGCTTGGCATTTTCAACAACGTCTTTTTCGGCATCGCTATTGCGACCACAAATCAATCCCACTGCACGAGGCAAGAAAGGAAGTGCTTTTTTGCGCCCAACCTCGAAGAGACCTTCGCCGGCGAGAACAGTTTTGAGAGCCTCGATACGCGCCAAGAGTTCGCCTACTCCGACTTGGCGAATTTCTTTGACGCTGAAAGAGAGAGTTCCACTCTTGGCATACCAGCTGGCCTTTGAATAGACGACGACGCGGGCATTGGCAGCTAATGGTTGGACGGCGGCAAGAACACTGCGATGACACATTATCTGCAAGCTCATATCGGCGCTGGAATCGCGCAAGCGCATAAAGACCATCTGGGCGCCGGGGCGCACGGTGACTTCTGAAAGCTCGCCTTCAATCCAGATTGGGCCAAGTTTGGAGATGTATTCGCCCACTGCTTCTGAAACTACGCGTACGGGTACGGGCGTCTCATTTGAAGTTTCGAGCATGGATCGATCCTAATAGGATTGCAGACATGGCAAAGAAAGTTCTCCTAGCGGCACCCCGAGGATATTGCGCGGGAGTAGACCGAGCAGTGGTGACGGTCGAAAAGTCCCTAGAACTCTATGGCGCCCCGGTTTATGTCCGTAAGCAGATCGTTCACAACAAGCATGTGGTCGCCACCTTGGAAGCACGGGGCGCCATCTTTGTGGATGAAACCGATGAAGTACCTGAAGGTGCGATTGTGGTCTTTTCTGCCCATGGCGTCTCGCCGGCGGTTCACGCCGATGCTGCGGCGCGCAATCTAAAAACCATTGATGCCACCTGCCCTTTGGTGACCAAGGTGCACCACGAAGTAAAACGCTTTGCCGCCGAAGACTTAGATATTTTGCTCATTGGCCATGCCGGTCACGAAGAGGTCGAGGGCACCGCTGGTGAAGCCCCGTCCAATGTCATCGTTGTTGATGGTCTAGACCATATTGCCGACGTCCAAGTGCGAGATCCCAATCGAGTTGCGTGGCTCTCGCAAACAACCTTGAGTGTTGATGAAACCCTCGAGACGGTTGCTGCTCTGCGCAAGCGCTTTCCGAATTTGATGGATCCGCCCAGCGATGACATTTGTTACGCCACACAAAACCGCCAGGTCGCTATTAAGCAGATTGCACCTCAAGCCGATTTGGTTTTGGTTGTTGGCTCCGTTAACTCTTCTAATTCAGTTCGCTTGGTAGAGGTCTCCTTGGAGTACGGTGCCAAGGCCGCTTACCTCGTCGATTTTGCGGCAGAGGTCCAAGAAGAATGGTTAACCGGCGTCGAGACTATCGGTGTAACGAGTGGCGCTTCAGTTCCCGAAATTCTGGTCACCGATTTATTAAAGTGGTTGGCCGCTCGCGGATATTCTGATGTTGAGACTGTGACGGCAATGGAAGAACATTTGCTCTTTGCGATCCCACCAGAGCTTCGAAAAGATATTCGCGAAGCGAAAGAAGCCAACTAGTTCTGGATGCGTTCAGCGTTCTCGCGTCGAGCTTTTAACAAATGTATGGGCCAGCTGAGGGCTGCACCTATTACTAAAAATGGCGCTACTCCAGCCAAGCTGGTGACCAGATCAAGTCCGATCTTGGTGACGTGAAAGCCCGAGCCACCAACAGTGACCATGGAAATAATCGTTGCTGCCAGAAAAGCGATCGGTGGATTTACTACAGCGCTGAAAGAAGTACCGGGCCGACCCAAATAAAGTCCACCTGCGAAGGCGATGGTGATGGCGATCCCAGAAATAATTCCGACTTTGGTAAATTTATATTCGAATACCTGAACAATAAGAATCAAAAGAAATTGCAGAATGACGACGCCAGCGACGGTAAGCCCGGGCCCTTTAATGGGTTTGGCCGGAAGCTTGAGTTCAGTCATCATGATCACCATTCTCCACTATTTCATCGAGCTCTAGATCCTCGTCGTAGAGGTCTTCAGCGCTGAATTCGGGGGTAATTTTAATAGCCCGAAGTTCGTCATCCACGCCTTCCAGAGCCTTCAGTTTGGCGTTGCCCGTGGGAACCCCGAGTCCGATCATTTTTCGGGCAGGGCGCAACATATTGGATTCAGCGCTCTGCACCAGATCGTTGAAGGCGCGCTCAGAAGATTTGATACTGCTTCCCAGCTTGGCGATTTTGTTATGAACCTTACCGATGCGTTTGATGAGCTCGCCAGCGAGTTCTTTAATAGTCGCCGCATTATGTGCCATATCAGATTGACTGAAAACAAAAGCAACGGTGCGCAGCAGCGCCATCATCGTTGTCGGGGTGGCAATGGTGATGCCCTTTTCAAAGGCAGCATTGAGAATTTGAGGGTCGGATTCGAGCGCTTCGGAGAGGATGGATTCGAACGGCGCAAAGAGAACGACATAGTCAGGGGAGAGCGGGCTCTCGGAGTAACCGCGCTTGGCCAGGGCGTTGACGTGACCCATTAAATCTTTAGCATGTAACTTCATGAGATCGGCACGAGCATCGGGATCTTTCTCACCAACCGCCTCGAGAAATCTAGTGAACGGAAATTTAGAGTCGATGAATATTTCACTGCCGCCAGGGATTGCAATCTTGATATCGGGCTTGGAAATTTCGGCATCTTTGCTGCGGTAATCCTGTTTGAAAAAGTGAATGCCTTCCTTCAGTCCAGAACTTTCTAGGAGCATCTCGAGTTGAGTCTCGCCATATTTTCCGCGCGTTTGCGAATTAGAAAGTGCGCCGGCAAGTTTGGTGGTTTCACGGAGCAAATTTTCATTACCGAGGCGCATGGACTCCATCTGAGTCTTGATGCTGGCCTCACCTGATGCGCGTTTGATTTCGGCCTCTTGAGCTTGCACGGTGAGTGCGCTCATATTGGCGCGAACAGCATTGAGCGCTTCATCCAAACGAGTGCTCTGGCTGGCTTCGGTGCGCATGGTGGCGAGTTGCTCGTTGAGGGTTTTGATGGTGTTGGCATCATTTGTCATTTGGGCATCTTTTGCAAGAAGTTGCTGTTGCAGCGTGGTGATCTCGAGGGCGCCGGACTGCTGACGAACTCTGGCCCAGAGGAATCCCACAAGGGCGCCTAGCAGGACCCCAGCGGCCAACCCGGTAAACAGGCTTGTTGATGTGCTCATGGGCTTATCGTGGCAGGAAGGGGTGACAATCACGCGTAGGCTCTACTCCTCGTGAGCCTATCTATCGGAATCGTCGGTCTGCCCAACGTCGGCAAGTCCACCCTTTTCAATGCCTTGACCAAGAACAACGTCTTGGCTGCCAACTATCCCTTTGCCACTATCGAGCCCAACGTGGGCATCGTGGCCGTCCCTGATGGTCGCCTCAACCAGTTGGCCGAGATCTTTGGCTCTGAAAAAATCCTTCCCGCTCCAGTTTCCTTCGTGGATATCGCCGGTATCGTAAAAGGCGCATCTGAAGGCGCAGGTCTAGGAAACAAGTTCTTGGCCAACATTCGAGAGACCGATGCCATCTGCCAAGTTATTCGTGTCTTCTCCGATGGCGATGTCGTCCACGTTGATGGCAAAGTCGATCCGGCTCAAGATATCGAAACTATCACTACCGAACTTTGCCTAGCTGATCTGCAGACCATTGAAAAAGCGCTGCCGCGATTGGAAAAGGAAGTTCGCATCAATAAAGATCGAGCGGCCATGATTGAAGTAGTCAAAGAAGCTCAGGCACATCTTAATGACGGCAAGTTACTTCATGGTTCCAAAATTGATTTAGATGTCATCCGTGAATTGCAATTGATGACCGCAAAACCATTTCTCTATGTTTTCAATGTTGACGCCGCTGAGCTGGAAGACGGATCCTTACGTACCGAACTTCAAAAACTTGTCGCACCTTCCGAGGCTATTTTTCTCGATGCCAAGACTGAAGCCGAACTTGCTGAACTCGACGAGGCCGATGCGCTTGAACTCTTGCAATCGATCGGATTGGAAGAACCAGGTCTTACAACTTTGGCTCGCGTTGGATTTAAAACTCTGGGTCTGCAGACCTATCTGACTGCTGGTCCTAAAGAAGCTCGAGCATGGACCATTCACAAAGGCGATACCGCACCAGTAGCAGCCGGCGTTATCCATACTGATTTTCAAAAGGGCTTTATCAAAGCTGAGATTGTCGCATTCCAAGATCTCATCGATGCTGGTTCTATGACCGAAGCCAAACATCGTGGCAAGGTTCGTATGGAAGGCAAAGATTACGTCATGGCCGATGGCGATGTTGTGGAGTTCCGTTTTAACGTTTAACGGATATTCCGTAACAAGACCGGGCTTTACGCAAAATCGCTAGAAATAGCCATTTTGGCTCTCCCCACAGGCGTGAATTGGGTATTACTTCCCCTCTTCCGTTAAACTTGGGGCTGTGACTTGGGGCATCCCAGTCGAGAAAAATCTCATCGCGGTAACCCTTTTGGGTCCAACAACGGAAAATGTGGGTCAGTATCTATCATGTCTAACATCGAATTCGCTCAGCCAAAGAATCCAAACCTCACTGGCGAGCTGAAGAAGCGCGACGAACTTCGTAACGTCGCCATCATCGCTCACGTTGACCACGGCAAGACCACTCTCGTTGACGCCATGTTGTGGCAATCTGGCGCATTTGCTGCCTACAAAGAGCAAGGCGAAGGCAAAGACCGCGTTATGGATTCCATGGATCTCGAACGCGAAAAAGGAATTACGATTTTGGCCAAAAACACCGCAGTCAAGCGCGGTAACCAGATCGTCAACATTATTGATACACCAGGCCACGCTGACTTCGGTGGCGAAGTAGAACGTGGACTTGAGATGGTCGATGGCGTTATTTTGCTCGTCGATGCATCCGAAGGACCACTTCCTCAAACACGTTTCGTTTTGCGTAAGGCACTGCAAAAGAATTTGCCCGTTATTTTGGTTATTAACAAGGTCGACCGCCCAGACTCTCGAATTGCTGAAGTTGTCGACGAGGCATACGAACTCTTCTTGGATCTCGATGCCAACGAACGACAAATCGAATTTCCGATTGTGTATGCATCAGCCAAGGCAGGACGTGCATCTCTGGCTCGCCCGGGCAATGGCGAAATGCCAGATCACGAAAACCTCGACATCCTCTTCGAAACTATCTTCAACACCATTCCGGCACCGACCTATCATGAGGGTGCCCCGCTTCAAGCTCACGTCACCAACTTGGACTCTTCGCCTTACCTAGGACGTTTGGCTCTGTGCCGCGTTCGCGAAGGTGTTATCAAGAAGGGCCAGATGGCTCTTTGGATGAAGACTGACGGGACTTCCGAGCGCGTCAAAATTTCTGAACTTCTCATTACCGAAGGTCTCGAGCGCGTACCTGCTCTCGAAGCTGGTCCTGGCGACATCATCGCTGTGGCTGGTATCGAAACCATCACCTTAGGTGAGACTCTGGCTGATCCAGAGACACCATTTGCCTTGCCACTCATCACAGTTGATGAGCCCAGTATTTCGATGACTGTTGGTATTAATACCTCGCCATTAGCTGGTCAGAGCGGTACCAAGCTGACTGCTCGTCTGGTCAAGAACCGTCTTGATGCCGAGCTCGTCGGTAACGTCTCTTTGCGTGTTCTCAACACCGATCGTCCCGATACTTGGGAAGTTCAGGGACGAGGCGAACTTCAACTCGCAGTTCTCGTTGAAATCATGCGCCGCGAAGGTTTTGAATTAACCGTTGGTAAGCCACAGGTTGTTACCAAAATGGTCGATGGCAAGTTGCACGAGCCAATGGAGCACTTGACTATCGATGCCCCAGAAGATTACTTAGGTGTTATTACTCAACTTATGGCTCTTCGCAAGGGTCGCATGGAGCAAATGGTCAACCATGGCACTGGCTGGATCCGATTGGATTACAAGGTTCCATCACGTGGACTCATTGGTTTCCGTACCGAATTTCTTACTGAAACTCGCGGAACCGGTCTTTTGCACCACGTCTTCGATGGTTATGAAGCCTGGCATGGTGAGATTCGCACCCGTCAGTCTGGTTCGTTGGTTTCAGATCGTCGTGGTGTCGTTACTTCCTATGCACTCTTTACTTTGCAAGAGCGCGGCAGCATATTCGTTGAAGTTGGCGCTGAAGTCTACGAAGGTATGGTTGTCGGCGAGAATGCCCGGCCGGAAGATATGGATGTCAACGCAGTTCGTGAAAAGAAGCTCACCAATATGCGTTCTGCTGGTGCTGATGAACTCGAGCGTTTGATTCCGCCAAAAATCTTGAACATGGAACAAGCGTTGGAATATTGCCGCGAGGACGAGTGCATTGAAGTTACGCCATCGCTCGTGCGCGTGCGCAAGGTGGTCTTTGATCAGAACGAGCGCGCTCGCAGTGCTGCTCGAACCAAAAAGGCTAACCTCAACGCCTAATCTCTAGATCCAAGATTTTGTCAGACCAATTGGGTTAGATAGAGCCATGGCTAAAGCTGAGCGTCCACTTCGCTTAGTTCGTCGCTCCCTGGCTCAATCCGATCTTCGGCTCAACCTCGAGCAAGCGGCGGTTCTGGCCAGCCTGGACTCGAGATTATTAGTGGCAGGTGCCCCGGGGACGGGTAAAACCACGACCCTTATAGCCTCGGCGATTGCTCGAATTCAATCTGGCGTCGATCCCGAGTCGATATTGATTTTGACCTACGGCCGCGAACGCGCCTCCGAAATCCGAGATCGAATTGCGCTCGCTGCACATACGACTACAGCCGAACCCATCGCTCGCACTTTTCACTCTTTAGCGTTTTCGATTATTAATCAAGGCGATCACACCGACTCATTTAAATATGTTTTGATTTCTGGTGCCGAACAAGATTTAGCGATCCGCCAACTTCTTCAGACCGATATCACGCGCACCGGCATTGACTGGCACCCGGATCTTTTGGAAGCGCTCTCGACTCGTGGGTTTGCGCGCGAGATTCGTGACCTCATTTTGCGAGCGACCGAGCGCGGCTATACGCCAGATTCTTTGGTCGATCGGGGTCAGCATTTGGGAGAGCCTTATTGGAAAGGCGCTGCTCATTTTTGGCATCAATATAACCAAGCAATGGATATGCGCGCCCTCTCCGTCTCTGGAAATCCACTTCGCATCGATCCCAGCGCCTTAATTACCACTGCGATTTCGCATCTGCATCGAAATCCAAAACTTCTCGAAAGTTACCGCCGTCGCTTCACCTCAATTTATGTCGATGAATTTCAAGAGAGCGATGCCTCTCAGCGCCAACTTCTCGAGCTACTCTCCAGCGAGCGAGTAACGCTTTTCGCTGATCCCGATTCGGCAGTGGGCAGGTTTCGTGGTGCAGATCCTGAAGGCGTACCGGCCTTCATCGAAAAGTTCAACTACGTGGTCTTGCCCCTGCACCAGGTTGAGCGGAGTTCAGCTGCGATCACCGAGCTTGCCAGTGAAATTGCCACGGCTTTTCGACGGACCGCACTCCAGGTCAGTCGCGAGGTTTCACCTGGTCGAGCAGATCGAGCGTATCTTTCAGATCGCAATATCGCCATCGCAAAATGCAAAAGTCCCAGCGATTGCGCAAATTACATCGCTCACGCTTTTCGCTCAGCTCACCTCCGCGAAGGCCTATCGTGGTCGGAAATGGCTGTCATTGTGCGCTCTCCGGGCGTTCAGGTTGCCGCTCTACAGCGCGCCTTTGCTATCAATGGAATTCCCACCAGTATTTCGACAGACGCTCTCGCTCTGGCTGACAACCCGGCCATTCGCCCTATCTTGCTGATTGCACAAATAGCGCTTGGTCACATTGAACTCGCACCCAAGAATTGGTCCATCATTGAAGAAGTTCTGTTCTCAGAGTTCGGGGGCACCGATCCGCTCGAACTTCGCCAAATGCGATTGCAGTTAACTCGACTGAGATCTGAAGAAGACCAAAGAACCGTAACTGAGATGATGGTTGCTATTCTGAAAAGCTCTACGAATGACCTCGCCCTCGAGCTGCCCGAAAATCAGATTCAATCTTTGATCCGAATTCGCTCGCTCATTCAGGCTGCAAAGAAAGCAGCAAAAGTTTCTAACAGCATCACTGATGTTCTCTGGTCCATCTGGAGCAATGCCACTAATTATTCAGGCGAGAAAATTTCCTCGGCGTGGCGCATGCGAGCTATCAATGGCGGAAATAAAGGTGCGTTAGCCGATCGCGATCTCGATGCCGTCATGGAACTTTTTGAAGCAGCCCGTCGATACACCGAGCGTCTGCCAAATTCCGATCCTTCTAGCTTTATTGATCAGCTCATGGGTGAGCAGATTTTGGGCGACACCATTACGGCACGAGGTCAACGTGAAAATGTTGTCAGTATTTTGACAGTGCACTCGGCCAAAGGGTTGGAATGGGAGTTTGTTGCACTTGCAGGAATGCAAGAAGGAAGTTGGCCCAACCTGCGTCAGCGCGGGTCCCTCTTGGGAAGTGAGCGTCTGGTCGAGGCCGATCGCTCGCAAGTAGAGGCTGCTGCTGAAATTAAAGCTATCGCCGCTAGTGCGCTCATTGAAGACGAACGTCGATTGCTGCACGTTGCTATCACTCGTGCCAAATCGGGGCTCATTGTTACTGCCTTCCAAGAGGAGGAGAGTGAACCGTCGGCTTATTTCCACGAGCTCGCAGATTTTGTTCTCGGCGAAGATGGTGGCAATGAACTTCTGTTGGAATTACCTAGATCGCTGACCACTCAATCCCTGGTCGCTTCTCTTCGAGCCGACCTCATGAAGGGCCAAGAACCGCTACTAGCAGCGGGTTTATTGCGAACTTTGGCTGATTCTGGGGTTTCTTCGGCAAACCCCGATCATTGGCTGGGCGTCACGAGCGTCAGCTCTACCAACCCGGTTGTAGCTGAAGGCGAGGAGATTCGAACTTCTCCCAGCAATCTGCAGAGCTTCTCCGAATGTGGCGTCAAGTGGTTTCTCGAACGAAGTGGCGGCCGCGATGAGGATTCCAGTGCTCAAGTTCTCGGTTCAGCAGTTCACTACCTAGCCGCACAACTTGCCAGCGATGACTCCCTATCACTTGATGATCTCACTCAAAAATTGAAGAGCGCCTGGAATCTCATTGATTCCTCAACGGGTTGGCAAAAAGAATATGAGTTTGAAAATGCCTCAGGAATTCTTTCCAAGTTTTATAAGTGGCATCACGATGTCGCCAAAGTGCGAACCCTCAAAGTTGCCGAAGCCAGCTTTGAAGTCAAGATTGGTCGAGTCACCCTCAGCGGAAGTGTCGATCGCCTCGAACTCACTGCCGATGGCAAAATTTTTATCGCCGATCTCAAAACTGGAAATTCCAGCGTCACTGGGAAAGAGGCGCTCACCCACAAGCAACTTGCAGGCTATCAATTAGCCGCCCTTGAAGGTGGCTTCGAAACTGATGTTGATACTTCCGAGACCGCTGGAGCCGAACTTGTTTTTCTTGGAGGTACATCTGCTTCAGCTTCCGTGAAGACTCAACTTGCTTTGAACCACGAGCAACTCAAGACTGAAGTAATCGCCATGGCCGAAGGAATGTCAGGTAGTACTTTCATCGCTACAATTAACAAGCGCTGCCGAACCTGTGGTGTGAAATCTAGTTGTCCAATCCAATCCCAGGGTAAGTCGGTAATCGAGCCATGAGCGCCTATACCTACGATGCCAAGACGCTCTTTGCACTTCTTCAAAAAGAAGAGGCCAAGAAAGATTCGCATAAACGTGAATCAATTTATATTCCCACCGATGAACAAATTGCCATCATCGAAGCCGATCCCTTTTCACCAGCTGTAGTTATCGCAGGTGCCGGTTCGGGAAAGACCGAAACGATGGGTGCTCGCGTTCTTTGGTTGGTGGCAAACGGCATAGTTCGCCCAGATGAGATTCTTGGGCTCACCTTCACACGTAAAGCCGCCGGCGAGCTCTCGATTCGAATTCGTAAACGTTTACGCCTACTTCAGCGTGCCGGCCTGGTGCCATCCCTTTCTGGCGGCGGCAAACTTGATCTCACGGTTCCGGTCTACACCTATCACTCCTATGCCGGCCGTGTGCTCTCCGAACATTCCATACGTCTTGGGATTGATACCGATTCCCAACCCATTGGCGAAGCCGCCAACTGGCAGATTGCCAATGAAATAGTTTCGGATTTTTCGCAACCAGATTTTCCCATCACGCATTCAGCCAAGACTCTGGTCTCAAGTCTGCTCAGTCTTTCGGGTCAGATTGGCGAGCATGGAAAGAGCACGGAGGAAGTTCGGCAATATTGCTATGAGATGTTGCACAAGTACGAAACTATCTCTAGTCCCAAGTCCAACGCCGAGGTACGGGCGGCTATTGCAACTTTGCAAGAGCGACTTGTCCTTTTACAGATGGTCGATCAACTTCAGGAGTACCGAAAATTACATGGAGCACTTTCCTTTAACGACCAGATGAGTATTGCGGCAACTCTGGTAGAGAAATTCCCAGACATTGGTCAGCAAGAGCGAAATAAATACCGAGTTGTTCTTCTCGATGAATATCAAGATACCTCCTACAGTCAGGTTAGGTTTCTTTCGCACCTCTTTGGCGAAGGCCACTCAGTTACCGCAGTTGGCGATCCCAATCAAGCCATTTATGGTTGGCGTAGCGCGAGCCCCGAAACTTTAGGGACGTTTGGCCAACGTTTTCCTCGTAAAGATAAGCAACCAGTCCCGGTTTATAAATTATTAACCACTTGGCGTAACGATCAACAAATTTTGACCTTAGCTAACCTGGTTATTGATCGCATTGCCGAAAGCCAAACTGTACGTGCCGACGTCGATCGGCTGGCCCTCAGACCCAAAGCCGGCCCAGGCCACATCAGTGCCACTGGATCACTGACGCAAGCCGAGGAAGCTGCCTATATCGCCAATGAATTTGCACTTCTGTGGAATGCGCCAGAGCGTCAGGCGCTTGATGAAGATCAACGTTCTACTTTTGCAGTGCTGGTTCGAAGCCGAAATCAAATTCAAGATATCGAAGAAGCGCTCCGAGATCGAGGTATCCCGGTTGAAGTCCTGGGGCTCGGTGGCCTGATCCATATCCCAGAAATCGCAGATGTCATTGCGCTACTTCGCGTTTTAACCTTTCCCGGCGCAGGCACAGCGATGATTCGACTGCTCACTGGTCCTCGTCTTGCCCTCGGCCCGAGCGACCTATCTGCACTTGGCTCGTACGCTCGCTCGCTCAATCGCGATCACCAGAGCTCACGCAGCAAAACCATTGAATCTGTCTTGGAGCTTGGCGATCCCGCCACTGCCGAAACCGAAGACTTTCCCGCCGGCTCGATTATCGAAGCCCTAGAAAGTTTGGATGCCATCGACTCTTTCCATGCTCGTCGGTTTTCCACGGCTGGCCTAGAACGCCTCACTGCATTTGCCCGCCAACTCAAGAGTTTGCGTCGTTCGATGAGCGGTTCTATAACCGATTGCATCACCGAAGCCGAACAATTCTTGGGATTAGATGTCGAAGTCCTGGTTCGTGATGGCTGGCAGAACGGTCGCATTCATTTGGATAAATTTATTGATGAAGCCTCCAAGTTCGCGCGCAGCGGTGCCACCCTCTCAACTTTCTTAGATTGGCTCGATGTTGTCGAGAAATCTGAAGATGGTTTGAAGCCAACCAATATTGAAGTCAATCGTCGTGCTGTACAGATTCTCACGGTCCATCACTCCAAAGGTGCCGAATGGGATGTAGTAGCCATTCCAGGATTGGCTCGGACAAATTTTCCTTCCAGCGGTAAGACTTCCGACATTTGGACACGTAACTCTGGGTCGCTTCCCACCGCACTTCGTGGTGATCGCGAACAAATTCCCGATCTGCAGTTTCCAGAAGTTGCTGGAGGTCCGGCCGCTGTTCAAGTAAAGAAGGCACTGGATGATTTTGATGAACTGTGGAAAGCCAAACGGCTCGAAGAAGAACTTCGACTGGCCTACGTTGCATTTACCCGAGCAAAGAGCTATCTCTTCTGCACTACCTCTTGGTTTCGCGAAGGCGATAAAGCGGTCGAACATAGCGAGCTCTTCAATCTCGCTCAAGAACTTTCCAACTCACTTAATCCTGGGATTGACGTTGTCGAAGAGGAAATGCCCGCTGAACTCAACCCCAAGAAAGAAAATCCCAAGACCGGTTCATGGCCACGAAGTAGCCAGCGGGCCGAACTCATAGCTCAGTCAGCCACTTTGGTTCGTGGGACAAGCGCACTCGATCCAGTCGCTTTGGCTGCACATCCGGAAAATATCAGTGCTGCTGGCTATTCCTACGCGCTGGATGCAGCAGCGCTGATTGAAGAGATTCGATTGCGTCAATTGCCGGCAACGGTCTATTTGCCGGCGCGTATGTCGGTCTCGACCTTGCTTACGCTCTCGCAAAACCCAGCCGAACTAGCTCTTTCGATTCGGCGCCCTATGCCTGGACATATCGATCTTTATGCCCGACGCGGAACCGAATTTCACGCGTGGTTGGAACGCCGATTTAACTCCGGACGTATCTGGGAAGATGACGAACTCGATCCCGACTTTGTACCAACTCAAGATGAAATCCCACTCCAAGAGTTGCAACAGAAATGGTTGGCAAGTGCCTGGGCAGATCGCCAGCCACATGAAGTTGAGGTTCCCTTCGAGACCGTTGTCGGAGGCGTTCTGCTTCGTGGCCGTATCGATGCTGTGTATCGCGACGGCGACAGCTACGAAATTGTCGATTGGAAAACCGGAAAAGAAAAGCGCGGCGATGACTTACAGATTGCAGCAATCCAATTGGCTATGTACCGCTTGGCGTATTCGGTGCAGCATGGCATCGATCTATCGCAGATAAGCGCAGCTTTTTATTATGTCGGAAGTGATCAAACTGTTCGTCCGGCAGATCTGTATGACCTAGAACAGATTACTTCGATTATTTCTGGAGTCGATGGTTGATCGCTACCTCAACCGAAATCGGGAGATGATCGCTGATTCCAGGATGGATCTGGGCCATTGAAGTTATCTGCACGCCATTCAGGTTCTGCGCCAAGATGTAATCAAACTGCACCTTTGCCCCCCATGATGGATACGAAGCATCGTGGGTGAGAGATTTCCAGGAAGATACTTTTTCAGGAATTCCGAACGGCAAATTGAGATCACCGATAAGGATTTTTTCTCCTGGCATCTTTGCCAACCATTTTTGAACCTTACGTAATTGGTAGATATTGACCATGGGCACAAAGGACAAATGTGTCACCGCGACCGTAAAGCCATTCGCTAGTTCGGCGGCGATGGCGACGCGAGGTTCATCCTTCACATATAACGGGCGCACGCCCTTTGAAGTTGGAACGGCGAGTGGCAATCCAATGATCGATCTTCCCAATTCGAGGCGGTGCCATTTCAACACTGGAATTTTGGAGATGAGCCCGATTCCATATGAGCGCTCGGAGAGCGACGTGGGAGAACTATTGGTCTCTAGGTGATGCTCTGCATGAGTGTTGGGGCGCCACTCTTCTCCAGGGGTGCCGATGACGGTGGGAGCAAATGCCCACTCCGCTCCACCTAAATCTGCGGCGAGAATCTGCACTTGATGAAGCCCGCCGGATCGGGGTTGGTGGCGATCGACTTCTTGAAGACCAATAACTTCCCCCACAAGGCTGGCACTAGCCCGCTGGAGTAAATCCCGAGCAAGCTCAGGGGAGATCGGTGCGCCAGGATTGGCAGGTTCTGCGCCGCCCGGCTCGTTGACGGGGGCAGAGGGGGTGGCGGCCCCGTGTAGCAGATTCCACGAAGTGACCTTCATAAAGACAGGCTAGTAGGGTCGGCTCGTGATGTCAGAAGATCGAATTCCATTGGAACTACCCCTTGCTCGAGCCGTCGTAGACCGGGCTGGCCATCTTCGGACCGATGAGACCCAACTCGCGGCAATGTGGGAAAGGGCTGCGATCCTGCACTTTGCCTCTGGAAAGTTTCGAGTCGTGCCTCAAACTCGCCATAAGGCAAGGGAGGCCGATGGCACCGCGCAAAATCCACATCTGGCCAACAGTTTAGATTTGCTCAACGCCATACAGGTTGAAGAATTAATCAAGAGCACCGAGTTTTCACGGGGCGAACGATTCTTTCTTGGGATTGAGAATGATCAGCCTTATTTCGCGTGGTGCGGCGACGCTAAAGATATCGAGCAGTTTCACCAGTATCTGACTCTGCGTGAATTGGGCGGGGATCTCTCAGATCTCGAAATAGGTTTGGCGGTTCATGCCCAAGCGCTGGCCAATTGGCATCACAAACATCCGCGTTGTCCTATTTGTGGCGCCGCAACTAAATCGGTATTTGGTGGTTCGGTTCGCAGATGTACTCAGGATGAAACAGAGCATTACCCACGAAACGATCCAGCAATTATTGTGCTCATAAAAGATGAGCGCGATCGAATTCTCTTGGGCCGACAAAAGGTGTGGCCAGAATTTAGATTCTCCACTTTTGCTGGCTTCGTCGAACCAGGTGAATCCTTTGAGCAATGCGTTGTTCGTGAAGTAAATGAAGAGGCCGGAATTCATGTTTCTGAGATTCGCTATCTGGGATCACAACCTTGGCCCTTCCCTGCCTCCCTCATGATTGCATTCGAAGCCATTACGGATACTCCAGAAGCTGCCCGCCCAGATGGCGAAGAGATCGTTGAAATCATGTGGTTGACCCGCGATGAATTAAAAAATGCGATTCGCAAACAGACTTTGCTCTTGCCACCAAAGATTAGCGTCGCACGCAAAATGATCGAGGCCTGGTACGGACCTGAAGCCAAGCGCGATTTATCTGGCGGAGAAACTTGGCGTTCTTAAGATGGTAATGACACCTGATCAAATTCTTGAAGGCTTAGATGCCGATCAACGTGAAGTAGTCACTAGCATCAAAGGACCGGTCTGCATCATTGCTGGCGCCGGAACAGGTAAGACCCGAGTCATTACTCATCGGATTGCTTACGCCGTGGCAGCCGGGGTCACTGACCCGACGAAAACCATGGCCCTAACTTTTACCGCCCGCGCAGCTGGAGAAATGCGCGCCCGCCTGCGCACGCTGGGAATTCCCAACGCAACGGCTCGTACCTTTCACTCTGCTGCTCTCAAGCAGCTGATGTATTTCTGGCCATACTCGTTCGGAGGCAGTTTTCCCTCACTTCTCACCACAAAGACTGGTTTTATTGGCGAGGCGCTCTCTCGTTCGGATGTTCCACTAACGCCGCAAACGGCAACTCTGCGAGATATCGCGAGCGAAATTGAATGGGCAAAAGTTCTTGAAATCGGCTCGGATGAGTACGTTGAAGCAGCCATGAGCGCCAGTCGCGAACTGCGTTTTTCCAATAATAAAAGCAATCGCACGAACCTAGAGTTCGTTTCGAAGGTGTACGAAGCTTACGAAACACTCAAACGCCAAGAACGTAGTATCGATTTTGAAGATGTTTTGCTTCTGACCGTCGGAATGTTGGAAGAAGATCGCGATGTCCGCGAGCGAATTCGAGATCAATATCGGTATTTCACAGTGGATGAGTATCAGGATGTCTCACCACTTCAACAACGACTACTGCAATTATGGCTGGGAAATCGAGATGACATTTGCGTTGTCGGCGATGCTGCTCAGACCATTTACTCCTTTGCAGGTGCTTCCTCCGCTTATCTACTTAATTTTTCTCAAAAGTATCCTGAAGCGAAAGTTATTCGGCTAACCCGTGGCTATCGATCCACTCCAGAAATTATCCATTCCGCCAATGCCATTTTGCGCCAGGGCAATCTGCAGGCAGAGAGTGGTTTGGAACTGTCCTCCATGAATGATCATGGCGTGAAACCATTGATTCATCGCAGCAGTTCCACCTCGGATGAAGTGAAGGAAGTAGTGGGTCGGATTAAGGCTCTCATTGATAACCAGAGCGATAAAGATGTTGAGCATATTGAGATTGCGGTGCTCGCTCGTACAAATGCTCAGCTGACTTCTTTCGAAAACGCTCTTCAGCAATCCCAAATTCCCACCCAACTCAAAAGTGCTGAGCGCTTCTTCGATCGCGCCGATGTTAAGGATGCTATGCGTGCAATTAGAAGTGCATCCGTCTTGCCGCCAGAAGATGGAGATTGGTATTCAGATCTAGTTTCGGTCTTGAGGCCATTTGGTGATTCAGATTATGTTCAGGCCTTCTTGCGTTTAGCCCGTCAACTCAAAGCCGACGGTGCAATCTCGATGCGCACCTTCTTACGGGAACTTGAAGATCGGGCGGAGCAAAATAATCCGCCAACTTTGCCGGGAGTATTGCTGGCAACTCTGCATGCCGCCAAGGGGCTGGAATGGGATCACGTCTTTCTCGTAGGTATCGCTGATGGAGTGCTACCGATGGGTAATGACATCAATGAAGAGCGCCGTCTGTTTTACGTGGGCTTAACGCGAGCAAAAGAACAGGTTCATCTCTCGTATGCGGGAACGCCTAGCCCGTTTCTGGCAGCTCTCAAATAATTAAGTTGCATCCGCGAGAGCCTTTCGTTTACTCTAACGATTCAAGGTTCTCGAGCATCGAGAATGCAAGGGCAAGGCAAGAGCAAGACAAACGAGAGAGGAGTAGGACGATGAAGATGACTTCAACTATCGGTTCTATTTCTGCTGCTCAAAAGTCAGTTAAAACCGCTGCTTTTGGCTTCCTCGCTGGTTTTGATGCTACCCATTCACGCACCACAGTATGGGCAACACCGGCGGCCACCAATTTTGCAGCCAATACCAACCACGCCAATTACACAAAGTATGGAAAATGCGGAACTTGGAGTTCTATCGGATAACCCGAAGATCAGCCAAGAGGCCGCAAATCCATTACTGGATTTAGCGGTCTTTTTTATTTTCCGCAGAGATTAGGAAAAGAGAAGCTCGAGAAGCACTACACGAGAAGCGCCAAGAAAAAGGAAAAAGGGAGGTGGGAACAATGACTGTTCTCTTTAGCGAACTGCTAGTACCAGGCTGGGCAGAAGGAGCCAACGCCAAGGTTGGGTTACGTGATGTAACTGCGCCGTCAGATGGCTACGACAGCGCTTATGGCACTGCGGCACCGGGCTTTGATCTGCCTTGCCACAGCGTCGACCCCGAAACCTTTTTCGCTGAGACACCGGCAATGATCGCCTTTGCCAAGTCGCTCTGTGGAGAGTGTCCGGTCAGACTCGCTTGTCTGGAAGGTGCGCTTTCTCGGGCCGAACCATGTGGCGTATGGGGCGGAGAGCTCTTCGACGATGGTCGGGCGGTGCTGGCGAAGCGTCAGCCGGGGCGTCCCAGGCTGGAACGGAAAGACATGGAATTAGCTGGCTAATTCCCGCAAGAACCAAGAATTAGCTGGCTAATTCCCGCAAGTACCAAGAATTAGCTGGCTAGTTTTACTTCACGCTTGCTAGAGGTTTGAGATCTGGAAACCAGGAGAGCGCTTCATCTCGGAAATTTCCTTCGGCCTCTAGTTGGCAGAAGATGCCAGTGGTGCCCAAGGTGACTCGGTGAATCAGCACATACTCTGGCGGGAGATTGAGCTGAAAGCCGATCTTGGCGGTGGGATTACGGGGATCTCCAACGCGGGCACTCTGTTCACGTAACCATTCACGCGAGTATTTGAAAGTTTGAGTGCGAAGTGGCGATACCAAAGGAACGAGAAAATCCAATACTAAATTGGGATCTACATCGACTTCGGGCAGGATGAAACCATCCTCTTTAAAGCCTTGATAAAGAGCGGTGGCATCATCATCGAGAGCGCTCTTGAGCAGTCGCTTCATTGGTTCTGGGAAACCATTGGGCAGGCGATTACAGGCACCGAAGTCCAAGACTCCAAGCCGACCATCGTCGAGCAATCGGAAGTTTCCGGGGTGTGGGTCGGCATGCAACAGACCGGCGCGATCTGGAGAGGTGAAATGAAAACGCGCCAACTTGATTCCAGCGTTATTGCGCTGCGCTCTAGTTCCCTTAGCGATGATCTTGGAGAGAGGGGTTCCCTCTAACCACTCACTAACGATTACTTTGTCCGATGCCATCACTAATTTTGGAATCGCAATGTCAGGATCGCCTTCAAAGACTTCGGAATATTTCTGCTGAGCCTCAGCTTCAAAGCGGTAGTCGACCTCTTCGATAATGCGCGCGCGAAGTTCTTCCAAGATGGGTTTCATTTCCAAGCCAGGCATAAACAATTGGAAAATCTTGGCGAAGCGTTGTATTTGATTGAGATCGGAAATGAGCGCATCTCCGGCTCCGGGATACTGAATCTTTACCGCAACAGTTCGGCCATCTTTCCAAATAGCTTTATGCACTTGTCCGATGGAAGCAGAGGCGGCAGGTTTGTCATTGAAGACCGAGAAATGATCGCGCCAATCCTCGCCTAACTCTTTTGCTAAAACGCTATGGACAACGCGGGCTGGAAGCGGAGGCGCCGCCTCTTGAAGTTTTGTCAGGGTTTCGCGATAAGGCTTGGCAATTTCCTCGGGAAGTGCGGCTTCGAAGACAGAGAGCGCCTGCCCGAATTTCATCGCCCCGCCCTTAAGTTCACCTAAGACTTTAAAGACTTGCTCGGCCGTCTTTTCTTGAATTTCGCTGAAGACCATCGTTCCCGATTGGCCAACAAGTTGGCGGCCAAAACCGACCACACTTCGCCCCGCGAGTGAAAGGGGGAGTGAAGCCATCTTTGCGGTTCTTGTTGTCGTAGAGCGGGGAATCTCATTAGCCATTAGCGCATTGTTATATAACTTCCAGACATCCGCAGAAGATGTGAGGCTGCCAGTAAATGTGTTCTGGGTTACAAATGTCGAGCAGGTTGTAGCGAATTGATTTCTGCATCAGGGGCGAGCGTCGGGTATCGGCCCATTGAATGGTGGCGGCTGCTACCAGCCCTGAAATCGTTGCGGCGCTTGCACTTGAGAGCTCTGGTGCGCTCTCCATCGCATTGGAGAATTCCACCATTGCTTGGATCTTGTGCGCTCCAAATTTCTGCATCCCTACACAGCGAAGACACGGGCTCATCCCAGGAATCACTAGCGGCCCTACTTCAATGAAACTTTCGTTGAGGTTGGAGATTTGAAGATGTGCCACGCCCTCACTCATCCATCTTTGAATGTAATCAGGTTGGGCCGTCTCGGTAGAAATGACGAGGTCGGGAATCGCCGGAAAGTTTGCGTGTTTATCGGGTACGAGTTGAGCAGAGTGGCGAATCTTGGTGATGGTTTCACCGCGAGTTTTCCCAACATCAGCCAGCGTTATGTTGAGTCCGCAGATTTCGTCGACTCGAATGTGTGTTGAACTAGCTCGATTACCTGAGGTCGTAAATTTTGAACGTTCGCCAGAAATTATTTTGGTCTGGCTAAAACCGCTGGCTTGCAAAATGGAATAAAGGGCGATGGCCATACGGGAGGAGCCAAAGATCAGAATCGAGAAATCGGTGCGGGCTTTAACGAGATCCCGGCCATCGTTCTGTGTGGCTGAATACCACGTTGCTAAGTTAGCCTCAGGTGAGATTCGAAGTTCTGAAATCCGATGGCTCTCTGAAGTCACTGGAGCGGTCGTCGATAATTTTTCCTTTGCTATAACCAAGAGGTTGGCCTGGCTTAATTCTGAAAGCGCCGAAATGATCTCTTCCTGAGAATAGAAATCGCTGGTGAGAAAATC
>CANCSL010000012.1 GCA_947380835.1 Actinomycetota bacterium | reverse complement strand
CCTGGGTCAACGAGCTTTTCGATGCGCTCGCGCGCTGTCATCTTTCCTTTTGCGTGACGCTTTTCTATAGCGCTCTCGGAGGCGGAGTTGATCGCCTCAAGTCTGCGTCTACGTAGATCTGCGTTCTTTCCGGCCGTGGTACGAATATCATCAGTCACGCCCCCTACGGTACTAGTGATGAGGCACCAGGTGAAACGTTCGACTCTCGATGGAGAAAAGTTAACGTCAGCTTTTGCTGATGGCTACTGGCGAGTAAAGACTTTTTCTGAAGTGGATTCCACGCAAGATGTGATTCGGTTGTCACAACCCAGGCATGGCGACGTTGTAACTGCAGATTTCCAGAGCAAAGGTCGCGGTCGTTTGGATCGCAGTTTCGAATCTGTCCCCGATGCTGGTCTGCTCTTCTCTCTATTTGTAGAGCCCAAGGTAGAGCGCGAAAAATGGGGCGTGCTTCCCCTACTTGTGGGTATGAGCGTTGCGCAAACTCTTAACGACCAAGCAGGCTCAGCAACTTTTCAAACGAAATGGCCGAATGATGTGCTTGCTGCTGGCGGAAAAATTGCCGGAATACTTTGTGAAAGTTTCAATTCTGGAGTGATCGTGGGCATTGGAATTAACGTCAACACCTCCCGAGAAAATCTTCCAGTTTCGACAGCTTCCTCTATGTATCTCGAACTCGGAGTAGAACTAGAACGAACGGAAATATTGATCGGAATATTGCGAAATTTGAAAAATACGTTCGCTTCGTGGAATGAAGGTCAAGATTTAATTTCAGCGTACAAATCGAGCAATGCCACATTGGGTCAAAACGTCAGAGTAATGCTTCCCGATGGGGAAGAGCTTTATTCGCAGGCGGTAAATGTTGGATCAGACGGGGCGCTTGAACTGGCCAATGGCGAACGTGTCACCGTTGGCGACGTCGTTCACCTCCGCTAGCCCGTTCAAGTAATCTACTTCCATGACATTTCCCCGAGTCGGAGTAATCGGCGCCGGTCAATTAGCTCGGATGATGGCGGTTCCTGCCAACGACCTTGGGATTCATCTTGTTACCCTCGCCGCATCCGCAACTGATTCAGCAGCACAAATTTGTGAATTTGTTGTTGGCGATTACGCCAACGTTGAAGATGTGATTAATTTTGCTCGTGGTTGCGATGTCATAACTTTTGAACATGAACTTATTCCGCAGTCGGTAATTCGTACTCTTGAAAGTTCTGGAGTTCGCGTTTACCCAAAATCTGATTCATTTATCTTCTCGCAGAATAAAATCGAGATGCGCAAAAAGATGGATGAGCTAGGTCTTCCCAATCCCAAGTGGATCAGTTTTGACGGGGGAGAATCCCAGATCCCATTTCCATTGATCGCAAAGACAATCTCCGGAGGTTATGACGGCAGGGGAGTTTTTGTTATTGCAGATAATAATTCACTAAATAATCTGCATTCATCAGTTAATGCGCCACTTCTGCTCGAAGAGAAGTTAGCGTTTGATTACGAGATCTCAGTCATGGTCGCGCGATCTCCTCACGGACAGGCATCTACCTGGTCACCCACGCTTACAGTTCAAACTGATGGCATCTGCACATCAACGATTACTCCCGCGCCAGATCTTTCACTAGAACTTGCGGTGCGGGCTCAAGAGATTGCACTTGTGATCGCTCAAGGTATTGGTCTCGTTGGGGTCATGGCAGTCGAGATTTTTGTAGTGGGAAAAAACCTAGTAATAAATGAGCTTGCTCTTCGCCCACATAATTCCGGCCACTGGAGTATCGAAGGTTCCGTGACTAGCCAATTTGAACAGCACCTGCGCGCCATTTTAGATCTACCTTTGGGCTCTACAGCAATGGTTGCCCCATTCGCGGTGATGGGTAATGTGTTGGGTGGGGAGAAGTCCGATCTGTACCGTCCCTATCTACATTTAATGGCGCGGAACCCTGCGCTCAAATTTCATCAATATGGCAAGGAAGTAAGACTTGGTAGAAAGATCGGACATGTCACCGCAATTGGGACCGATCTCGTAGAATTGCGCGAAGAGATTAGCCATGCAGTTGACTACATAGGTGGAGCGATCGATGAGTAAAACCGTTGCGATTGTTATGGGATCCGATTCCGATTGGCCAACAATGGAAGCGGCGGCATTGGTACTTGATGAATGCGGGATCGAGTACGAAGTCGATGTAGTTAGTGCGCATCGCACCCCACAAGAGATGTTGGATTTTGCTAAATCTGCGGCCGATCAAGGAGTCAAAGTCATAATCGCTGGCGCCGGCGGTGCAGCGCACCTTCCCGGAATGATCGCTTCGTCTACATCATTGCCCGTCATCGGAGTTCCAGTGGCTCTAAAGCATTTGGATGGCATGGATTCACTTCTCTCTATTGTCCAGATGCCCGCGGGTATTCCCGTAGCCACTGTTGGAGTGGGAAATGCTCGAAACGCTGGGTTATTAGCAGCGCGAATTTTGGGAATATCTAGTGAGGCCATCGCGGCAAAAGTGGATCAGTTGCGCGAGAGCGCACGCGTTGAATCTCTTGAAAAAGGAAAGAACTTGAAGGCAAAGCGTGGAGTGAAGCCAGGATTTAATTAATATTTAGAAGATCGACCCAGCGCTCGAAAAGTCCAACCTGCAGCTTGCCATTCTTCACGATTCAATTTGTTGCGGCCGTCAATCATGATCGGGTTGCGCACAATAGAAATATATTCTCGTGGATCGATGCTTTGGAATTCTTTCCATTCGGTTAAATGCAAAACTAAATCAGCGCCTGTCATACATTCTTTAATAGAAGCTGAATACGTCAACGCCGGGAAACGCTTTCGAGCGCTATCCATCGCCTTAGGATCATAAATAGTTACCGAAGCGCCGGCTGCTTGAATTTGTGCGGCAATATCTAATGCAGGGGAGTCGCGCACATCATCGCTATCGGGTTTAAAGGCAGCACCCAAAATTGCGATTTTCTTACCCAATAAGTCATCAGAGAGGTCTCGCCTGACCAGGTCAATAATGCGAGCTCGGGCTCGCAAATTAATGGCATCGATTTCGCGCAAGAAATCTAAAGCGCGATCCGCTCCGAGTTCCTTCGATCTCGCCATAAATGCGCGCAGGTCTTTAGGCAGACATCCGCCGCCAAAACCAATACCTGCGCCCAAGAATTTGTGACCAATGCGGGGGTCGTAGCCAATAGCGTCAGCCAAAACGGTGACATCGCCACCAGCGGCTTCGCACACTTCGGCCATGGCGTTGATAAATGAAATTTTCGTGGCGAGAAATGAGTTAGCGGCGACCTTGACGAGCTCGGACGTTGGCAGATCGGCGCGAATCCAAGGAGTACCTTCGCCCAGATTTTTGGCATAGACCTCTCTAAGAATGTGTTCAGCCTGATCATTGACCACTCCGACCACAAGCCGATTTGGGTGCAGAGTGTCCTCAACTGCGAACCCTTCTCGGAGAAATTCCGGATTCCATGCCAGATCTAGTTCGGGGTTTATTTCCAGGATTTCTTTGCGCAACCGTTCTGCAGTGCCGACCGGAACTGTGGACTTTCCGACAAGAAGTGAGCCGGATTTTGCGACCGCGGCCAAGGTGCGAATCGAGTTATGGACGTAAGAAACATCTGCGGCTAATCCATCTTTTACCTGCGGGGTTCCGACGCAGATGAAGTGAACATCGCAATCGGTGGCGTCAGAAATTTGGGATGAAAAGGTAAGTCGCCCAGTCGCCAGTTCGGTTTTGAGAAGATCTTCTAGTCCCGGTTCGTAGAAAGGGAGAATTCCGGCTGAGAGTTGAGCGATTTTTGTGGGATCAATGTCTATGCCGATGACTGTGAAACCTAAGGAAGCCATGCACGCAGCATGGGTGACTCCTAGGTAGCCAGTCCCAATTACCGAGATTCTCAGCGTCATTAGCCCGATAGTAGTGCTCGAAAACGGTACCGTGTGAACTCTATGACCTCAGAAAATGTAGAAAATGCCACACACCGGGCTGTGCAACATCCGGGAGTGTCCATTGTTCTTCCGATTTTGAATGAAGAGCGCCATCTGGCAGTTGCCATAAATGCGATCTTGCAACAGGACTATCAGGGTGAGTTTGAGGTTATTTTGGCAATTGGTCCATCCCAGGATCGAACAATGGAGATAGCCCGCGATCTGGCGAAGAGTGAGCATCGAGTCGTTATTGTGGAGAGCCCGACCGGAAGAACCCCCAATGGTCTCAACCTTGCAATCGCGGCGTCACGCTTTCCGATTATTTGTCGCATCGACGGTCATGCAGAGATTTCTCGAGATTATGTAACTCAAGCCGTACATCTGCTGAGGGAAAAGTCGGCAGTTAATGTGGGTGGAATTATGGCTGCGCAAGGTACGACTCTCTTTGAAAAATCAGTTGCCACCGCCATGCGCTCGCCATTAGGAGTGGGTGCGGCTCGTTTTCACACTGGCGGAGGAGCCGGTCCCGCTGACACCGTTTATCTAGGTACTTTCGAAAAGTCGGCGCTGCTGGCTGTTGGCGGCTATGACGAACGCTTCACCCGAGCCCAAGATTGGGAACTTAATTTTCGACTGCGCCAGGCGGGTGGATTAATTTGGTTTGATCCGTCATTAATCGTGACTTATCGCCCTCGCCCTACTTTCAAAGCGCTGGCAAAACAGTATTTTGAGTATGGTCGCTGGCGCCGAGCGGTCATGCGTAACCACACGGGAACGACCAATCTGCGATATTTAGCCCCACCAACAGCTGTTCTCGGAATTCTTGTATCTCTTATCTTGGGCTCTTTTGTGAATTCAATTCTCTACTTTCCGATCGCAATTTACTTATTGTTGATTGTTCTCGGTTCGTTAGTCATCGGAAAAGGAATTCTTGAAAAAATTGTTCTTCCTTCCGTGCTGGCAACAATGCATATGAGTTGGGGTTGGGGATTTCTCACTTCTCCGCGCGGTCTTCTCCCCGAAGAAGAATGAAAAATGAAGCGATTTCTCCTGCTCGCTTGTCTTGCAAGTTTGTTCTCGCCGCTTGCTCAAGCTGCCGACAGCGTTCCAAGCACGTTTGTCATTTCTGGTTCGGGTTATGGGCACGGCGTCGGCTTAAGCCAAATCGGTGCTAAAGCACAAGCACTCGCCGGGAAAAGCGCAACAGAAATTCTTACTTACTACTTTCCAGGGACACAAGTAAATTCTGTTGATGACGGTGGATTGATTCGAGTAAATATTGGGCATCAATTGTCTTCTGCCACATTTGCCATGGATAAAACATTTCCAACAGCTGCGATCCAAATCATTAAGGGCGACGCAGCCCAAGGAGATTCACTCGCTTTCACCGAAGCACCTTCAATTGGTGGGTACGCCCTAGGGTCGACCTACAAATTTTCCATCGTGGGCAAGAATGTGCATGTCGCCATTTCAGGTACTGGGAATCCCAAGATCGCTGCTGATTCCAATCTCTTTACGCTTCGTTGGTCAGGTACAGATTCCTTAGATCCATCCTCATCGGGGGCGGTTGTATTAAATACGGGCACGTCTTCTTCAAGACTTCGATACGGACAGATTCAGGTTCGAGCGGTGCCAATTACAAAAGTCGGTTACCGCTTGGAAATTACTGACACCATGCGAGTTCAAGATGACTATCTTTATGGAATCAGCGAAGTACCTTCGTCGTGGCCGAGAGCGGCATTGCAAGCCCAAGTTATTGCATCTCGCACCTATGCCGTTAGTCGAATGGGAAAGATAAAGAAGGATTGCGATTGCCAGATTTACAATTCAAAATATGACCAGGCATACATCGGTTATGCGAAAGAGACCGAATTAAAATACGGCAAGTTTTGGAAGGCCGCTGTTGACGCAACAGTTTCTGACTCCAACCACGCGCAAGTGATTACTTATAAAAATAAGCCGATCAACGTCTATTTCTTCTCCTCAAGCGGTGGCCAAACTCAACGTAGCGAAGATGTGTGGGGAACGAAGTTTCCTTATTTGGTAAATGTTGCAGATCCCTGGAGTCTTGATCCGATCTTGAATCCAAATTATGCCCTGTGGACTCGATCCATTTCGCAAAGTGCAATGGCGGCGGCTTTTGGATTGCCCGATGTCGCTCGATATGAAGTTGCTACTCGAAGCGTGGCCAATGCGGTCCTTGCGGTTTTTGGGATGGCAAGTGACGGCACAACCAAGATGCTCAGTGTGAGTGAATTTAAAGTTGCCTTGAAATTGCCATCGTCCTGGTTTGATATTCCACTTGTGGTAGTTGCAACACCAACGCCAACAATTTCTGATACGCCAACACCAACTCCAAGCGCGAGTTAGTTGTTGTGTAATACCGAATTCAAGCCATCCCATTGACCGCTCTTGGGAAGAGCTTCGAGGGATCCATCTTGCGAATTACGTCGGAAGATCAATTGATGTGCGCCTGAGAGTTCGCGGGCTTTTACGGAAGTGCCATCCGGTAACTTAATTTTTGAACCTGCAGTGATGTAAACGCCGGCTTCAACGATGCAGTCATCACCAAGGGAAATACCTAATCCAGAATTAGCACCGAGAAGTGAGCGTTCGCCGATTGAGATTACTTCTTTGCCGCCTCCGCTGAGTGTTCCCATAATCGAAGCGCCACCACCGATATCTGAGCCATCACCGACTACGACCCCAGCGCTGATACGGCCTTCGACCATGGATTTACCTAACGTGCCAGCGTTGAAGTTAACGAATCCTTCATGCATAACGGTGGTGCCTGAGGCTAGATGTGCACCTAATCGAACTCGATCAGCATCGGCAATGCGGATTCCGTCAGGAATAACGTAATCGACCATGCGCGGGAATTTATCGACTGCAAAAATACTGAGCTGACCCAACGTGGCGCGCAACTTTGGGGCAAGGGAGTTAAAGGTGGAAAGCAAGCACGGACCAGCGGATGTCCAAACCACATTGTTGAGAATTCCGAATGTGCCATCGAGGTTGGCTCCGTGAGGAGTAATGATGCGATGGGAAAGCAAATGCAATCGTAGATATACATCGGCAACCGTTGCGGGCGCAGTGGAGAGATCGATTTCAAGGGCAACGATCTGGCGAGTTACTTGACGAAGCAGATCCGGTTCGGTCAAACCGGAAAAGTCAGGGGCGCTTTGAGATGCGATGCCGCCAAGCCCCAAGTGTGAGTAAAAAACGTCAAGAACAGAGCCGTCGGCGGCGATCGTTGAAACCCCAAAGCCGAATGCACTCGTCATGCCAGAACATTAGCAAAGGTTCTAGACTGCGATATATGAGCGAAGCGACAAATGAATCTCGAAAGCCAAGAGTTGCCGTTTATTGCGCTTCTTCGCCATCGTTGGATCAAAAATATTTGGATCTGGCTCATCAATTGGGCACAGGTATTGCCCAACGAGGTTGGGATTTAGTTTGGGGTGGTGGCAAGACCTCGATGATGGGGGCCGTTGCGCAAGGTGCGCGCGAGAACGGTGCGCTTACCTTTGGCGTCATTCCCGAAAAACTTATATCCGTTGAATTTGCCGATGGTGCTTCATCCGAGCTTCACGTTGTTAAGGATATGCGCGAACGAAAAGGTCTCATCGAAACTATGTCCGATGCCTTCGTAGCTCTCCCTGGCGGTATTGGCACCTTGGAAGAACTCTTTGAAATTTGGGTGGGGAGATATTTAGGCTTCCACGAAAAGCCAGTTGTGGTGTGTGATCCCTTCGATGTCTACAGCCCCATGCAGGCAGCACTCCAACATTTGAAGGAACTTGAATTTATGAAATCAGGCCAGGAAGAGAAAATCACTTGGTGCACAGATGTAGACACCACGTTGAACACCTTGTCTCAAACACTTCCATCGATTTCTTTATAAATGAAACTCTCCGAATTCCGAGTCCAACTCGACATCGTGGATCGCGCCGCTCCATTGCGAATAGAAGATGTGTGGAGGTTTCTCGTCAGCTGGGAGAGACAGTCAGAATGGATGTTGCAGACGAAAGTTTGGACCAACCAGGCAAGCGGTAACGATTTAGGGCCAAGAATCATTGCCTTCACCGGACCTGCGGCCCAACGCTTCCCAATTTCGAGGCCGGCTCGAGGTCTGCGCCGGCTGGGCCTGCTTGATGAAATGCTGGTCACCCAGTGGCAGCCGCCGACATATTGCGCGGTTGATCACGTAGGTTCACTTTTGAAGGGGCGCGGAGATTTTCGGCTCGAGGAGATTGATGGCGGAGTTCGCTTCTCTTGGTTTGAAGAGGTAGATGCGCCCTGGCCAGTTCTTCTGCTGATGCGCCCGGGGATCCTGATAGGGGTACATATTTCGCTGCGGCGCTTCCGGAAACTACTAGTTCACAGACTCGACTAGTAACCTGAGGGGTGTGGCCGTAAATACCCTCTCCGAGCTGATTGCCAGCCTGCCAGAGGAAGAACGGGCCATATTGACACTCCACTACCTCAAATCTCAGAGCTCTCTGGAGATTGCAGAACTCCTGCAAGTACCCGAACGTGCCGTGGCTTCGGTCATTTCCAGCGCTAAGAATCGGCTGCTCACGGCTCTCCTAGGCGAGGAATAGCCGAAAATTTGGCTCACATCAGTGATTTTCTAACTCCACATGCCGATTTCCCACCCACCCCTTCCATGCGAGATACTTCTCCGTACTCAGTAAGAGATTTCCACTTTTTGGTCGATTAACTCGCATATAAGGAGTCATTACATGGCAGCCATGAAACCACGCACTGGTGATGGACCCATGGAAGTCACCAAGGAAGCCCGTAGTCTCGTTATGCGCATTCCGCTCGAGGGTGGTGGCCGCTTGGTCGTCGAACTCAATGTCGAAGAAGCAACAAATCTTGGCAACGCCCTTCAGGCAGCAGTTGCCCTCGTTAAGAAGTAGTAGTTCGCTAACCTCTCGTCTGTGAAGCAAAAGCCAGAACTTTCGTTTAAGGCCAACCTCAGTTGGACTGGGATTGATGCCGTTGCCCTAGGCGTCAATACCGGAAATCAAATCATCAAATCCCAAGTGCTTACTGGTCTGCAGGAGCTCGTTAATTTCGACTTCACCAGCTCGTTTATGCAATGGCCAGATTTTTCAGGCAAAGCTGGCGAAATTATTGAAGTTCCAGTTGCACACGCAAAATTCCCGATCCGCCGAATCTATTTAGTCGGAGTCGGGGAAGGGGCAACGTCCGATCTGCGCAAAGCCGGCTCGGCACTGGGAAGAAAAGTTAAGAACTCCGGCAAAGTTGTTTTAGATGCTTGTCTGGCCGCACGTAAATCCCCTACCGCTCGAGAGCGAGAGGCGGCAGTCGCTCACTCGGTTGCTCTGGTTTCTTCCAGTTATCTCTGGAATTTAAAAACGACTTCAATCGGTTCACCAGCGAAGTTCATTATTTTCGGAAACTATGAAACAGAAGTTGGCTATGCCACAACTTTAAGCTCGGCCGTTTGGCGCGCTCGCGATTTGATTCACACACCATCGAATATAAAAACCCCCGCGTGGATGGCAGTTCAAGCAAAATCAATGATTACCAAATCGAAATCAAGCGATTTGAAAATTGAAGTTATAAGTGGATCGGCGCTGAAAGAGTTTGGCGGCCTCTATGCAATCGGCAACTCATCGCCCAAACCTGGTCCGCGATTTATAAAAGTTTCCTACGCGCCCAAAGGCTCGCGCAATTGGCCCCACGTAGTTTTAGTAGGTAAAGGAATCACATACGACACGGGCGGCATTTCGTTAAAACGTCCTTACGATGTAATGCAGCCGATGAAGAGCGATATGTCTGGCGCTGCTGCCGTGTTATCAACTGTCATTGCTATGCCCGAGATTAAGCCGCGTGTAAGAGTCACAGCTCTCTTGATGTGCGCCGAGAACTCACTTTCCGGAACTTCGACGCGGCCTTCCGACGTCATCACTCAATATGGCGGGACTACAGTCGAAGTCATTAACACAGATGCCGAAGGACGATTAGTCCTTGCAGATGGTTTGGCATATGCCGATAAGAATCTAGATCCAACTTATCTCATTGATGTCGCAACACTTACGGGCGCAGCCACTTTGGGGCTCAGCCGCCATTACGCCGCGATGTATAGCCAAAATTCCAAATTGCTTTCGGCCTTCGCCCGCGTTGGGGATCGGATCGGAGATCGAGTATGGCCAATGCCTCTGGTCGATGAATATCGAATTTCGTTACAGAGCACTATCGCCGATTTCAATCACACGGCCGAAAAACCTGACTTCAAAGGTGGATCCATTACCGCAGCACTCTTCCTAGAACATTTTGCGGGTAAGCGAAATTGGGTGCACTTTGATATTGCCGGCCCAGCTCGTGCTGATAGTGATTCGGGCGAGAATCCCAAAGGCGGCACTGCTTTTGGCGTCCGATTATTGATCGACTGGATCGCAACGTTATGACACTGACCAATCGCGGAGACATGTCAGCATTCGCTGAGAGCTATCCTCATGAAGATATCTTTATGCAGCAAGCGCGAAACAATGGCGCAGAAATTGGTTCGGTCAATCCATCCACGGCAGTTTGCGGTTTTATTAAATTTATTGTCCAACTAGCTCAGGCTAAATCTGTTGTGGAGATCGGAACAGGTTCTGGCGTTAGTGGGTTGTGGATTTTTCAAGGTCTTGCCAAAGATGGATTACTTACCTCTATTGATACCGAGCGCGAAAATAGTGCAAGTGCCCGAAAGGTTTTTGAAGAGTCAGGTCTTTCGGCCCAGAGGTATCGATTAATTACTGGAAATATTATCGATGTTGTAGGAAAGCTGGCAGATCAAAATTACGACGTCATGATTGTCAGACCTGCTCAGGATCTCTTCGATGTTATTCAAGAGGGATACCGACTTCTCAATTCTCACGGAGTCCTCGTTATTGACTATGCCTTAGGTGGCGGCAAAGTCGCAGACCCCACCCAGCGGGACTTTGACACCATCTCCAGGAGAGATGCGATTCGAGCCATTAAAGAGGATTCCCGTTGGAATTCGACCCTGCTCCCGCTTGGCGCCGGAGTATTGCTCGCGACCAAGAACTAACCTCCGCCTGAGATTAAGTTTTATTTTGGCTAGTTCTCAACTTTTATTAGGCTTTACTCGGTAAGAATGGCCTCGGTCAGGGATGTACGTTTCACGCTTAATTATTGGGGGACTGAATTGAGCACAGATGAATCAATGGCACCTATAGAGAAATCTGCTACTCCACCGTCAGATACACCGTGGTGGACAACGCCAACTTCTCGAGAAAATGCGCCATTTAACTCCTACGAGCCAGCGCACGTTTCAGTGCCTTACATTGCGCAGCCACCGCGTCGCTCCATCGGTCTAGGTCTCGTGGTGCTGATTGCGATTCTTGCCGGCGCGGTTGGTTCAGTGGCTGGCCGAGCATTCAATTTTGCAACGGGGTCTACTCACCTTGTTAGTACACATTCCAATATCGAACGCGCTGCAAATTCCATTGCCGGAATTGCCGCTCGAGTTTCTCCTTCGGTAGTTTCGGTTTCAGTTGAATCTGGCGCAGGTGGCGATACCGGATCGGGATTCTTCATCGATGCAAATGGTTATATCGTGACCAATAATCACGTGGTTGAAGCAGCTGCGGCTGGGGGCGGAACCATCACTGTTAATTTACAAAGTGGCAAGAGTTTTCCAGCAAAGATTGTGGGACGCGATGCCGCATACGATCTGGCTGTTCTTAAAATTGAAGTTGCCGATGCACCGGCACTCACTTTAGGAAATAGCGATGATGTGAAAGTCGGAGACGCTGTTATCGCAATTGGATCTCCGCTCGGCCTTGCCGGCACTGTAACCTCAGGCATCATCAGCGCGAAAGATCGTGCCGTAACTGCCGGCAGCGGCACTGGCGAAAGTTCCTTCATCAACGCTCTGCAAACAGATGCTGCAATTAATCCAGGAAATTCTGGTGGACCATTGGTGGACTCCGCTGGTGCAGTGATTGGCGTTAACTCGGCCATCGCATCGCTTGGTTCAAGTTTTAGCGGTCAATCTGGGTCGATCGGCCTTGGTTTTGCTATTCCTATTAATCAAGCCAAGAAAACCGCCGAACAGTTGATTAAGACCGGCTCGTCAACTCATCCGATCATCGGGCTCTCGCTCGATAACAGTTTCACGGGCATCGGAGCAAAAATCGCTACGACTGCAGATTCAATTCTTCCGGGCGGGCCGGCCGACAACGCAGGTCTGCGCGCCGGAGATGTCATAACTGCCATCGACGGTCGGGCAGTAGCCAATGCCGACGAACTTATTGTGGCCGTTCGTACCCACAATGTTGGAGACGGCGTGACGTTGACATACAAACGAGCGGGTATTACCAAGGAAGTTACCCTCAAATTGATTGCGAAGAAGTAGTTTACGCTACCGACTACTCTTAGCCCATGTTTAATATCGGAGCCGGTGAGTTCATCATGCTGGCAGTGCTGGCCATGATTTTGGTTGGTCCTGATCGTTTGCCTCAGGTTGCTTCAGAAGCAGCCAAGATGGTGCGCAAACTTCGAGCCATGTCTCAGGCCGCGACTGCCGAACTTCGCGAGAATCTTGGACCTGGTTATGAGGATCTCCAAGTCACGGATTTGCACCCCAAGAAATTCATCAAGAAGCACATCGGTGATGTTCTCGATGGCGCTAATCCCATGGCTGAAATCGAAGAGATTAAGAAGTCGGCAAAGATTGACCCTGACCTCCTATGAGTAACGAAAAGATTATTGCCGCAGCGCACGCTGCATTAGCAACGGTTTCAGATCCCGAACTGCATCGCCCCTTGCCTGATTTGGGCATGGTTGAGTCGGTGGATTTTTCGGCAGGTGTAATTTCAGTCAAGATTCTTCTTACTATTTCTGGCTGTCCGATGCGCGAGCGGTTGCAGAGCGATGTGGTTACGGCGCTTTCCAGTGTTGACGGCGTCACCTCCATCGAGCTCGAATTTGGAACCATGAATGAAGAGCAGAGAAATAACGTCAAGAAATTATTGCGTGGTGGGCGCGAAAAATTTATTCCTTTTGCTCAGCCAGATTCTCTGACTCGAGTTTTAGGAATTGCATCTGGAAAAGGTGGCGTAGGTAAGTCTTCGGTAACTGTCAATCTTGCTGTGACTGCTGCCGCACAAGGATTGAAGGTTGGCATCTTAGATGCCGATGTATACGGTCACTCGATTCCGAGATTGATGGGAATTCTCGACCGCAGACCAACGGCCATCGATCAAACCTTTATCCCGGTTGAAAATTTTGGCGTCAAAGTTGTATCCATGGAAATGTTCAAACCCGAACGCGCAGATCCCATTGTTTATCGTGGTCCGCTGCTCCACCGAGTTCTGGAACAACTACTCAGCGATGCATATTGGGGCGATCTCGATTTATTGCTCCTTGATTTGCCACCTGGCACGGGTGATATCGCTATCTCATTAGGGCAACTTATCCCCGGCTCTGAAATCCTTGTGGTCACTACCCCTCAGGTAGCAGCCGCTGAAGTCGCAGAGCGTGCCGGACGCGTAGCGCATCAGTTGAAGCAACACATCCTCGGAGTAGTCGAAAATATGTCGGATTCTGCCTGCCCCGCTTGCGGCGAGCCGATCTCGATTTTTGGAAGTGGCGGCGGTGAGGCAACTGCCGAGCGGCTTTCAGCACTTGTTGGCGCAGATGTATCGCTCCTGGCCAAGATCCCCTTTGATGTGGCCTTGCGCGAAGGTGGCGATCAAGGACTGCCCATTTCTCTGGCCGCTCCCGATTCACTGGCAGCGCTTGGATTCGCACAGCTATTGGAAAAATTGATGATCCGACCAAAATCAATTGTTGGCATTCCGTTAACCCTGCACACCTAGACTTAGCGCATGACACGCGCCCAGACCCCAGCAAGCGGGATCAACACGGTTGCGCGCAAGATAGTTGGCCGTCGAGATTCGGTTCTCGCTAGAAAGAGCATCCGAGATTCATTGGTCTCTGTCGCAGGTCTCATCGGGCGTCCAGTCAAGGACATCGATGGCCGAGATATCGGAAAATTAGTAGATGTTGTAGTGCGACATGGCGAAGAAACGTATCCACCAGTCTCCGGACTCATCGTAAAAGTTGGAAATAGAAAATCTTTCATTAATGGGGCCCGTATTTCCTCATTGAATAAGGATGAGATACGTCTTTCGACCACGAAAATAAACCTAGAAGATTTCAAACGCCGCGAAGGTGAATCACTTTTGGACGCCGATGTGATCGACCACCAAATTGTTGATGTCGACGGTCTGCGCGTGGTGCGTTCCTCGGATCTCTATTTAGCGCCATTTGATCGTGAGATTCGAGTTGTGGGAGTGGATATCTCCTTCGTTTCTTTTCTCCGCCGTATTTTTCCCGGATCCATACGCCGCACGCCAACTCCAGAGCATGTCGTCGACTGGGCCACGGTTGCATCACTTGCTGATGGGTCTGGCGTTGTCCGAACCTCCGGTTCGCGTGCAGTACTCAGTCAATTGCGCCCAGCAGACCTTGCTGACCTCATTGAAGATTTAGCGGGCCGTGAACAAGGCGCTCTAATCGAACTTCTTGATCCTGAACTCGCAGCCGATGCGCTCGAGGAGATGGAAGAAGAAGAACTTCAAGGTTTAATTCGCGGATTAACCTCCGAACGATCTGCAGATTTATTGGCGCGTATGGAACCAGATGAGAGCGCAGAGGTACTTCGTGACCTCGATGAAGAACACCGAGAGAGCATTCTGGGAGTAATGGATTCTGCACTCGCCGGCCAACTTCGCAAGTTAGTCTCTTTTGACGAAACTTTAGCTGGCGGAATCATGACGACGCATATTCTTATCGTGCGCGAAAATGACACGGTTGCTTCTGCCTTGAAACTTTTAGTCAGTAATCGCGAGCGTGATATTTCCGATGGCGTGGTTGTTGTTGATTCTCGAGGCAAATTAGTTGACCATATTCAAGTCATCGAACTCGTAGCTGCCAAGAGCACCGCACTTCTCTCGACTTTAATCGGACCGCCCTACCCGACTGCAATTCAACTGGATACGCCGCTCGATGAGGTAGTCGAAGAATTTTCCAATAACCGGGGTTCCTCCGTCATCGTGGTCGATGACAAGAACAAACCAGTCGGGCGAATTCTTGCCGATGACCTGGTAGATGCGCTTGCTTCTCTCTCTGAGCGTCGAGGATTCTCCCCAGGTAGCGGATCGCTTTCATGAGCGATGTAAAGAAGACCGCTACAAAGCGGCCCGGTTCGCCTGCCATTTCACCGCGGAAGATTCGCCTCGCTGCGCTTTTATCTGTCATGGGACCGGGTGTAATCGCGGGTCTCTCTGATGATGATCCCGCTGGAATCACGACATATTCGGTTCTCGGTGCCAAATATGGCTATCAAATGCTCTGGGTACTTGTGGTGTCGACCCTGGCATTGATTTTGTTTCAAGATTTGGGAGCTCGAATTGGCGTTGTTACTCGCCAAGGTTTAATTGGTTTGGTTCGCCAAAAATATGGCGCCAGATCGGGAGTCCTCAGCGCGGTGGCATTGATTTTGGCCAACGTCGGCACAATGACTGCCGAATTTGCAGGTATCGCTGCGGCTGGTCAACTCTTTGGGTATTCCCGCTACGTCACCGTTCCGGTTGCGGCGCTCCTCGTCTCCTTCTTGGTACTTCGCGGATCCTTCGCTCGCGTAGAGAAAGTTTTCTTCTTGCTTTCAGCGGTGTTTCTCTCCTATGTGATCGCTGGCTTCCTCTCTCATCCTGATTGGGGAAAGGCGTTTCACGGCATGGTTGTCCCGTCGATGCCCTTCACTCATGACGCAGTATTTATTGCAACTGCGACTTTAGGTACGACACTTGCACCTTGGGGATTGGCATTTATCCAGTCGTACGCAGTAGACAAACGTTTGACCCGCGATGATCTGAAACTACTTCGAGTAGATGTTTGGACCGGATCTATGCTGACCGGAATTATCGGTTTCTTCGTTATCATCACTTGCGCAGCTACTCTCAATAAACAACACATCTCTATTCAAGATGCTTCCGATGCTGCGGCAGCACTCAAACCTCTTGCTGGAACTTTGGCGAAGGATCTTTTCGCGATTGGTTTAATTGGAGCAGCACTACTGGCTGCATCAATTCTTCCACTGTCTACTGCCTACTCAGTCTCTGACCTCACTGGACGTCCTGCAGCACTGGACGATGGTCCCCGCGAAGCCCCGCTTTTTTATGGAACTTTTGCTGCAATTACTGTCCTGTCAGCTGTCCTCATTCTTATTCCAGGTGCCCCACTCATCACGATTTTGGTTCTTACTCAAATTCTTAATGCAGTACTGCTGCTCCCGCTTTTGCTTTATATGTTTGGCATATCAAGAGATAAGCGCCTCATGGGCGAATACACCTCGACAAAAACGATGCGCTTTATTTATGGCGTAATCATTGCCATTGTCTTTGTCTGTGTTGCTTGCATGCTTTGGTTCACCGTTCACTAAATGAGTATCGATAATCACAATGCTCTTCCCGAGGGTCGAGATATTGCCTTTCTCGCCCTGGGGGTAGTTGGAATTGGTACCTCCGGCCCAGTCATTGCCCTAAGCACGATGCCGGTTCCGACCCTTATTTTTTGGCGAAATCTTGGCGGAGCGCTAACCATGCTGCCATTTGCCATGGTCAAAAAAGAGTGGAAGAGCGCTGAACAACGCACTGCTATTAAGTGGTCGCTGCTGTCCGGAGCCTTGCTCGCGCTACATTTCCTAGGTTTTTTTATTGCCATGCGCATGAGTTCGGTCGCTGCAGGAACGGCCTTGACCGCCATGCAACCTATCTTTGCTGCCATCTTTCTGAAAATTCGTGGGCACAAAATTCCTCGCCAGGCATGGCTGGGAATGTTGATTGCTTTTCTCTCGGTTCTTTTGATCACGGGCGTTGATTTACATTTATCGGTCCGTGCTTTTGTCGGAGATCTTGCTGCGCTGGGATGCGCCGCCCTGGCCGCGGGTTATGTCCTTATCGGATCCAAGGCTCAAAGAACTTTATCGACCAGCACATACACCGTTTTTTGTTATGGCATGTGCGCATTAACGGTCTTGCCAGTCTCGCTTTTGTTCGGCTATCCGCTCTTTCACTTTGCGGCAAAGCAGTGGTGGCTGGTCCTTGCCCTTATTGGTGGGGCGCAGTTGTTAGGGCACACGATGTTCAACCTTTCGCTGAAGCGAGTTTCACCAGCCGTGGTTTCACTAATTACTTTTTTCGAAGTGCCAGTGAGCGCCATCTTGGCGGTATGGTGGTTGGGTCAACATCCAGCAGCGGGGATCATCCCAGGGATCGTGGGGTTGCTCGTTGGCTGTGCCATCTTTGTTCTGCGCACAAAAGTAGCCGAATAATTGCTTCACGGTAGATTTACACCGTGATCGATCTCCATACCCATTCCGCCACCAGCGATGGCACGGATACCCCAGGCGAACTCATCAATAAGGCTCTTGCTCGCGGCCTTGAAGTTGTTGCGCTGACTGACCATGACACGATTTCCGGTTGGGATGAAGCGGTTCGCTATCTGCGACCTAACTTAGATTTGGTACTCGGCTCCGAAATTTCATGTCAAACTGAAGATGGCATAAGCGTTCATATGTTGGGGTTACTTTTTGATCCGGATTATTTGCCGCTCCAGGAAGTTATGGCTCAAACCCGTGATAATCGGCATGGCCGCATGGAGAAAATCATTCGCAGACTTAATGACAATGGCTATCAGATAGAAATGTCGGATGTTTTAGCTCAATTGTCGGAAGGTGCAACCTTGGGGCGTCCGCATCTTGCAGATGCACTAATTGCAAAAGGATTAGTGAAAAATCGTGAAGAAGCCTTTGCAGAACTTCTCCATAACAATTCGCGATTTTACGTATCCCACTATTCGCCGACGCCAGAAGAAGTAATTCGGCTGATTAAAAGTGCCGGGGGAGTCGCAGTAATTGCTCATCCTTTAGCCTCGCTTCGGGGCCGGACTATTGAGCCAGCGGTAATTCAATCCCTCGTTGGGGCAGGTTTAGATGGCATCGAAGTGCATCACCGTGATCAGAATCTGGAAGAGCGCGAGCTTCTTTCGCACATTGCGCGTGATTTCGACCTGGTAGTGACTGGCTCCAGCGATTACCACGGGACGGGTAAACTCAATGTTCTAGCCGAGTCCACAACCGACCCACAGCAGTGGGAAGCGCTGGAGTCGCGAGCTCGAGAGCGAAGGGTAATTTCCCTATGAGAAACATGGCCGCACTATCAGCCGTAACTTTTGGCATACAAGCATTTGTCACGTTGCTCGTGATTATGGATCCGCCTGGTGCGACTCCAATCTTTCTTTCGTTGGTATCCGGACGCAATCAGCGTCAGCGCGTGCGCATGGCGTGGCAAGGGGCAGCCGTCTCACTCTTTGTGATTGTGGTGTTCGCCCTCTTCGGCAAATTCATTCTCAGCTATCTTCATATATCGATAAACGCTTTGCAAGGTGCAGGTGGCCTCTTGCTCCTTTTGATTTCTCTTGAACTACTGACCGGAAAAGATACTTCCGATGTTGCGCACGAGAATGTCAATGTTGCTCTGGTTCCGCTTGGCACCCCGCTGCTTGCGGGACCTGGTGCGATCGTTACAACAATTTTGTATGTTCAATATGCCCACACTGGGACGCAGAAATTTTCTTTAGCTCTGGCCATCATTGGGGTTCATATAGTCATAGGACTTACTTTGATGTTCTCTACAAAAATCTTGGGTCTCATTCGTGAATCCGGAGTGACCTTAGTTGCGCGCATTGCTGGTCTCTTATTGGCTGCCATCGCAGTAGAGATGGTTGTGCAGTCAATAAAGGGATTTTTCAATTTATGAGCGAAGATTCCCTCTTTCCCGTTGACAGCGTGACAAGACGAATTCACTCTGACACATCGATGTTTGCAGGCGGGATTCGCGCCTTGTTGCAGCAGGCGCTTCATCCTCAGGCAATGGCGGGCGTTGCTCAAAATTCCAACTTCCGTGAAGATGCTTGGGGACGATTGCAACGAACCGGTGATTACGTTGGACTTCTCACATTCGGTCCCAAAAACCAAGCCGAAGCGTTGGCGGCTCGAGTGCGCGGCATTCACTCCAAGCTCGGGCTTGATGATCCGCATCTGCTGTTATGGGTCCATATGGCGATGGTGGACTCTTTCTTGGACTGCGCCGTGAGATCTGGTTTGGTATTGAGTGCAGCCGAACAAGATCAATATCTGGCCGAAATGGTCATATTTGCCGAGCTCGTTGGCGTAGAAGCCCGCGTGGTTCCTGCCTCCGTGGCAGAGATGAAGAGCTACTTCGATGCGATTCAGCCAGAATTGGCGGCTAGCGAAGATGCTAAGCGAGCCGCACTCTTTTTAACTTTCCCGCCCATGCCAACTGCGCTGAGATTGGGCACGTTAGCTGCCCCAGCGTGGGCAGGTGTGGCTGCAATTGCTACGGCTTCGCTTCCGAATTGGGCTCGAAATTTGTATCACCTGCCATCTTTTCCTGGCCATGTACGGGCAACAGACCTGGCGCTGCGCCAACTTCGTAGTTCGATTCGACTTATTCCCGAATCTTGGCTGGGCAATCCCAGTTCAAAATTTTCTCAAGGAGTTTCGGCATGACGCAGTATCTTGCAGTTGTAAATCCTGCTGGCGGAACTGGAAAAACAACGACCGCGCACGCCTTGGCGGTTTCTTTTGCCGAGTACGGAAAACGAACTTTGCTCGTTGATTGCACTACAACTGCTAACTTAACTTTCTTGCTCGGAGTAGAAAATCCGCGAGATACGACCTTCGATCTTTTTAACAATTCCTCTTTTGCCGAATCTGCCATCGTGTCTACTTCTGAACGATTTTCTTTTCTGCCCTCAGATTCTCGGCTCTCGCATTTGGAAAAACGAGAGAAGTCTCTGAGCGCGATCAGCGAAAATTTTAAAAAGTCGCTTGATCAGATGGATTCTCCCTTCGATTATATAATCTTAGATACACCTTCAACACTGTCGCAGGTTTGGATGGCCACACTTTTGCTGGCAGATTTTCATTTAGGAGTGACGACCGCTGGCCTTGGAAGTGTTCGGGGAATTATTCAGACTCAAGAAGTTGTAGAAGTTTTGCAGAAGAGCCATGACGCTTCTGCGTACTGGCTGGGGACGTTACCCACTCAAGTAGCGAGCGATTCGCCCGCACTGGAACTTCTTGGAAGTGATTCTAGGGTGCTCGCGCCATCTATTCCGCGTGCAGCCAGCGTGCTGACGGCAGAGAGTACGGGCAAGTCAGTATTAAACAATGACAATTCGGGGAAAGTTGCCTTGGCCTATCGCGAATTGGCCTATTTTATTTTGGAAGATATTGCTAGCAAGAGCTAGAGATTTGCAAAACCCACTCGACGTTCGGCAGATTCGCCCACTTCGACGAAAGAAATTTTGGCCGAGCTAATAATGGTTTTCCTGCCCTTGGTATCTTCAAGAACCAGCGCTTCATTCTTCTCTAGAGCTTCTTTAACCGTTTTCAATACAACATCCTGGGACAATTCACTTTCGATGTTGAGCTCTTGAGAACTTTCGGAGATTCCGATGCGGATATCTGTGTGGTTTCCAGCGCTTTTCTTTGTAGTCATATCTGAAGTTTAGTCATCGATTCGAGCAGGTGCGAGTCAGTTTGCAGACTTGGGAAAGCCTGAAATACCGCGCCAGAGAAGGTTCGAAACAAGTTCACCGGCTATTTCGCGATTTATTTTTCCATCGCGCTCTAACCAATGCCGGGCCGCCGTTTGGGTGGTTCCGATCAAGCCCACGGCTAGCATCATGGAGGCTTCTTTAGCCAAGCCGGTGTCTAGAGAAATAACAGCGCTGACGGCTGCTGCGCAGTCGTAGGTCATACGGTTAAGTCGTTCGCGAACTTGTGGTTCAACCGCCATATCGCTTTCGAAAAGCAATCGAAAAGCTTCGCCCTCATCATTGATGAAACTAAAGTACGCATCCACCGTTGCTCGTACCCGGTCCGCGTTATCTGAGGTCGAAGCAATTGCCTTTTGGATATCAAAGACCAAGGAATCAATATGCAGGTCTAGGACCGCTAAATAGAGATCAAGTTTGGATGGGAAATGTTGATAGAGAACGGGCTTGCTCACCTTGGCTCTATCGGCAATTTCATCCATAGCGGCTTGGTGATATCCAGCTGCGGTGAAGACTTCAAGGGCTGCGGTCAGAAGTTGAGCACGCCGCTCATCCCGAGGGAGTCGGCCACGGCCTGCAATATCGGTGGTCATACGTTGAATCGTACGACCTCACGCGGGCTTGAAGATAAGTTTTTATCGATTTTTGGGCTTAGCGCCCATTGTTTTGCGGTGGCAGGGAATATCCACGAAAATGGGTGGGTTACCTTAGGTACTCACTGAAGAAAAGAGAGACCGTGCCCCCATCAATCCCCGCTCTAGTTGAACCTGGTCCTGCCCTGACGGTAGATGAGGTTCGACGATATAGCCGCCATCTGATCATTCCGGATGTCGGAATGGCCGGACAACGTCGGTTGATGAACGCCAAAGTCCTCTGCGTTGGCGCTGGTGGATTAGGTTCTCCCGCCCTGATGTATCTCGCCGCTGCCGGCGTCGGAACTCTCGGAATCGTTGAATTCGATGTGGTCGATGAATCAAATTTGCAGCGACAAATTATCCATGGTCAATCTGATATTGGTAAGAGCAAAGCCTTAAGTGCAAAAGAATCCATTGCCGAAATTAACCCGTACGTAAATGTGCAAATTCACAATGTACGCCTCGATATCGATAACGTAATGGAAATCTTTTCTCAGTACGACCTCATCGTGGATGGCACTGACAACTTTGCAACGCGCTATTTAGTCAACGATGCATGTGTACTTTTAAAGAAGCCTTATGTATGGGGATCTATTTATCGTTTTGACGGTCAAGCCAGCGTTTTTTGGGCCGAGTACGGTCCGTGCTATCGCTGCTTGTATCCCGAGCCACCACCACCCGGAATGGTCCCCAGCTGTGCCGAAGGCGGAGTTCTTGGTGTGCTCTGTGCCTCTATTGGCTCGATCCAAACTACCGAAGCCATCAAATTAATCGCAGGAATCGGTGAACCACTTGTAGGTTCTTTAATGATTTACGACGCCTTGGAAATGACCTACCGAAAAATAAAGGTACGCAAGGATCCTAACTGTCCGATCTGCAGCGATCACCCAACTCAAACTGAATTATTGCCGGACTACGAAGCTTTTTGTGGAGTTCTGACTGAAAGTGCCGCAGCGGCATCAACTGGTTCCACCATCTCCGTAACTGAACTCAAAGCTAAAATGGATAACCACGAAAAATTCATGTTGATCGATGTTCGTGAACCTAGCGAGTGGGATATCGTGAAAATTCCTGGCGCTACATTGATACCCAAGCAGGGGTTTATTGATGGCTCAGCTCTGGAATCTCTCCCTCACGATGTACCCATTATTTTGCACTGCAAATCTGGGGTTCGCTCGGCCGAGTGTCTAGCAGTCCTGAAACAAGCTGGTTTTGCAGATGCCACACACGTCGCCGGCGGCGTCGTTGCATGGGTAAAGCAGATCGACCCTTCACTTCCTATCTACTAGTACTTGTAAATTCCGATTAAAGAATCGAGCTCAGATGTCTGATCGTCGCCTCCTCCTTGTTCATGCTCATCCAGATGATGAGACGATCAACAACGGCGCCACCATGGCTAAATATGTGGCTGATGGCGCCTCCGTCACGCTTGTAACCTGCACGCGTGGCGAAGAAGGCGAAGTGCTTGTTGTCGATCTTGCCCACTTGGCAAGTACGCATTCTGATCAGCTCGGAACCCACCGCGAAACCGAACTCGCTGCTGCAATGGAGTTGTTAGGCGTTAGCGACCATCGCTTCTTAGGAGCGCCTGAGCGCAAATGGCGTGACAGCGGAATGATGGGTACCGAACCAAACAATCGAACTGATGTTTTCTGGCAAGCCGATCTCGATGATGCGGCAGCTGAACTCGTGAAAATTATTCGTGAAATCAAACCTCAGGTATTGGTTACCTACGATGAATTTGGGGGATACGGTCATCCCGACCATATTCAGGCTCATCGCGTGGCTATGCGGGCAGCCGAACTCGCTGCTGATAGAAATCATGGCGCAGGTCAGCCGTGGGAAATTTCCAAAATTTATTGGAATACCATGCCTCGATCCGTGATTCAAGCTGGCATAGATAAAATGAAAGAGATTGGATCTGATTTCTTCGGCGCGGAAAGTGCAGATGATCTTCCCTTCGCAAAGCCCGATGAACTCGTCACAACTTTGATCGACGGCTCCGAATATGTAGATGCGAAAATGGCGGCGATGAAAGCACATGAAACCCAAATATCCGTCGATGGTCCGTTCTTTGCACTCTCCAACAATGTTGGTCTCAATGTTTGGGGAAATGAGTATTACACCTTGGTTAAAGGTGAAAAAGCTGGATCTCTAGATGAGCAGGGCAGAGAAACCGATCTCTTTGCAGGCCTGAGCACTATTTGAGAATGGTTCGCTTCCTCCTTGCCATCGCTGCCGGAGTCGTGCTGGGATTTTCAACCCTGGTCATTCACAATGCTTGGGCGCCCATTGGTTTAATTTTCGCCTTACTTGAAACTGCAGTCGGGATATATTTGGTGGGAAGCATCTCTGGATCTCGATGGTTGAAATTACCGGCGGCTATAGGTTGGTTGGCTATCGTCTTGCGGGCTGGCACGCACGGAGTTAGTTTCGAAATATTGGTAATGGGGAACACGACGGGAAATTTCTTTCTCCTTGCTGGAATTTCGCTTTTGGTAATTGTCGGCTTAAAACGCGTCTAATAAATTCTTTCCCACTTTTGACCTTCAGCTGTATCTCTGATTTCAATTTTTAAAAGAAGAAGTTTGTCTCGCAATTGGTCGCTGAGGGCGTAGTTCTTTTGGGCTCGCGCTTGCTCTCGAAGTGCTAAAAGTTCCGAAACCTCGGGACTAATTTCTACCTGAACTGCTTCGCGTTCGAGTTCGAGCCCCAGGAGATTATCTATACGGGCGAATATTTCCCGTTTGCAGCCGGAAGTTAGCTCGGGATCCTTCTCTATGGCACGCAATCGTTGAATTACTTTTGGCGTATCCAAATCATTTTCGAAGTCTGCCACCATACCTTCGACTTCGCGGTCAATAACCTCTTGATCTAAAGATTGGCTCTCGCTCCATTCTGACATTCTTGCGCGCCATCTTTGGATTACAGAATGTGCAGCATTTATTGCCTCCCAAGTCAGATCCATCTGACTGCGATAGCGGTTCTCTAAGAAGCAGAGGCGAAGGGCAAGCGGATCTATTCCGCGCGTGATGAGATCTTTAACTAAAACGACATTCCCTGAACTCTTAGACATCTTCCTTCCTTCGAAGAGAAGATGCTCACCATGAACCCAGTGATCGACGGCCTCTTCATCGGCCAGGAGAGAATTTGATTGGGCTCTTTCATTTTCGTGGTGAGGGAAACGCAAGTCTATTCCGCCTAAATGAAGGTCAACATGTCCCTGTAAGTATTCCAAAGACATAGCTGAACACTCGATGTGCCAACCAGGAAAACCTTCTCCCCAGGGGGTTTGCCACACCATTTCGGTTCGATTGTGGGCTCGTTTCCAAAGCGCCCAATCGGCATGAAATCTTTTCGCACCATCATCGACATATTCGTACCGGTGCCCTGGTTTTAACGCATCAAGGCGATTGCCACTGATTGCGCCGTAATCTGCAAAAGAGTTAGCTGCGAAGTAGATGCTCTCGTCCCTTCCTTGATAAGCATTTCCACTGGCAATTAATTTTGATATTGCTGTGACCATCAAATCTATCGTTTCGCTTGCTCTGGGGTAGAGGTCGGCAGGTGTGATATTCAGAAGAGCAAGATCTTCATGAAATTTATTTTCGAATTCTCGCGCAATAGCAAGGGCAGAGACCTGCCGTTTACTGGCTTCTGCCACCATCTTGTCTTCACTAGATTCCACTAAATTGCCGTCAACAAAGTTCTCGTTCATATGACCGACGTCTGTAATGTTCTGCACCAAATAAACGGGTATTTTCCGAAAACTTAACGTTCGAACAATGAGATCGCTGAGAAGAAAAGTCCTTAAATTTCCGACGTGAGCATCGCGGTAAACGGTGGGGCCGCAACAGTAAATCTTTACTGTCTTCCCATCGGCCGAGGAAATGGTCTGAACTTCCCGAGATTTTGTGTCGTAGAGGCGGAGCAAAGTTTTCATAATTGGCGATACCGATAATTGTGATGTACGTGGAATTCAAATTTTTCGTAGAGAGAAATAGCAGATCCGTTCTTGATATCTACTTGCAACATAAATTTATCGGCGTTGCTGTGAGCAATGAGCTGACAGAGAATCTCAACGGCCAATCCGGTTCGACGAAATTCCGGTTGAACATAAAGGCGGGAAATAACACCCCACTGATTAATGTCGGAGATCCGCCCGGCGGCCACCCAAGCCCCGTCGATTTCAATGGCCACGTATTGCGAGGGGTAAGAAGCCATGATGGCCTTGCCCTGGCGATCGCCCTGAATATCAAGCCATCTATCGCTGGGTTGATTAAGTACATGAATGAAATAATTCCCGCGGCGGAAGTGAAAATTTTCGAAGGTTTTGCGATCGGCAATCATGACGTGGGCTTCGATGGAAGTTTTCCAGCCATATTCTTCGAGCACATCGTCGAGTTCGGCATAAACGGGCAGGGCAACATGGAAAACAGGTGGCAGTCCACGTTCGGCGTAAAACTGAACGACGTGATCAAGGCTCTTGCCGAATTCATGACCGGGCTCTCCGTAAGGAGCTTTTCCTCGTGGGCGAACAGAATTGGCCCTACGAGTAAAACCTGAACCCGCACGGAATCTCCAGCCGCCGAATTCTTCAATTTCTGGAGCAGGCCAGGTCGCTTCGGCCAAATCTTCTAGTTCCATGATGCGCAAAGAGCGAGGAGAGCCAGTGCCGGCTAGGTGAGCCTTCTCGGGGATGACTTTCCAAACGAAAATATCTTGCCAGCGAAAGGATGCGAGTGATCCATCTCTCTTTCTTACCGTGGATGGGCTTTCCAGGATTCCGAGCAGGTCGCGAAATCCGCCTTCGGGATCGTGAAGGCGAATGGTGACGCGTGAGCCGACGCTGCTGGTCAATGTGTCCAAAATTCGAGCAACCATGTCATCCTCCCCTCGTGTAGCCCTATTCTGTACCCTTAAGAGCAGTCAGGCAGAGTTTAAAAACCGAAATGTAATTCTTTGGAGGAGCGAACGTGACCTACGTAATTGCCGAACCTTGTGTCGACGTCAAAGACAAGTCCTGTATCGAGGAGTGTCCAGTTGATTGCATCTACGAGGGCAATCGGATGCTCTACATCCAACCTGATGAATGTGTTGACTGCGGAGCATGCGAGCCCGTATGTCCCGTAGAAGCTATCTATTACGAAGATGACATTCCTTCGCAGTGGAAAGAGTATGGCCCGGTTAATAGTGAGTTCTTTGTCGAAATTGGTTCTCCTGGCGGCGCCAGCAAAGTCGGTCAAACTGGCACAGACCACAACAAAATTGTTTCTTTGCCCATTCAAACCAAAGAGTAAGAAATCAAACTCCCTGATTTTCCATGGGATCGGCTAGCTCCTTACGGAGCGAAGGCTAGGACGCACCCCGATGGAATCATCGATCTCTCACAAGGTACGCCAGTCGATCCAACGCCAGCATTTATTCAACAAGCGTTAATAGATGCGGCAGATTCACCGAGTTATCCCGTCACCATCGGCACGCCAGAACTTCGGGCCGCGATGCGACTTTGGGCGAGTGAAGTCCTCGGCGCGCAAGGGGATTTCGATGTTCT
>CANCSL010000011.1 GCA_947380835.1 Actinomycetota bacterium | reverse complement strand
GACCTGCACGGTCGCTTTGCTGGCCAGATGTGGCCCGGTTGGACGCTCATCCTCTGGGTTGTTGTTATGGGAACCATCGTTCCTTATTTCTGTGTGATCAGCGGATTAAAAGGTCTCAGCGCCGCCAAGAGCAGTGTTATTGGAATGCTCGAGCCAATCCTTGCTGGTGTCTTCGGTTGGTGGTGGCTCAATGAAGCATTCACTGGCATTCAACTCGTCGGGGCATTTGTTGTACTGGTTGGTATCTACTTAGCCGACCGCGCTAAGACCGCGTCTTAAGGTAAATTCAAACCATGGATGTTTTCTCGGATCTGATCATGGCCAATCACGATTTCGCCGATCGTTTTAAATCCGAAGCGCTAACCGGCGAAGCCCGCCAAGGTTTGGCGATCGTCACATGCATGGACTCTCGCATCGATCCACTGCGCATCGTGGGAATGCGTGCGGGGGATGCCAAGATTTTGCGTAACGCCGGTGCGCGCGTGACCGAAGACGTTTTACGTACATTGGTACTTGCCACCCATCTTCTCGGAGTCACACGGATCCTGGTTATGCCGCACACTGACTGTCGAATGGCCTCTGGTGAAGAGCGAGAGATTCACGCTCTGATTAAAGAGAAATCCGGGATGGATACGAGAAGTATTGAGATCCGAACGGTAAAAGATCCAATAGCGGCGCTAAAAATGGATGTGGTCCGAATTGAAACCTATCCGTTGCTTGCACCAGGAATCAGAGTGATGGGTGCAATTTATGATGTTAGTAATGGCTTGTTGGAGCCGATTAACTAGTTGTCTTTTGGATAGCTCTCTTGCGATGAATAGCTTGGAGCCATATCGGTAAAGCGAGCAAAGTGAAGTTGGGCGCTGACGGTGATGGTGCGAGTAGGTCCGTTACGGTGCTTGGCAATAATTAAATCTGCTTCGCCAGATCTATTTTGATTGTCATAGAGATCATCGCGGTGGAGCAGGATTACGACGTCGGCATCCTGTTCAATAGAACCAGATTCACGAAGGTCAGAGAGCATTGGCTTCTTATCGGCTCGTTGTTCCGGTGAGCGGTTGAGCTGGGAGATGGCAATCACCGGAACTTCGAGTTCTTTCGCGAGGAGCTTTAAGTTACGTGAAAATTCAGATACTTCTTGTTGACGGTTTTCAACGCGTTTGCCAGCAGTCATCAGCTGGAGATAGTCGATGACAATAAGTTTGAGGTTGTGGCGTTGCTTGAGGCGACGAGCCTTGGCGCGAATCTCCATCAACGAAAGATTAGGAGAGTCATCAATGAAGAGTGGCGCTTCAGAAATATCGCCCATGCACTTTGCGAGTTGGGTCCATTCAGTATCGGATAATGCACCAGAGCGAATGTTGTTAAGGGCTACACGCGCTTCGGCCGAGAGCATACGCATCGTGATTTCAGAGCGGCTCATTTCCAGCGAGAAGATAACTGCGGCATCACCATTTTTAATGGCAGCATGGCGTGCAATGTCCAAACCTAGAGTTGATTTACCAACTGCAGGACGAGCAGCCAGAACAATCATGTTGCCGGGGTGAAGACCATTAGTTAATTGATCGAGATCTTTGAAACCAGTGAGAACGCCTTCGCCGCCCACGCCTTGCGAGATTGCTTCGATCTCATCAAGGGCTTGAGGTAAAAGATCGGCGAGACGAACATAATCCTCACTGGCGCGGTGTTCGGTGACCTGATAAATCTCGGCCTGAGCTTGGTCGACGACATCATCGACTTCGCCTTCTTCGGAATAACCTAGCTGCACAATCTTGGTACCGGCTTCAACGAGACGGCGGAGCACGGCGTGGTCGCGCACAATGCGCGCGTAGTAACCAGCGTTGGCGGCGGTCGGAACGGAGGAGATAAGTGTGTGGAGATATGGCGCGCCACCTGCACGCGCAATATCGCCACGTTTGGTGAGTTCGGAGGCGACGGTCACTGGATCGGCAGGCTCGCCTCGTCCGTAAAGATCGAGAATGGCATCGAAGATAAGTTCGTGGGCGGGGCGATAGAAGTCGCGCTCCTTAAGGACTTCAATAACGTCGGCGATTGCATCCTTGGATAACAACATTCCGCCGAGCACGCCTTGTTCGGCGATGAGGTCTTGGGGTGGGGTGCGTTCGAATTCGACGGGGCGGTTGTTGGATTGCCCGCTGCGTCCGGGGAGTTCAGCGATGCTCATAACCACATCCTCCAACCTAGGACTGACACGAATATTTTCTAACCAGGGCCAAACTTAGTGAGGCAGGTGCTAAAGGTAAGAACGAGTGGGGCTATCTCTGTGTGTGGAGCTGTGGAGAGCGCGTGGATATCTTCGCTTTATTGGTGGAGAGGGTGTGTATAAAGGGTGGATAACTCCGTGAGGAAGGGGATTCCACGCTCAAATCTCACGCCCAAGCTGTGGGTAAAGATTTATTCTTCTGTCTTACATAGTGAAACAGCCCCATCTCACCATCGGGCGAGTGGGGCTGTTTTGTTGAATCAGGTACTTAGATTGCAGCTACCACGATCGATACGTTGGCAGAAATCTGAGCGTGCAAGCCAACCTTGACGGTGTACTTGCCCAGCTTCTTGATGTGGCCATCGATCTTGATGCGATGACGATCGACATCAATTCCAGTGGCTGACTTCAGCGCTGCTGCAACATCTTTATCGGTAACGGAACCAAAGAGTGAGCCGGTGGAACCGACCTTGGCCTTGACTGTTACTTCTGCAGATTCGAGAGCTGCCTTGATCTCCTTGGCGTGATCGAGATCGCGGATTTCGCGAGCCGAACGGGCACGACGAATTCCTTCAATCTGAACTTCGCCACCCTTGCTCCAGGCAATTGCATTGCCGCGAGGAAGGAGGAAGTTACGGGCATAGCCGTCTTTGACGGTTACAACATCACCAGCGTGGCCTAGGCCTGCTACTTCGCGAGTAAGAATGAGTTTCATTAGTCGCTCTCCTTATCGGGCGGTAGAGGTGTAAGGCAGAAGTGCCATTTCGCGGCTGTTCTTCACAGCTGCGGCAATCTGACGTTGGTGTTGGGTGCAAGCACCTGTTACTCGGCGAGCACGGATCTTGCCGCGATCGGAGATAAATTTACGAAGAAGAGCGATGTCCTTGTAGTCGATATAGGTTGCCTTTTCACGGCAGAAGGGACATGGCTTCTTCTTGAACTTCTTCATTGCTGCAGCCGACATCTTTGTTTGCTTTGGTTTTGGCTTCAGCGTCTTATTGCTTCTTGCGCCCACTTTGGTGCTCCTTAGTTAAATCTCCTGCTCGTTGGGTTCGCCAGCGAGTAGAAATATTGGATGCCCCGTTACGGATAACGGGAATGGTTGGTTAGTTAGAACGGAGGTTGATCATCCGAACCAGTTGTGGCCCATCCGCCACCGACTGGTGCTGCTGACCATGGATCGTCCGAAGATGCAGTTTCAATTGGAGAGAATCCACCGGTAGCTGCGCCGCCACTTTGACGAGTTGTCTTGGTGACCTTTGCGGTTGCGTTGCGAAGTGATGGACCTACTTCATCAACCTCAACCTCAAATACGGTGCGCTTTTCGCCTTCTTTGGTTTCGTACGAGCGTTGCTTTAAACGACCAGAAACAATGACGCGCATTCCGCGAGTCAAAGATTCTGCAACGTTTTCTGCCGCTTGACGCCAAATCTGGCAACTCAAGAAGAGGCTGTCGCCGTCTTTCCATTCGTTGGTGTTTTTGTCGAGATAGCGGGGAGTGGATGCAACGGTGAACTTTGCAACTGCTGCACCGGAAGGGGTGAAGCGAAGTTCAGGATCGTTGACAAGGTTACCGATCATGGTGATGTTGGTATCTCCAGCTGCCATTTTCTCTTCTCTCTTCTCTAACTTATTTTTAAATTAGTGTTGAAATTATTCTGGCCGAACAACTTTTGTGCGCAGAACAGCTTCGTTCAAATTAAGTTGGCGATCCAACTCTTTGATTGCATCTGGACCACAGTGCATATCAACGACAGCGTAAATTCCTTCGGGCTTCTTATTGATTTCGAAGGACATACGACGGCGGCCCCAAATGTCGAGCTTGTCGACTCGGCCACCACTGTCTTTGATGATCTTGAGATACGTCTCAAGGCTTGGTGCGACTGTGCGCTCTTCTAATTCAGGATCGAGAATGACCATGAGTTCATAATGACGCATGCGTTAACCCCACCTCCTCTGGACTAAAGCGGCCACGGTATTTCCGCGGCAGGAGGGTTATGCGACTCTCCGGCGAAGCCACGGTGTGACATCCCTTGGAGAGGAAGGCTAAGCGTAACCGTCAGTGGCGATGGAGAGAAATTCGAGCTCCTGTGGCTGGATTTCCCGTGTGGATGAGGTGGTTATTAAGCGTGAGGCGAACCAGGCGGTGGTGGCCAGACGAATAAAGATGGAGAGGGCATAGCCCTTGGCGGGAAGACCAAAGTGAGAGCCGGTGTAACTGGCGAGGTACTCCCAGATCGCCAAGTGATAAATCGCCTCGCCGGCCTGCCAGATCCAGAAATCTCGCCGTAGGTTGCGTCGCCCCATGGCCAAGATTGCCAGCGGTGTGAGCCAGACGATGTACTGAGGTGAGTACACCTTGCTGGTCGATGTAAAGACCGCAACGATCAAAAAAGCGACAGTTGCCAATCGCGGTACGCGCTTGATGAGGAAGAAGTAATAGGCAAAAGCTGCCGCACCAATAAGGAAGAGTAAAACCGCAAAATTGTTGACGTGTTTTATGTTGATACCGAAAAGTTGTAACCCATACCAGAGCGATCCAAAATCAGCGCCACGTTCGCCATTGAGTTTGAAGAACCGCCACCACCCAGTTGGAGTTGTGAGAATAAATGGAAGATTGAGCAGTAACCACGAACCAAGTGAAATTACCGAATATCGAATAAGCGCTTTTATCTTGGACTTACGATAAAAAATAAGGGCGATCGGGATGAGCAAAACTATCGGAAAGAATTTCGTGGCAATCGAGAGTCCAAGCCAGAGCGCACTTCGGTCAAACTTTCTTTTATCGAAATAGTAAATAGCAGCGACCGCAGAAATAACGGCCCAAATATCCCAATTAATATACAGCGAAGCGATAACTGCTGGGCTAAGCGGTAAGAGATACCAATACTTGGGATTCATTCGCGAAATAATTAATGCCGTTCCAATGAAGAGCAGAGCTATGAGTAGCGCGTTAACATCAAAATAAAATTTGTAGTTGGTGGCGGCATGAGGAACTAACCACGAGCTTGCCCACATCACCATTGCAGTTCCTGGTGGGTATTCAACAGATTTAGTATCGCTGGAATATGGCCACTGGTGGGTATTTAAACCACGGTCGCCATACAAAGCCGACAAATCAGAATAACAAGCGTGTACATAGACATCGGGAGTTCCCCAACCACTGTTACGACAATGATCGAATTTTGCGAAAGAGAGCAGCGCGCCGAGCAGTGCCAGCACAATCATCGACTTCGTGGCGTACTTAACCATTACTTACGGTTTTTTCTTTACAGTCTTTTTCGCCGGTGTTGGTGTTGGAGTCACTGCCAAGGCGGGGTCCAAAGTAGGAACAACGCTTTCGTAAGGGACAGGATCAATTCCACCAATATTTGCTGGTGCAGGAAAATCAACTATTGGTACTTTCTTGAGTGCGTTCTTCATATAGAGATCCCAAATCCTGGCAGGGAACGAACCACCAGTAACCGCGTTGAGTCCACCAATTCCATTAAGAGATTGAGAAGCATTGTCGCGGAAGAGCGCAACAGAAGTTGCGAGCTGTGGGGTGTAGCCAGAGAACCACGCTGAAGCGTTATCGGTTGTCGTACCGGTCTTTCCTGCACTGGGTCTACCTAGATCGGCAACTGCAGCGGCAGCGGTTCCGACTGAAGTGACTTCTTGTAGTGCGGTGGTGAGGTCAGCCATAACATCGGTGGCAAAAACTTGTTGGGCAACAACTCGTGATTGATACAGAACCCCAGAATTAGAGCCCAGTACTTCTTTCACGATAAATGGTTTGGCGTAAACGCCTTGCGCGGCAAAGGTGGCATAAGCGGCGGCTACGTCTATGACATGTGGACTAGCCACACCAAGCGTGACTGATGGCGTTCCGATCATTCCGACTGAAGTTGGAATTCCGGCGCGGCGAGCAACATCGACAACTTTATCTGGACCAACTCTTATGCCCAGCGGAACGAAAATGGTGTTTACTGATTCGGCAGTTGCCTTCATTAAGTCGATGATTCCGTACTGCTCATTGCCGTAATTAAATACCGGATAGGGCTTACCAGCATCATCAAAGACTTGTGGAGATTGACCATCCCAGGTTGAAGTTAGAGGTATTCCTTGCTCTAGTGCGGCAACAAGAGCAAATGGCTTAAAGGTAGATCCGGCTTGAGTTGTTGCTTGAGTAGCGCTGTTGTATTGATTGACGAGGAAATCTCGACCGCCATATAAAGCCACGATCTCACCAGTGCCGGGGCGGATGGAAACTAAACCGATATGTAAGTTTGCGGGCGCTTTAGCTGGGGTACGACGATCCACTGCATCAACGGCGGCTTCCTGCGCTTTCTTTTCCAACGTCGTTTTAATGACGTAACCGCCGACCTGAAGTTGTTCCTCAGTGAAGCCGAGTTTGCCGAGTTCGTGTTCTACCCATGAAATCACGTAACCGCGAGGGCCGGCGAGCGCGCCAGAGGTGACGCGTGGCTTAATCGTAGGAAATTTTAAAGTAGCTGCCTTGGCCGGGTCTAACCATTTTGCCGCGACCATGCCACGAATGACATATGCCCATCTAGCCTGCAGCCGCGTCATGTTGTTGGCTGAGATTGCCGGATCGTAATAACCAGGCGAGCGCAAGATAGAGGCCAGAACTGCTGCTTGTGAAACATTAAGTTGGTCTACTGTGCGACCAAAGAAAACTTCAGATGCAGTTTCAACTCCGTAAGAACCGCGACCAAAATAAATAGTGTTGAGATAACTTTCAAGAATCTGGTCTTTGGAAAATTGGTTTTCTAACTTAACGGCAATGATGAGTTCTTTAATCTTTCGCTGAATGCTTCTCGTCGGGGTTAAAAAAGCAGTCTTGGCATATTGCTGGGTGATAGTAGAACCACCTTGTAAAGCGCCACCGCGTAGGTTGTTGTAAATAGCTCGGGCAATTCCGGTTGGACTAAAAGCGTGCTCGGAATAAAAGTTGCGATCCTCAGCGGCCATGACTGCATGACGAACATCTAGAGGGATATTGGCTAATTTAACAATCGTGCGATTTTCAGAACCGATGCGACCTATTTCAGAACCGTCGGCATATTGAATGATGGTGGATTGGCTATTGACGAAGGCGTTTGCATCAGGAATCTTGACGGTGAAGTAAGCGTAGGCAAATCCAACTGAAGCAAGGATGAATCCAAACCCGCCAAGGAAGATGGAGGACCTGACCACCGTCTGCTTTACATTTGCCACGGTCGAAAGGTTACCGCTTCACCCAATCATCATCTTCGAGGGTCCTGACTTTTCGCGGGGGTTTGCGAACTTTGCCGTCACCTAATAAATAGGAGTAGACCAAGTGGTTCCAACCGCATTCACCACAAACTTCAACTGTATAGACCCGAAACTCACCGAACTCGTTCTCCATCTCGTCTAATTCGGCCAAAGACTTAATGCGGCCTGAATATTGCCCGAGTTGATCACCAAAGGCATAGCGAAGTTCGACCATCTTGCTCTTCTTGCAGACCGGGCACGGCCGCTGAGTTCTCTCACCATGATGCTTTGCCGCCCGGCGCAGATATGGGTCGGCATCGCAGGCATCCATGGCCGAGGCCTTCCCTTGAAAAAGGGCGATGAGGGTAGCCCGGCGATCGAGGGAGTAATCCACTGCATCTCGGCGCGACCACATAAGAAGAAAGAATAACTAGGCTTGCCGCCGTGCACATTTCCTGGCCCACACTTGGGACCACCAAGCTTTCGCGGTTGTTACAAATCCGCTGGCTTGGGCAGGTAACGGATGGCATTTTCCAATCAGCCCTCGCCTCTTTTGTGCTCTTCTCTCCGGAACGTCAATCCAATGCCGTTGCCGCAGCGCTAGCTTTCACCGTTGTGCTTTTGCCGTACTCCTTTGTCGGCCCGTACGCCGGCGTTATTTTGGATCGTTTTTCCAGGCAACGAATCGTGCAATTTGCTAACGCCTTCAGGGCCTTCGACTTAGTGGTCATTGCTTTGTTGGTGAAGAGCGGCACCACCGGATTGACCTTGACGCTCTTTGTTCTTGTTGCCTTCGGAATTAATCGTTTAATCCTCGCCGGGCTTTCGGCCGGATTGCCGTTATTAGTAAGTAAGGAACAACTCATAACAGCCAATGCCCTCGCTGTTACCGGAGGCACGATTGGTGTTGTTATCGGTGGTGGTATCGGAATTGGGATTAAGAACTTGCTCGATCATTCCCACAAGAGCGATCTCTCTGATTCCATGTTGGTCATCATCGCCGCCATCGGTTATCTCGTAAGTGCTCTGATTTGCTCACGCCTGGGAAGAGGCGAACTTGGTCCCCGAGAGCATGAAGTTGCCTCTGAAGGTTGGCGCGAAATGTTGGAGGGTTTTCATATCCTGCGCCAGCACGAAGATGCCTTCCGTGGAATCCTGGCTACGGCTTTTCAACGCGGTGGCCTCACGGCTCTGACTTTGATGGGTTTACTTCTCGAGCGAAACTTTTATCACTCACCAAATAACCCAGATGCTGGGCTGCGTGGCTTTGCCTTCGCGTTAGCAATTGCCGGGGTCGGAATTGGGATTGGCTCTTTTATTAGTCCTTTCGGAGTAAATAAATATGGAAGGCATCGTTGGATTCGAGCGATGATGGTTCTCGCCGTTCCCTTTGTAGTTCTTGTTGCTATCTCTCCAAGAGAATATTTCTTAATAGCTGCAGCATTTTTTGTTGGCTTATGTGGCCAGGCGGTAAAAGTTACCAATGATGCATTAGTGCAATCGAAGATAGATGACTCCTACCGCGGCCGCGTCTTTGCTTTTTATGACATTGCAGTAAATGCCGCAATTGTTTTAGGTGCCATCGTTGCGGCCTTCGTTCTGCCTAAGAGCGGTGACTCCTTTTTATTACCCGCATTAATCGGCGCGTTATATGTAGTGGTTTCGGTCGTGATGCTGCGCCCGATTAAGTTTTCGGACCGTTCGCTTCCCACCACTTAATTAGCTCCTGTCTAGCGCGCTCGACCCCCAGGGGACCTTCTTCCATGCGTAAATCAAGCAAATGTTGATAGGCCTTGCCCACTAATGGGGATGGCTTGATCTGTAAGATTTCCATAATTGCCAGGCCGTCTAGATCGGGGCGAATCTTGTCTAACTCCTCTTGCTCTTTGAGCGTTGAAATTCGCTCTTCCAACGAATCATAAGTGCGAGCCAACATTTCGGCTTTGCGTTGATTTCGAGTGGTGCAATCAGCCCGCGTTAAAACATGAAGGTGATCTAAGAGTTGTTCGGCATCGCGGATATAACGACGTACCGCCGAGTCCGTCCATTCGCCACTTCCGTATCCGTGAAAACGTAAGTGCAGAAAGACTAATTGCGAGACATCATTGATCGTGTGATTATCAAATCGAAGAGCGCGCATTCTTTCTTTAGCCATGCGCGAACCGACGACTTCGTGATGATGGAAAGAAACCCCACCGCCAGGAATCAATTCGCGAGTGCGAGGCTTTCCAATGTCGTGGAGCAGTGCGGCTAAGCGGATGACTAAGTTGGGGCCGCCTAATCGATCTTCCATGGAGATTGCTTGTTCTAGGACAGTTAGTGTGTGTTCGTAAACATCTTTGTGGTGGTGATGTTCATCGATTTCCAGCCGCAATTTAGGTAATTCCGGCAAAATCTGTTCTGCTAATCCGGTCTCAACCAAAAGTGTTAATCCCAACCGAGGATTGGCAGACATGAGAGTTTTGACTAATTCATCTCGCACTCTCTCTGCCGAGATAATTGAAATGCGATCTGCCATGGCTGTAATCGCCGCAATGATGTCATCATCAACGGTGAAATTTAATTGGCTGACAAATCTGGCAGCGCGCATCATGCGCAATGGATCGTCGGAAAAAGAGTCGGTGGCTTTTCCGGGTGTACGCAAGATTCGCTGCGCTAAATCATTAACGCCATTGAAGAGATCAATAAATGTTGGAGTATCGGTGGTGAGTTCTAGTGCCATCGCATTAACGGTGAAATCTCGGCGGAAGAGGTCACCCTCGATTGAATCTCCAAAATCAACATCCGGCTTACGACTTTCAGGGTCGTACTTCTCGCTTCGATAAGTTGTGACTTCGATTGATGTATCGCCATGTTTAGCGGCGATGGTTCCGAATTCGGCGCCGATCTCCCAGACCGTATCGGTCCATTTTTTTAAGATCGCTTTGGTCGCATCAGGGCGAGCATTTGTAGTGAAATCTAAGTCGTTGCCCAATCGGCCAAGGACGGCATCGCGTACCGGACCACCCACCAGCGCCAAGGTATAGCCAGCGCTCTTAAACCCGGCCGCAAGCGACTGGGTGATGGGCGCTTGCTCGGTCAAAGCCGAGATGGCTAGAGCTGCCGCTAGATCTTTTGGTGTTTTCACAGGATCCCTCTCACAGTGAGTAAGGCTAGAGCAGTACCCTTGCTCTATGACCCCGGCACCGAGTGCGGGTGGCGAAGCTAAACGGAAAAAACGTCGGAGACGACGTCCTGCGGGCCCACCTCCTCAACATAATTCATCGACCGAGCAGAAACCTGACGCGCAGGTTCTGCCCAAGAACCCCGGTGGCGCGCCTAAACGCCCCTATGCCAAGCGAGTTGATGAGGTCAGCGCGGGTGGATTAGTTATCGACACGTCGGGAACAAAAGGGTTGTTAATCGGCAGACGCGATCTCAAGGATCAAAGTCGTGAGCGGTTGCTGTGGTCGCTTCCTAAAGGCCATATCGAAGCAGGGGAGACTCCTGAACAGGCTGCGGTTCGAGAAGTAGCTGAAGAAACTGGGATTGAAAGCGAAATTTCGCGAGCCTTAGGTGTAATTGATTTTTGGTTTATGGCTGGCGGCAAAAGAATTCATAAAACTGTGCACCATTATCTTTTTAAAGAGGTTGGTGGCGAACTTTCGCCTCAAGTCTCCGAAGTAGATGATGTCGCTTGGTTCCCCCTGACCGAAATAATCGACATGCTGGCCTACCCAGATGAGAAAAAGCTGATTGCAAAATCTGGCGAGCTGCTGCCATGAAGAAATATGTTTCGGTTATAGCGCTCTTTGTTTTTACTGTATTAGCCATTCCCACTTCAGCTCAAGCCGCGCCCGCAACAAATACCATCACTCTCTTTGAACCCACCCATCGACAACTTGACGGTAAATTCATTGATGACGATCTCGCCTCTCTCCTCGCGCCGGTAGGCAAACTAGGAGTATTGGTTTTCGCTCCTCCGCGCGGAAATCGCGTATGGAACATCGATGCCGCTTTGGTGGAAGAAGTTGTCGCCATGAGTCACGGCTACGAATTAGTCGGTGGCGAGACCGGAACTGGGGCAAAAGTCGCCCAAGACTTTCTCGCACAATTACTTCTAGCTACATCAACCGACACGATCTACTCGCTGCCTTACGGCAATCCTTCCGGATATTGGATTCATCGACTCTCACCTCATGATGAAAACTATTTTTTAACCGCTGGACATTCGCGTCTTACGAATTTACTTGGTCGTCCAGTTACAGCAATGACAAAATACCCTTCATATAAGTACTTTAAGTTGAGCCCTGATCTCATCGCTACATATAAAGATGCTGGGGCCACATTGCAGATTGTTGCTCGTTATTTATCCTCTTCTGAACTCGACAATCTACGCTTGCATAGTGCCGCCCTGCTGACACCTCAGATCGAAAACAGTCGACGGGACTATCTAGAAATCAATTTAACCGCACAGAGTTTTGCATTAATGCACTCGGTCTCTGTAGTTCCAGGGCGCTTTACTATCACTGCGTCTCAACAAAAATTGCCTATTACTGTTATCAATAACTTTAATTCCCCCGCTCAAATTCACCTTCGCGTTTCCTCACTCAACAGCCGAGTAAGAATCGGCAAACTCCCACTTATTACACTCGCAGCAAAATCTAAAACGCAGATCTTGGTGCCGGTCGAGGTTTTAACATCGGGGTCAAGCGCCCTCGCCATCGATGCGCTCACTCCAGCTGGAAAACTTCTCGGCGAGAGCGTGCTCTTCCCTCTGAATTTGTCGGTTATCAGCCCAATCGCCACATGGATAACGACAACGGCAGCGCTGGTTCTTTTCGGTGGCGCCATTATCCAAAGTATCCGCAGATTTAGACGGAGAGCGAAATGAGTTCACTCGAACCCTCATTGCTCCGTTCATCCACAGTTATGGCTATTGGAACAGTTTTTTCACGAGTAACTGGATTGATTCGAAATCTTCTCTTGGTTGCGGTCTTAGGAACTACTCTGCTGGGCGACACCTACAACGTCGCCAACACCATGCCTAATATTCTTTACAACTTATTGTTGGGTGGTTCTTTAACTGCCGTATTTGTTCCACAACTTGTGCGCGCCACTCGCGACAGCGATGGCGGATCGGCATTCATTTCAAAATTACTTACAGCCACTTCGTTCATACTTGGCGCGTTAGTAATTGTTTCAGTTCTTATTGCACCGGTATTAGTTCGTATCTTTGCAACTGGTTACGTGGGAAGACCAGAATTTCATTTAACAGTTCTTTTCATGCGCTACTGCCTCCCACAAATATTTTTTATGGGATTGTTCGCGCTCTTGGGCCAGATCGCAAATGCCAAAGGTCGTTTCGGTCCCATGATGTGGGCGCCTGTCCTTAATAATCTTTTGACGATTACAATTTTCGGTTGGTTTCTTCATCAATCCAAAAATCTAACAGTCACCTCTATCTCTTTCTCAGAAACTACTTGGCTAGGGTTAGGCACAAGCGCTGGTTATGTCCTTCAAACTTTGGCGCTTATTCCTGTTATTCGAAAGACCAAGATAAAACTGAGGTTGCGTTGGGATTGGCGAGATGCCGAACTCCGGAAGTCTTTTCGACTCGCATCTTGGACGCTGCTCTTTGCCGCAATCTCTCAATTGAGCTATTTGGTGACGGTCAACCTCTCGACCAGCGCTGCGGTGCGGGCAGCCAAAGCCGGAATCGCTACCGGGGTCGGTTTCACGCCCTATAGCAACGCTTTTCTGATCTTGATGTTGCCGCATTCCATCTTCACTATTTCTATCGTGACCGCACTGTTGCCAGCCCTCTCGCTATTGGTGCTGGAGAAGAAGCACACGGAGATCCATGACCGGTTGGTAAAAACCATCAGGCTAGTGGGCATCATTACCGTTCCTAGTGCCATCGCATTTTTACTCTTTGGACCGCTCATTACCCGGTCGCTCTTCTTTGGAATTTCGCATCAGGATGCCCAATATTTGGGTTATACCCTCGCTGGCTTTGCCTTTGGGTTGTTGCCACTCAGTATTAACCTCATTGCCTTGCGCGGGCTCAACGCCTTCGAAAATGTGAAATTACAGGTCGTTAGCAACGCCTTAATGAATATCGCGGCAATCATCTTCTCTGTAGTGGCCGCTCTTAGTCTGCCGCCCAAATGGGTAACGGTTGGTTTGGCTGTGTCCTTATCGATTAGCTATTTTTTTGGGGCTTGGATCACTATCCGCCTACTTCGCCGCTACGAGATTTTTATCCATATCGGAGAGATTGTCGGGCTTTACTTCAAATTACTGCTCCTTGGCTTTGCTGTTGCGACTCCTTTGCGTTTTGCCCTACCTCACCTACCTGGCGGGAATACCCTTCATCTGCTTATCGTTCTAGTGGTTAGCGGGCTGGGATATATCCTTTTGGCTCACCTCTTTAAGATTGAAGAAGTTGCAAGCATGCTCACGTTACTGCGGAGAAAGGAAGGGTCTAACGAATGAGTGAAGTTCATGACCTAATCATCGTTGGCTCGGGACCGGCTGGATATACAGCCGCAATTTATGCAGCGCGGGCTCAACTCAACCCCATTGTGTACGAGGGCTCTGTTACTGCTGGTGGCGCGCTCATGAACACCACCGAAGTAGAAAACTTTCCTGGTTTTCCTGATGCGATCATCGGACCAGATTTGATGGAAAGCATGCGTAAGCAAGCACAAAAATTTGGAGCCAAGCTCGTTACTGATGACATTGTTGAAATGTCACTTAGCGGCGAAATTAAAACTGTAAAAGATGGTTCTGGAAATACATTACAAGCCCGCGCCATAATTTTGGCGACTGGTTCGGCCTACAAAGAAATCGGCCTTCCTAATGAGAAGCGCCTCTCTGGTCACGGAGTTTCTTGGTGTGCAACCTGCGATGGCTTCTTTTTCCGTGAGCAAGAGATTGCAGTTGTCGGCGGGGGAGACTCTGCACTTGAGGAAGCAAATTTCCTCACTCGATTTGCCAGCAAAGTAGTAGTCATCCATCGCCGCGATACTTTGCGTGCTTCAAAAATTATGGTTGATCGCGCCAAGGCAAATCCAAAGATCGAATTTCTTTGGAACACTGAAGTTATTGATGTTCTAGGTGAGGCTAAAGTTTCTGCGTTAAAGCTGCGCAATACCGTTACATCTGAAGAATCCGAACGCGCCTTTACCGGCCTCTTCGTAGCCATTGGCCACGTTCCTCGTAGCGAGCTGCTTCTGGGACAAGTCGAACTCAATTCCGAGGGTTATGTCAGCGTTGTTGGACGAAGTACAAATACCAGCGTTTCTGGCGTTTTCGCCTGTGGTGACTTGGTGGATTTCACGTATCGTCAGGCAATCACCGCCGCCGGCTCGGGATGTGCCGCGGCCTTAGATGCCGAGCGTTTCCTTGCCGGGCACTAATCCCAAATAAAACTAGAATTATCCGTATACAAAACTAATGGAGAACAATAAATGGGCGCACAAGCTGTAACTGCATCTACTTTTGATGCCGAAGTATTAAAGAGTTCAACACCAGTGCTCGTCGATTTCTGGGCTGAATGGTGCGGACCATGTCGCGCTGTAAGTCCTATTTTGGATGAGATCGCATCTGAAAATGTTGGCAAAATAAAGATTGTTAAAGTCAACACCGACGAAGAATCTGCCATTGCGATTAAATATGGAATTACTTCATTGCCGACCTTGAATGTTTACGTTAACGGCGAAGTTGTAAAAACAATTATTGGCGCCAAGCCAAAGCCAACACTTCTCAAAGAGCTCGAAGCTTTCATCTAAATTCATGTTACCTGTTGATCTCTCTCGTGGTGATCACGGTGATGTTGTTGCTTCAGTTTCGAGCACGTTAGTCAGGCTTGGACTTTTGAAGACCCTCTCAACTTCATTTAATGAAGATGTTGAGATGGCCGTCAAAGCTTTTCAACAAGGTCGCGGTCTTGTTATTACTGGCATCGTCAATCAAGTGACCTTCCGCGCACTCGAAGAAGCCAAATGGAAACTTGGCGATCGAGTTCTTGGTTTTGACCCCAACTCACTAATGCGTGGCGATGATGTTGCTGTCTTGCAATCCCGATTAATTGAGATGGGATTTAATTCTGGTCGAGTAGATGGAATCTTCGGGCTTCTTACTGAGAGCGCAGTCCGGGAGTTTCAGAAGTCGGTCGGTGTAAAAAGTGACGGCAAATGTGGCCCGGCCACGGTTATCGCACTGATGCGATTGATTAAAACCGTTACTGGCGGCACCCCTATCGAACTCCGCGACGCCGCCCATCGAGCCGTGCGTGGCCCTGCTCTGGCTAACAAAATAATCGTGCTCGACCCTGGTTCGGATACTTTCTATTCGGATTTAGTCTTCGATGTGGCCAAGCGCTTGGAAGGACGATTAATCGCGCTGGGGGTTACTGTTTTTCTCACCCACGGAATCGATTCAATGCCTACGGAACAAGAACGTATCGCCTTGGCTAATTCCACTGGCGCAGATTTGGTTCTCTCTTTGCGTTTAGATCGCTATCCCAACGAGAAGGCTCATGGTGTTACTGGGTACTACTACGGCAGTGACCTCCATGGAGTGCATTCGGTTGTTGGTGAAAGGTTTGCGGCCTTGGCTCAACGTGAAATTTGTTCCCGTACCGACCTACTTAATTGCCGCACCCATGCCAAGACTTGGGACCTTCTGCGGCTCACTAAATCCCCAACGGTTCGAATGGATTTGGGTTACATCAGCAATCCTGGTGATATGAAGCGGCTGGCTGATCCAAATTTCCGTGAAACCATCGTGGAATCTTTAGTTGTAGCAATTCAACGGCTTTATTTATCGGCTGAAAATGATGCAAAGACGGGGACTCTCAAGCTCTCTGATTTACGTGATGCAGGTTTGCGGCGCTGAATCTCGGCGCAGAGGCCATTTAAAATATGGGAGACTTCGCAGATGAGCAACGAAATCATTCGTCACCATACTGGAGCCCCGGAAAACCTAGCTGAGCGTTTTGCCAGCCGAGCGGCCGGTATGAAACCAAGTGAGATTCGTTCCCTGTTCGCCGTAGCCTCCCGCCCAGATATCGTCTCCTTGGCTGGTGGTATGCCTAACCTTTCCGCCCTTCCTATGGAAATGATGGCCTCAGTCGTCGAGAAATTACTCTCGGAAAATGGCCAAGAAGCACTGCAATATGGCAGCGGCCAAGGCCACCTCAAACTTCGCGAGCAGATCTGCGATGTTATGGCACTCGAAGGAATTAACGCCCATCCCGATGATGTGGTTGTAACTACTGGATCCCAACAAGCCCTAGATCTCATCTCCCGAATTTTTATTGATCCAGGCGATGTGGTTTTAGTTGAAGCCCCTTCTTATGTCGGAGCGCTCGGGACATTTCACCAATACGAAGCTCAAGTTGTTCATGTTGCCATGGACCACGATGGCTTAATCCCAGAAGCTCTGCGCCAAGCAATTACCACTACCCGCGCTGCTGGTCGGAAAATTAAGTTTCTTTACCTGATCCCTAACTATCAGAACCCTGCTGGTGTTTTGCTCCCTGCAGATCGACGAACAGAGATCTTGGAGATCTGCCGAACTGAAGGAATTTTTGTTATTGAAGATAATCCTTATGGCCTGCTTGGCTTTGATCGTCCGTCGCCAAATGCAATGCGCGCTGAAGATTCCGAAAATGTTGTGTATCTCGGATCGTTCTCTAAAACTATCGCGCCTGGATTCCGCGTCGGTTGGGCTTTGGTTCCACAATCTCTGAAAGAGAAGATGGTTATTGCTTCAGAGTCTTCCATCCTCTGTCCTTCAAATTTCTCACAACTCTCGATTTCCTCATATCTCTCTGATCAACCTTGGCGCGATCAGATTGCATCGTTCTGCGAGCTCTACCGAGTTCGTCGTGATGCGATGTTGGAATCCCTCGAACAACATTTTCCTGCAGGTGCAACCTGGACAAAACCCGAAGGTGGTTTTTATGTTTGGGTTACCTTGCCACCTGAAATCGACACCAAAGCAATGATGCCAAAGGCAATTGTTGCCAAGGTTGCTTATGTTCCTGGTACAGCTTTTTATGCAGATGGTTTCGGAAGTTGGTCTATGCGACTTTCTTATTGCTACCCATCACCTGAAAGAATCCGCGACGGAATTAAATCATTGGGTGCTGTTGTGAAAAAAGAGATGGAACGCCGCGGACTTAATTGAGAAGTTGGGTAATTCTTTCTAGGTCTTCAACTGTTGCAAATTCAATAACTATCTTTCCTTTTTTCTTTCCAAGCTCAACAGATACTCGGGTATCAAAGCGATCTGAAAGCTGATCACCAATCTCTTTGATACGTGGAGCAATCAACTTTCCAGCGCGAAATGTGGCTTTTTTAGTGGTTGGTTGGAAACTAGCGACAATCTCTTCAACCGCTCGAACACTTAATCCTTCGGCGACAATTCTGTTAGCTAGTTTCTCGATTTCACTTTCATCACTCAGTGTTAAAAGTGCGCGTGCATGACCGGCGCTCAAGATTCCAGCCGCAACTCTGCGTTGGACACCGGCAGGTAAATTTAATAACCGTAAAGTATTCGTGATTGCTGGACGGGACTTCCCGACTTTGAGGGCAAGTTCTTCATGGGTGTATCCGAAATCGTTCAATAAATTTTGATACGCAGCGCCTTCTTCTAACGGATTTAATTGGCTGCGATGAATATTTTCTAGGAGCGCTTCGCGAAGTAATTCGTTATCGCTGGTTTGACGAATGATGACGGGGATAGAAGTCAGCCCAGCGAGTTTTGAAGCTCGCAACCGTCGCTCACCCATAATTAATTCATATTTGCCTTCAGAGATCTGACGAACAACTGGTGGTTGCAGAATTCCAACTTCTTTGATGGAGGCTGCCAGTTCGTGTAAGTCGTCCGAGTCAAAAACATAGCGTGGTTGTTTTGGGTTGGGAGAAATTGATTCGATATCGACTTCATTGCGATTAGCAATCGTTATGCCGGTGTTCGATGTGATGACTGTGGGGATGAGTGAATCAAGCCCACGTCCTAAACCGCCTTTGCGAGTGCTCATGCCGTATGTACCTCGTTATTAGTTGTTGGATTGCCACGTCTAGCTATTTCGCGCGCAACGGTCATATATGCAATCGCACCGGGTGATGAAGCGTCGTATGTCATAACCGTCTGATTAAAAGATGGTGCCTCTGAAATACGTACGGCGCGTGGGATTGGTGTGTCGATTAACTCTTTAGGGAAATGTTCGCGGACCGAATTCGCAACATCGTTGGCTAATCGAGTTCTGGAATCAAACATAGTTAAAACAATCGTGGAAATCTTCACCATCGGATTAAGTATCTGCTGAATCTGGTTGAGGGTTTCGATGAGCAGAGTTAAACCCTCTAATGAGTAATACTCACATTGAATCGGGACTAGTACCTCTTCGGCCACAGTTAAAGCGTTAACTGTTAGTAGCCCCAAACTTGGTGGGCAATCAATAATGACGTAATCAAAACGTTCGCCTTTTGCTTCGCGTTCCTGCAAATATTTGGTGAGCGATAACTTCAACCGTGACTCGCGAGCCACCATTCCCACCATATTGATCTCGGCTGCGGAGAGTTCGCGATCTGCCGGCGCACATTCCAAATGTGGAAAGCCGGCCACTTTTTGCACAATCTCCGAAAAGGAGCGATCTTTAACCAAAACTTCGTACATGCCGGGCTTGTTTTTGCGATCAATACCTAATGCGGTACAGGCATTGCCTTGGGGATCGAGGTCGATAACTAAGGTGCGCAATCCACCCATTGCTAAAGCTGCTGCAATATTGACCGCTGAGGTAGTTTTTCCGACTCCACCTTTTTGGTTAGCAACTGTAAAGATGCGAGTTTTTATCGGTGTGGGCATCGGCTCTTTCAGCCGGCGAATCCCAATAACACGCTTCTCGGAGCTCGCACCAGGCGTATTGGTTTCACGTGAATCATCCACGCGCTTAGTTAACCACCCTTAGAGAGTTCAATAACACGGGATAACGGCAGGGCCCCCAGAGAAATTTCATGGATTTGAGCCTTGGCGACCTTCTTAATTTTGGTATCAGCTAATTCTTCGGCGGCTGATTCACCTTTCATTGCCAGAACTGAGCCTTTTGGCGCCACTAAGTGCCAGACCAACGGCAGAAGCTTAGGCAATGGAGCCACTGCCCGCGCTGTCACAATAGTGAAGCTGCCTTTAACCGACTCGGCCCGCCCTCTAATAACCGTGATGGGAAGATTAAGTTCGGCCACAACCTCATGAAGAAAGGCCACTCTACGCTCGAGCGGTTCGAGCAAACTCACTCGTAGATCAGGCCGGGCTAGGGCAATGACAATTCCCGGCAAACCAGCCCCAGAGCCAATATCTATTACCGAGGCGCCCTCTGGAATGAGGGTGGTTACCGGAATGCAGTTAGCAATATGGCGATCCCAGATGCGATCGCCTTCTCTAGGGCCAATCAGCCCTCGTTCAATACCCCATGTTGCCAAAATTTCGGCATATCTCTCGATCTCTGAGGCGCGCTCTGAGAAGAACTCTGGAATGAGGGTTTCACGTGAAACTTCGCTCATGGAGAGTTAGTTAGGAAGAACAACCACGCAGCGGTTGGGATCTTCACCCTCGGATTCGCTAGAGAGGCCGATCTCTTGAATAGTGTCGTGGACAACCTTGCGCTCAAAGGCGTTCATTGGGCGGAGTTTGATGGATTGGCCGGTGGACTTCACTTCATCAGCGATCTCGTGAGCTAACTTAGCCAGCTCCTCTTTTTTAGCGCTGCGGAAGTTATCGATATCCAGCATTAACCGGGAACGCTCTCCCAGTGAGGTTTGAACCGCTAGTCGAGTTAACTCTTGGAGGGCGTCGAGAACTTCGCCTCGATCGCCTACAAGATGGCCAAGCTTGCCGCCAGCAATGGCAAGTGAAGCGCGCTCATTTTCGACATCGATATCAATATCGCCATCCAGGTCCACAATGTCTAACAACGCCTCTAAATAGTCAGCGGCAACATCGCCCTCTTCTTCAAGTCGAGCAATAAGGCTCTTCTTCTCGGGTTTTTCAGCGTTTGGGGTGTTTTCCACAACCTCGTCCACTGGGGTGCCCTCGTTCTCGCTCATATTCTCCTCCATCTACCGTTTTGTCGGTATTAAACCTTTTTGTATGCTTTTGGGTTATTTGTGAATATTAATAGTATTTATGGTTTCTTCTTTTTCTTTCCTTGTTTTCCCTGTTTTTTGGGTTGTTGGCGTTGGCCGCTCTGCTCGATGGTTTGGGTTGTCCCAGAATCGGAAATTGCCTCGGGATCGATTCCGGCATGACGAGCTCTCTTGGCTTGCAACTCTTCGTAGGCCGGTGAACCTGGTGTTGGGTTTCGCTTGATGACATAGAACTGTTGGCCAAAGGTCCATAGGTTTGTTGTCGACCAGTAGATCAAAACTCCGACCGGAAAGTTAACGCCGGAGACTGCAAAAATAATTGGGAAGACATAAAGCATAATTTTTTGTTGTTGCAACATCATGTTGTTAGAGGCATCCATCTTCGGCATGCCTTTAACCATTAATTGACGCTGGGTCGTAAAGGTTGTGGCTGACATAAAGAGGATTAGTCCGACCGTCACAACTTTTGTAGTCGTGGTGGTTGAACTTAAGAAGGTGCTAGAAAGGTTAGCGCCAAAGAATTTTGCATCGTGTGCTGATAGCAGCAATTGACCTTTAAGCACGCCATGTGGGTGCAGTTTGGCAATGCCATTAAGCACCGTGAAAAGCGAGAAGAAGATTGGTGCTTGCGCCAAGATGGGCAGACAAGAAGCAAGTGGATTTGTTTTATGCTCTTTGTAGAGCTTCATCATCTCTTCGGATTGCTTTTGGCGATCGTCTTTGTACTTCTTTTGGATCTCCTTCATATGTGGCTGAAGGGCAGTAAGTGCGCGCTGGCTCTTAATTTGTTTTACAAAGAGTGGAATCAAAATAATACGGATGAGGACTACAAGTCCGATAATGGATGCGCTCCACTTGATACTTTCGTGGGAGTTCTTTCCGAGAACCAGTCCAAGGATCGAGTGGAATGCCACCATGACCCAAGAGACCGCGAAATATAAGGGCTGTAGGACTGTTCCCATTTAACGAACTCCTTCTACATGTGGTTGTTCATTCTTGCCACCCTTGTGGGGTTTTGGTGGAACATAATCAACACCGCCGTGTGACCACGGATTACAACGAAGTATTCGCCAACCTGCCATAAATACTCCTTTGATTCCATAGTTGGAAATGGCATCAACGGCGTACTGAGAACATGATGGGTAGTACTTACATCTTGGTGCTAAACCTGGTGAAATCCATTTTTGATAAAACTTAATCGGGCTGATGAGAATTCCTAAGAGGAGTTTTCTCATGACACGACCAGAAGTTTCTTTTGGACTCGCTCAATTAGATCTTCGAGTTCGGCTGTATATGAATCTTTCATACGTAGCGTACGAATTACTATCTGAGTTTCTTGGTCAAATTTATGAAGTTGTGGTGCGATCAAGTGACGAAGTTGGCGTGCGACGCGGTGGCGTACTACCGAACCTCCGACTGACTTGTTCACAATTAATCCAACTTGTGGTCCTGTGGAATTACCGGTCCGAGTTAGTACATAAAGAACTAAGGACGGAGAGGTGACGCGAGCACCGTTTCTTGTGGTGCGAGCGAAATCCTTTCCGTTACGGAGGCGATTCGCTGCAGGGAGCACGAGTTAGGCAGAGATGCGAACGCGGCCCTTGGCACGGCGTGAAGAAAGCACAGCACGACCGCCACGGGTTGCCATACGAGCGCGGAAGCCATGCTTCTTGGCGCGTTTACGAACGTTAGGTTGGAAGGTGCGCTTACTCATTGAAATCTCCTTGAATCTCTCGAAAGGTTTTCACCCTCAAGGTGAGCCTCTCGTAGGCCACAGCTAGTGAGGGGGTAACGATACGGATACCTGTTGATAAGGGTCAAACTCACTTTCGAAAAATATCCATAAATTGTGGAGAAATCGGACATAATTCAGATCCGCCTCCTATCTTTGTGGATAACCACTTGCTTTTCTGAGAAATTCGTCCTACCTTCGCTCTCTATCCACAGGCAGTTGGCAAAAGAGCGCTCTTATTTAGGGTGAAGTAAGGATTTTCAGGCTGGAAGAGGTCGCCCCAACGCTAAAGGTGGGGTTTAGACCACAGGCTGTGGATAACTTTGTGGATTGTTTAGGTTTTTGTGTGGTTGCGTTCGAATATTGGGGGCTTTTGTGGCATTACTGGAAGATATCGATCTCACCGCGTTGTGGGAGTCGGTCATTGAGGCCATCGCTCTAGAAACCCCACACCATCGAGCCTTCCTCACGCTTACCAAGCCACTGGGGTTACTCCAGGTTGAAGGCGGAGCTAATTTGCTTCTTGCCGCACCTAATGGATTTGCTAAAGATGTTTTAGAAAGTCGCTTGCGCGCTCCGTTAAATGAAGTGCTCTCTCAAAAACTTGGGCAGCGAATCAGTATTGCCGTCATCGTCGATGAAAGTATCGAAGCGGAAGTAGAGCCAATCCGGGATGTGGTTGTTGAGCCAATCCTCGAACCGCAGCCAAAAGCTGGAACTGGGCGAAGTGGAACAACCACCCCAACTGAGCCCACCCAACTCAACCCTCGCTATATTTTTGAAACTTTTGTTATTGGCGCCTCTAACCGATTTGCTCATGCTGCAGCTGTTGCTGTTGCTGAAGCGCCGGCTAAGGCTTACAACCCGCTTTTTATTTATGGTGAATCTGGATTGGGCAAGACCCACCTGCTTCACGCTATTGGCGCCTATGCAAAAGAGTTATACGGCGGGGTTCGGGTTCGTTATGTATCCAGCGAAGAATTCACCAACGACTTTATTAACTCGATTCGCGATGATAAAGCCTCGGTATTTCAACGTAGATACCGTGATTTAGACGTTCTTTTAGTTGACGACATTCAGTTCTTGGAAAATAAAGAGCGTACTCAGGAAGAGTTCTTTCACACCTTCAACACTTTATATAACGCAAATAAACAGATAGTGATTTCTAGCGACCGGCCACCAAAACAACTGACTACTTTGGAAGATCGGCTTCGCAGCCGATTTGAATGGGGTTTGATTACTGATATTCAACCTCCCGAGCTAGAAACCCGAATTGCTATCTTGCGAAAGAAAGCTGCTCAGGACAAACTCAATGCTCCCGATGATGTTTTGGAATACATTGCTAGCAAAATTTCCTCCAACATCCGCGAACTTGAAGGTGCGCTTATTCGCGTAACCGCCTTTGCCTCTTTAAACCGACAAGCGGTCGATTTAGGGTTGGCTGAAATTGTTTTAAAGGATTTAATTCCTGACGAAGGTGGACCTGAGATCACTTCCTCGGCGATCATGGCCCAAACTGCTTCATATTTCAGTCTTACTCTCGACGACTTATGTGGCACTTCTCGTTCTCGAGTCTTGGTTAATGCCCGCCAGATCGCGATGTATCTCTGTCGTGAGCTCACCGACCTCTCTTTGCCTAAAATTGGGCAAACCTTCGGAGGGCGCGACCACACCACGGTTATGCATGCTGATCGAAAGATCCGCCAACTTATGGCCGAGCGACGATCGATCTATAACCAAGTCACTGAATTAACCAATCGGATCAAACTTCAGTCAAAAAACTGATTTTTAATCGGACATATCGGACAAATAAAAGATAAAAGGCGCCATTGTGGAAATCTCTGAAGTTGCGCTTAATAGTTGCCCCCAGACTGGGGGTAACTTGTGGATAACTGTGGATAAATTGTTGGTTAGGTTTTTATTGGTTGTGGGGTTGGCTGGAAAAGAGAAAGTTAGTTTGAGTTATCCCAAGGCTACCCACAAGCGCCGGAGGCTTCTTCCTCCCTTAACGACAAGGGGTTTTTGAGGTTTTCCACAGAAAAACGCTTTAGTTACTACTAATACTTATATTAAATAGAAAAAGCTGGGGAGGGAGAACAGTTGTGAAAGACTCGCCCCAACACTTAAGAATGAGGCAGATATGAAGTTTGTTGCAGAACGCGAAGCGTTGATCGACGCCGTTAATTGGGTGGCGCGCAGCCTTTCCACCAGACCAATCTCCACCTCATTGCTGGGCATCATGATCGAAGTTACTGACGTCATCACGCTCACTGGTTCAGATTTAGAAACTTCTACAAAAGCTATTTTGCACGCCGAGATCACCACCCCCGGAAAAGTACTAGTGCCTGGCCGACTACTCGCTGAAATTGCTAGATCGCTACCGCAAAAACCAATTTCATTTACTTTAGACGGTACCCGCGTATTAGTTTCAGCTGGCAGCGCCAAATTTACATTACCGACTTTGTCAGTGAATGAATACCCAACCTTGCCGGGATTACCCGAGGCAGCAGGAAAAATTGCAACCGATGTCTTTGCAACGGCGGTTAATCAAGTTGCTATCGCAGCCGGACGTGATGATTCACTTCCTACTTTAACTGGCGTTCATATCGACATAAATAAAACCCATATCACTTTGGCCGCAACAGACCGTTATCGTCTTGCTGTTAAAGAGATTGAGTGGAGCCCAACTAATTCTGAAATCGAAACTTCCACACTGCTTCGCGCCCGCACATTGGCAGATGCTGCCAAATCATTAGTGGGTAGCCCTGAAGTTATTTTTGCTCTTTCTCAAAGTACTTCCACTGAAAAATTAGTTGGTTTTGTATCACAAGAGAAAACAATGACTTCACGAACACTTGATGGAACTTTCCCACCATTTCGTCATCTACTCCCGCAAGAATCTAGTTCACAAGCAACTATTGAAGTCAGCACTCTGCTCGATTCAGTACGACGCGTAGCTTTAGTTACCGATAAAACCGTCCCACTGCGATTGGTGTTCGGCAATGGCGTACTTCAACTCGAAGCCGGCGCTGGCGAGGAAGCTCAAGCAACCGAAGAACTCGAAATTGAATATTTTGGCGAGCCCATTAATATCGCTTTCAACCCAACATTTTTAACAGATGGTTTGCAAGCAATTAGCAGCCCATTTGTTCATATTGCTTTCACTGGTTCCAGCAAACCCGCCGTGCTCTCTGGAAAATCTTCGGCAGAAGGCGAACCGGATGCCAGCTATAAGTACTTACTAATGCCAATGCGCTACACCTCCTAAACACTCGACCTTCAAGTGTTTATCTCGCATCTATCTCTAGGAACTTTTCGTTCGTATCAAAACCTAGAGCTAGATCTCACTCCTGGCATATCTATATTTGTTGGGCGAAACGGCGAGGGCAAAACCAATATTGTTGAATCCATTCTTTATCTCTCATTTTTAAGCTCACATCGAGTCTCTTCCGACCAACCGCTTGTGCAACTCGGGAGCTCATCTGCATACGTGCGCGCCAAGATCACCAATCCAGAAAGAGATATTTTGGTCGAACTCGAGATCAATGGCGACAAAGCCAACCGAGCTCGTATTAATCAAAACCCCACCAGGAGCCAAAGAGAACTTTTTGGATTAGTTCAAGCAATATATTTTTCGCCTGAAGATTTAGATTTAGTTCGTGGTGATCCCAGCGAGCGAAGAAAATTCATTGACCAACTTCTCATTCTTCGGTCACCGCGTATGGCGGGAATTATTTCGGATTATGAACGAGCACTACGCCAACGTAACTCACTTTTAAAATCCAGAGCCGGGGCAGACTCCTTACATTCTTGGGATGCACAAGTTGCTGATTTCGGAGGGAAGATAATTGCGGCACGGCTAAAAACCCTCTCCGACCTAACTCCGATTTTTACCGAGATTTATAAAGAGATTTCACCAGAAAAAGCTGCGGCCATCGAATATAAGTCAAGCATCGAAGACCCCAGTTTGGACGCCGAAGCAAACACTCAAAAATTGCTAGAGAGAATGTTGGCTACTCGAGCCGCCGAGATCGAACGCGGCCTAACTTTGTCAGGACCGCACCGAGACGATTTAGTTCTCATTCTTGGTGAACATGTGGTCAAGGGTTATGCCAGCCACGGTGAATCTTGGTCAATTGCCCTTTCGCTAAAACTTGGCACCTTCCAATTACTTCAACAAGATGGGCTCTCACCTATTCTGATTCTCGACGATGTTTTTTCAGAGCTTGATGAAGAACGAAGAGTTCGTTTGATCGAACTTGCCCACGTGGCTGAGCAAACATTTATTACCGTCGCAGTTGAAAACGACTTACCTTCAGAGTTACAAGGCCGTAGATTTAGTGTGAAGTCCGGAAGTGTTACCGAGGTGATTTCATGAGTAAAGATCTAGCTCGCGAGCTCTATCGATCTTTCCGCAGCCACAATCGCAAAAACCCCAACAACCCAACCGAAGAAACCCGGGCAAAAATAGAGGACCCACTCAGCCTTAGTTCGGCGATATCCGAACTTGTCTCCCATCGAGACTGGAAAAAAGGGATTGCTGAAGGCACCTTATTTACCGAGTGGCGCAGTGTGGTGGGCGCGGAAATAGCCGAACATGCCAACCCACTGACTTTGGTAGACGGTCGATTGACGATCCAAACCACCTCCACCGCCTGGGCGACCCAACTCACCATGATCTCCACCCAACTCTTAGAGACCATCTCACATTCAGCCCCAGGGGCGCTGGTTGAGGAGATTTCCGTGATTGGGCCACACGCTCCCAGTTGGAAGAAGGGGCTGCGAACTATTAGGGGCGCAAAAGGTCCCCGCGACACCTATAACTAGAAAAGTGCCGCTTTTCAATATCTACCCACTACCCAGGGATAAAACCCCCTCATAAGGCACCTCTACGCCTCTTTTCGGTAGTCCCCATTTCAATTCCACGATAGGATAAGCGCCATCGACAATTGAAAACAGGCCAGGTTTAAATCTGAGCCATTTTCACTTTTTCCAAGGAGCGTGAGCGTTGCCCAAGTCCTACGACGCCAGTGCTATTACGGTCTTGGAAGGGCTCGACGCGGTCCGCAAACGCCCCGGCATGTATATCGGCTCGACCGGCGAACGCGGACTCCACCATCTAGTTCAAGAGGTTGTTGATAACTCAGTCGATGAGGCCCTAGCTGGCTACTGCACCGAAATTAACGTCACCATCCAGCCAGATGGCTCTGTCAAAGTTGTAGACGACGGCCGTGGCATCCCGGTTGATATGCACCCAGTCGAAAAGAAGCCCGCGCTTGAGGTTGTCATGACCGTGCTTCACGCAGGTGGAAAATTTGGCGGCGGCGGCTATTCGGTTTCTGGCGGCCTACATGGCGTCGGCATTTCGGTCGTAAACGCTCTCAGTACAGATCTTGCGGTTGAAGTTCGCCGCGATGGCTTTGAATGGTTTCAAGAATACAAACTTGGCGTGCCGCAAACCCCAGTTCGAAAAGGTGAAGCAACCACTTTGCATGGAACAACGGTCACCTTCTGGCCTTCACATGAAATCTTTGACACGACTGATTTTTCTTTTGAAACACTCTCGACCCGTTTTCGCGAAATGGCGTTTCTTAACAAAGGTTTAATTCTTACCTTGAAAGATCTTCGCCCTGGTCGCGTCGACGATAAAGGCGAGCCTCTCGAAGCTCGCTACCACTACGAAGATGGAATTATCGATTTCGTAAAACATCTCAACCTTTCTAAAGGCGTCACCCACAAATCCATCATCGCTTTCGAAAACGATGACCCCAAACTTCACATGACCTTAGAGATTGCCATGCAATGGAATTCCGGGTTCACCGAATCCGTGTACACATTCGCAAATGCTATTAATACTCAAGAGGGCGGAACCCACGAAGAAGGTTTCCGCACCGCACTTACTTCGATTGTTAATAAGTTCGGCGAAGAATGGGGTTTCATTCGCAAGAAGGAAGATCGCCTCACAGGTGACGATATTCGCGAAGGTCTTACAGCAATAGTTTCTATCAAAATTGCTGAACCACAATTTGAAGGTCAAACGAAGACCAAACTTGGTAACACCGAAGCCAAATCTTTTACACAAAAAGCCATGAACGAAAACCTCACTGCTTGGTTCGAAAAGAACCCCAGCGAAGGTAAAGACATTGTCCGCAAAAGTATCGATGCAGCAGCAGCTCGTGTAGCAGCTCGCAAAGCGCGCGACCTCTCTCGCAGCCGAAAAGGTTTACTTGAAGGTCGAGGTATGCCCGGCAAGTTGGCAGATTGTCAGTGGACCGATCCAGAAAAATGTGAACTTTATATTGTTGAGGGAGATTCAGCTGGAGGTTCCACGAAAGGCGGCCGTGATTCTCGCAATCAAGCGGTCCTGCCAATTCGCGGAAAGATCCTTAACGTCGAGAAAGCCCGTATAGATCGCGTACTTCAGAACAATGAAGTCCAATCTCTCATCACCGCACTTGGTACCGGTATTCATGACGAATTTGATGCCGCCAAACTTCGGTATCACAAAATTATTTTGATGGCAGATGCTGATGTCGACGGACAACATATTCGTACCTTGCTTCTCACCCTCCTTTTTAGATTTATGAGACCTTTAATTGAAAACGGTTACGTATATCTAGCTCAACCACCTCTTTATAAATTGAAGTGGGGCGGAAAAGAGCCGGTTCAGTACGCCTTCTCAGATCGCGAACGCGACGGGTTCATCAAAATCGGTCTCGAAGCCGGAAAGCGTCTACCCAAAGAAGACGGTATCCAACGCTTTAAAGGTCTTGGTGAAATGCCGGCTAAAGAGTTATGGGACACAACAATGGATCCAGCGCATCGCGTTCTGATCCAAGTAACCATTGACGACGCTGCTGCAGCCGACGATCTCTTCTCTGTACTTATGGGCGAGGATGTCGAGCTCCGCCGCAACTTTATTCAACGTAACGCCAAAGACGTTCGATTCTTGGATATCTAATGGACGAACCAGAGATCACACACGATCGCATCGAAACCGTCGACCTACAGGTCGAGATGGCGCGCTCCTACCTAGATTACGCAATGAGCGTAATTGTTGGACGGGCGCTTCCTGATGTTCGTGATGGATTAAAACCAGTTCATCGCCGCGTGCTCTATGCGATGTATGACGCGGGCTACCGCCCTGATAAGGGTTATTACAAGTCATCACGTATCGTTGGTGACGTCATGGGTAATTACCACCCCCACGGCGACACTGCTATTTACGATGCCGTAGTTCGTTTAGCTCAATTTTGGTCGCTACGTTTTCCTTTAATTGACGGTAACGGCAACTTCGGTTCACCCGGTAACGATCCAGCCGCAGCTATGCGTTACACCGAAGCTCGTCTTGCACCGCTCGCAATGGAGATGATGCGAGATATCGACGAAGACACTGTTGATTTTGTTCCTAACTATGACGGTCGCTCTCAAGAACCACTTGTTCTGCCTTCTCGCTTTCCTAACCTGTTAGTAAATGGCAGCGCGGGTATCGCGGTAGGTATGGCTACCAATATTCCACCTCATAATCTCAGCGAGGTTATTGAAGGAACTTGTTTCGCTCTCGAGCATCCAGATATGCCTTCACAAGAACTTTTGGAAAAACTGCTCACCATCATTAAAGGCCCAGATTTCCCCACAAAAGCGCTGATTATTGGCCGCCAAGGGATCGAAGAGGCTTATCGAACCGGCCGTGGCTCCATCATTATGCGGTCTGTCGTTGAGATCGAAGAGATCAACAAGCGCACTTGTTTAGTTGTTACAGAGCTTCCTTATCAAGTTAACCCAGACAACCTTGCTCTGAAAATCGCCGAACTCGTTAAAGATGGTCGCGTAAAAGGCATTGCCGATGTCCGCGATGAAGGAAACGAACGTCTCGGGCAACGTTTAGTCATCGTGCTTCGAAATGATGCGATTCCTAAAGTTGTACTCAATAATCTATACAAACATACCCAACTTCAAGACTCCTTTGGCGCCAATATGTTGGCTTTGGTCGATGGTGTCCCACGCACATTGCGCATCGACGAGTTCATTCGTTATTACATCGAACATCAAGTTGAAGTCATTGTCCGACGTACCAAATATCGGTTAGCCGAACGCGAAAAACGCGCCCACATTCTTTTAGGTTATCTCAAAGCACTTGATGCTCTCGATGCGGTTATTGCTTTAATCCGGGCCAGTTCAACTTCGGAAGAAGCGCGTACCGGTTTAATGAAATTACTTGAAGTCGATGAGATTCAAGCTAACGCCATTTTGGATATGCAACTTCGACGTATTGCCGCGTTGGAACGACAGAAGATCAATGATGAGTATGACGGTCTTATGGCTGACATCATTCAACTCAATGAAATCCTGGCAAGCCCGGCAAAGCAGCGTGAAATAATTAAAGTTGAACTTGAAGAGATTTCTACCAAGTATGGCAATCCGCGTCGCACCCAAATCATGTTGGGCGAAAGCGATCTCTC
>CANCSL010000010.1 GCA_947380835.1 Actinomycetota bacterium | reverse complement strand
GGTCTTATGGCTGACATCATTCAACTCAATGAAATCCTGGCAAGCCCGGCAAAGCAGCGTGAAATAATTAAAGTTGAACTTGAAGAGATTTCTACCAAGTATGGCAATCCGCGTCGCACCCAAATCATGTTGGGCGAAAGCGATCTCTCTGTTGAAGATTTGATTCAAGAGCAAGATGTTGTCGTAACTATTACTCGTACCGGCTATTCAAAGCGCACCAAGGCTGATCTTTATAGGTCGCAACGTCGTGGCGGCAAAGGTGTTAAAGGTGCTGCGTTACGCCAAGATGACTTAGTTGACCATTTCTTTGTCGCTTCTACCCATGACTGGTTGTTGTTCTTCACGAATAAAGGTCGGGTTTACCGCGCCAAAGTTCACGAGCTTCCAGATGCTGGTCGAGATGCCCGCGGCCAACACGTAGCAAATCTCTTGGCGTTTAAACCGGACGAGACGATCGCGGCTGTTATTGCCGTCTCTAATTACGATCCAACCGCCTTCTTGGTCATTGCGACTCGTGGCGGAATGGTGAAGAAGAGCCCGTTAACTGAATACGACTCAACCCGCACCGGAGGATTGATCGCCATTAACCTCAAAGAGGAAGATGAAGTTGTCTCTGCCTCACTCGTCAGCCAAAAAGATGACCTTCTTCTTGTTTCAAGAAAAGGCATGTCCTTGCGCTTCTCGGCCAGTGATGAATCATTGCGCCCAATGGGTCGATCAACCGGCGGCGTCATAGGCATGAAGTTCCGTGGCGATGATCAATTACTCTCGATGGCCACCATCGGAGAGAACGCCAACCAACAATATGTTTTCACGGCAACAGATGGCGGCTACGCCAAGCGCACTCCGCTCGAGGAGTACCGCAGCCAAGGTCGTGGTGGTATTGGAGTAAAAGCTGCCAAGATCGATGAAGATTCTCGAGGTGTTTTGGTCGGTGCGATGATCGTGGAATCAGCAGAAGAGATTTTGGCGATTACATCGGCTGGAACGGTGATGCGTACGGCCGCCTCCGAGGTAAGAGAGACCTCTAGAGACACTCTGGGCGTCCGCTTGGTGAACTTGGCTGAGGGCGTTTCTGTGGTCTCGATTGCTCAAGTGAGGGACGAAGTTGAGCCAGAGGAGATTGCTCCCGAATAGTGTTTTGCGGGTTGGGTGCTCAGTCGGGTAACCTTCACCAGCCCGTTAGCGGGCCTGTAGCTCAGCCTGGTTAGAGCGCTTCCCTGATAAGGAAGAGGTCGGAGGTTCAAGTCCTCCCAGGCCCACGCTGGCAAGAAAGACCGTAGTAATACGGGGACTTAGCTCAATTGGTAGAGCGCCTGCTTTGCAAGCAGGAGGTCAGGAGTTCGATCCTCCTAGTCTCCACAAGTTTCACAAAGCCCCAGAGAAATCTGGGGCTTTTTCTTTCACCTGGCTAATTTTGTAAAGCGGGGAGATTCCTAAACCAATCCAAGGCGTCGGGGTTTGCAAGCGCGTCACGATTTCGGACTTCACGACCGTTAATGACATCGGTAACTGCAAGTTCGACCAACTTGTTGCTCTTAGTCCTCGGCAACTGCGGCGCTACGACAATCTTGTCGGGTACATGGCGAGGACTGGCCTGCGTGCGCAAAGCTGATCGAATTTCCTTCTCCAGCATTTCATCAAGCACGACATTTGGCGCCAAAGTTAAGAAAAGTACAACTCGGGTATCACCATCCCAATCTTGCGAAACCGCCATAGCTTCATTTACTTGAGGGAAAGTTTCGACCACTCGATAAATTTCGGCAGTTCCTATGCGTACACCTTTTGAATTAAGAGTCGCATCACTCCGGCCAAAGAGTGTAAAACCACCAAATTCACTCTTGGCTGCAAAATCTCCGTGGGTCCACACTCCTGGGAAACCGTCAAAATACGCGGCCCGATATTTCTCATCATTTACATCTCCCCAGAAGCCAATTGGCTTTGAAGGAAAGGGGACTGTGCACACTAATTCGCCTTTGTGGTCAGTGGCTGCACTAACGCCATTGGAATCAAAAACATCCGTCGCCATTCCTAAACATGCGCCCTGGATTTCACCACGGTGTACCGGCAGCGTAGGAACGCCTGCTACGAAACAACCACAAATGTCTGTGCCTCCTGACATGGAAGCCAAATGCACATCTTTCTTAATATCGGAGTACACATAATCAAAACTCTCTGGGCTTAGAACCGAACCAGTTGACGCTATGAGTCTAAGTGCGTGTAAATCATGAGTCGTGGCTGGTGTTAAACCTTCTTTGTGTGCCGAATCAATGAACTTTGCTGAGACGCCAAAGAATTCAACTTCCTCGTTCTGTGCCAGATCAAAAAGCCGTTCCGGATTTGGATACATAGGTGATCCGTCATAAAGCACTACGGTCGCTTGACGGGAAAAAGCCATTGTCAGCCAATTCCACATCATCCAACCGCAGGTCGTGAAAAAGAAAACCTTTTCACCTGGTGCGATATTGAATTGATAGTGCTGCTCGGCCGCTGCTTTAAGCAGAACGCCAGCGCCGCTATGAACAATACATTTTGGCTTTCCAGTTGTGCCGCTCGAGAAGAGAACAAAACCTGGGTGGTTAAATGGAAGCGGAGTGAATTCAAGTGGCGCTCCCAAAAACGGCTCTATCCACTCTCGAAAGTGTGAAATGGAAATAGCTCGTTTAACCGTTGGGAGAAGTTCCAAAATCTCTCTTACTTTTTCCGAACAATCAAAAACCTTACCGTTATAACTGTAGCTACTGGCGGCGAGTAGCAATTTCGGCTCTACCTGACCAAAACGATCTTCAACAGCATGAGGGGCAAAGTCGGGCGATGCGGTACTGACAACTGCTCCAATACTTAGAGCAGCCAAGGCAAAAATGATGACTTCTGAGACATTGGGCGCCCAGGCAACCACTCGATCTCCGGTAGTTACTCCTTCTGCCTTCATCGCAGCTGTAGTAGCCCCTACAAGAAGCCGAAGTTGGCGCCAGGAGATTTCTACGCGAGAGCCATCTTCAACAATGGAGACGATAGCTGTTTCATTTTCAAGCCCATTAATAAGCAAATTCTCGGCGACATTCAAGTAACCAGAAGGAAAGAATTTCGCCGCGAGAAAATCAACTCCAGGCTCGTAAGCGAGATTTCCTTTCTCACCCAAGAGTCCTAATTCATCCCAAGCGCGGGACCAGAATTCACCTGGTTGGTTAATACTCCATGAGTGAAGTTCGGCATAACTTTCAAAACCAAGCGATTTTTGAAGTTGGCCCAAGAAGGTGCTCTCGGGGTTTTTAGGAGCCCACAACTCTTCTGTCACAGCGACTTGCTATTTCTTCGAGATGACTTTTAAGCGAAGGTGATAGTAGGCACCAGAAAGTCCACCGGGTGCAAACATAACAACGAAGATAAAGAGCAATCCTAGGATGAAAGTCGGCTCAGAGAGTGGGCCGCTAATAATCTTTGGAACCGAATGCAGGGCCGATGATTGGCTGAGATCTTGCAATCTGGTCGAGGCAACAGAATAAATAATTCCACCGATAACAGCGCCCCAACGAGTGATAGCGCCGCCCAAAATAACCATCAACAAGAGGGCGATAGTGACATCGGAAGAGGCAAAGCGTGGAGCTGCACTGCCACTCACCATCAACATAACTACTCCTATAAAACTGGCCATCGAAGCTGCGATAACAAAAGAGAGCAACTTAAATCGGGCCGGTTTAAGACCAAGCACAGCAACTCGAGTTTCGTTATCCCGAAGAGCAGCAAAAACACGTCCTGCAGAGCTTTCAGTCACCCACCAAGTAATGAAATAGACAATTACTAAAGTACCGAGCGAAATCCAGAAGAGGTTTTTGGTATTAAAAACTCCAATGAAAATGCTTGGAACTTTGTCGGCGTTTAAAGCAATTCCATTTTCGCCATTAGTTAAGCCACCAAAATTGCGACTGATGATGACATGACCCGCCTCGGCAAAGGCCAAGGTAACCATCGCAAAGGTGATTCCACCAGTACGCAGCGAAGCGCTTCCAATCAATATTGCGAGAATTGTTGTGATCGCAACCGCGGCAATGACCGCCAACCACCAGACCAAAACGTCATGGTTAATAAAGAGGACAGCCAAATACATGCCAGAAGCGAAGAAGAGCGCATGCCCAAAGGAAAGCAAACCAGTAAAACCAAAAAGTAGGTCATAGGTCAAAGCCAAAGCACCATAAAGAAAAGCAACCGCCATGGTTTGTTGCAAACCTGGATGACTCAGAGGGTTATTACCTAGAAGTGGTGCGGCAAATAACAGCGGAATAAAAATAGCCAGCAATGGGCGTGAGTATCTCCAGCGCAACATTATGACTTCACCTTGCCTAGAAGACCTTGTGGTCTCAGAAGTAAAACTCCAGCTAACAAGAAGACGACAACAAAATCGCCAAGGCCTGGGCTGTAGTAATTGGCATATTGTTTAATAACACCGATGATCATGGCCGCAAGAAAACTGCCTGGGACTGATCCCATTCCGCCAATAACCACCACGATAAAGCCATAGATAAGGTAAGAACCGGCGATAAGAGGCGAAACACCATTGGAATAAGCAGAAACCAATACGCCGCCAACGCCAGCCGCAAAACCCCCAAGGAAGAAGACAGTGCTAAATGCTAGACGGACGTTGATTCCTAGAGCGGCAACCATTTGACGATTCTCGACGCCGGCGCGAATGACTAAGCCAATTCGAGAGAAGCGCAAGAGAGCGGTATTCGCCAAAAGCAAAATGATGGCAACGCCTATGTAAAGGAAGCGATCAACCGGAATGTGTGCAGAACCAATAGAGACGGTATTGATAAACCAAGCCGGTGTGGGAAGAAGGCGGAGGTCGTTACCAAACCAGCCAGCCAGAACGGCTCCGACTACTAGCGCAATTCCAACCGTGACGAGAGCTTGATCGATATGGCGTTCGTAAAGGCGCGAGATAACGATTCGTTCGACCAAGAGGGCGAAGAGCCCGGCGGCAAGTCCACCTAGGACCATCGCACCGATAAAAGTCCAGGTATTGCTGACGTGCATGACTTGGCTGGAGAACCACAGCCCCACAAATGCGCCGACGGTAAGAAAAGATCCGTGAGCAAAGTTAAGTACGCCCATCAACCCATAAATAAGAGAGAGTCCAGAAGCGACCAGGAAATAGAGAGCACCTAATCCGATACCGGTAATTCCAATTAGTAGGAATGTATCCATTATTTGTGACCCCCACTAACGCCCAGCATCGTATGAACCCATTCCGGGTCGTGAAGGTGTTCGGGTCCACCTTGAAAGACCACACGACCTTGATCCATGACAATCACATGCTGCGCAATTCTCTTTACCAGCGGCAAATTTTGTTCGACAAGGAGCATGGTGGTTTCTCCTGCGACGCGGCCCAATGCGTCGGCAACTTCAGTAACAAGTTTTGGAGCTAAACCTTTGGTGGGTTCGTCGATCAAGATAATTTCATTCTTATTTACCAACGCCCTCGCAATCGCAACCATTTGTTGCTGACCGCCTGAAAGAGTTCCGGCACGCTGTGCTGCGCGAGTTGTCAGTTCGGGGAAGAGGGCCTGCACCAACTCTTGGCGGGCTACATCTTTGTCATCTCTCGTAGCCAGAGTCAGGTTCTCTTTCACAGTGAGGGAAGAGAAAATTTCACGATCCTCGGGAACGTAAGCAATGCCATCTTGGGCAATTTTGTAAGTTAATTTTCCGGCGATGGACGCGCCATTAAGTTCGATCACACCTTGCGAAGGGTATAAACCCATAATGGCTTTCAAAGTCGTTGACTTACCAACTCCGTTGCGGCCCAGTAGCGCGGTTACTGAGTGGGTTGGAATTTCAAAAGAGACACCATGAAGAATATGGGACTCATTAATTTTAACGTGTAGATCTTTGACCGAAAGGACGTTCATAGCGCCTCGCCTATGTAAGCGCTTTGCACAACGGGGTTGGCTATGACATTCGCCGGAGTGTCACATACAAGGAGTTCACCGTAGTTAAGCACTGCAATTCGGTCCGCCAAGCCCAAAATAACCTCCATATGATGCTCAACTATTAAAACCGTTTTTTTGTGCACCGTTTTCAATGATCGAATAATTTCTACGAGTTCGGGGACATTCTCGACGCTCATACCTGCCATTGGTTCGTCTAGCAGAACAACATTTGAGTTAGAAACCAAGATAATCGCAATCTCTAACCGACGTTTATCTCCATGAGAGAGCGATCCAGCTTTTTGGAGTGAACGCGAACTTAGGCCGACTTGATCCAAACCTTCTTGGGCCTTCGCGACTACTTCAGGAAAGCTATAAGCATTTTTTAAAATATTGAGAGATTTGTTATTGGCAGCCTGGGCCGCAATTCTCACATTCTCTAGACAAGTGAGATTAGGAAAAATACTTGAAGTTTGGAAGGTGCGAGCAAGGCCAAGTTTGGCCCGTTCATACGGAGCCTTGTGGGTTATATCTTTTTCACCAAGGAATATTTTTCCGCGAGAAGGCGCACGCAGCCCCGAGAGCAAATTAAAAAAAGAAGTTTTCCCGGCACCGTTTGGTCCGATGATGCCCAACGTTTCATTCTCTTGAACTTCGAGCGTGATGCCGTCGAGAATCTTGGCGCCACCGATATTCAAACTTAGATCATTAACGCTTAGCGCTGAAGTCACTCATCACCTCATTGTGGATTGATTACGTGGCGAAAATACCACCAATGCCTTTCAGAAGAGAAGCCTGACACCATTAAGTGCCAGGCCTCTCGTTCACATTTCTGAACTTATTGTTTATTGACCTACGTTATACAAAGTGCGAACTAACTTTGGAACGTAGTGTGAACCGCTCTTGTTGAGTGCAACCAAGAACATTGGCTGGATCAATTGGTGAGTGGTTCCGTCGATCAACATACGGCCTTTAACGCCCAACCAGGTGTAACCCTCGAGGTTGCCAATTGCCTTATCAATGTTGACATCGGTATTGCCGGTCAATGCACGAACAATCATACGAGCAGCATCTGCACCTGTTGGGGTGAAGAGATCTTGTGATTGCTTGTTGGCTGCATATTCGGCGTTAAGTGATGAAGCTGCTGCGCTAGCGAAGACGCCAGGGAAGTAGCTGTTGGTCAAGACAGCATTGGTCCCATCAAAGATGGTTCCATAGATGTCATAGGAAGATACTCCAGCAAGGCCTGTGATTGGACGGCTCTTGGTGAATGCACCTTGTTGCTTCAAAGCGGTGAACATGCCACCAGCGGTCAAAGCGTTAGACCAAGCAATAAAGATATATGCGCCGGCTGCGTCGGCTGCTTTTTTGGCATAAGGGGTGAAATCTGTTGCAGTGGCTGCAACTTTAATTTCTTCAAATACTGCACCCTTTGGTCCGAGGAGAGCTTTTGCTGCGGCAATATTTCCTGCACCAAACGCGTTGTCTTCAACAAAGAGAACAACTTTCTTGCCCTTAATGGGGCTAATACCAGCAAGCGGAGCCAAATCTTGGCTGGAGTTGTTTCCGGAACGGAAGACATACTTGTTAGAAGCGCTTACAACTAGGTCATTCTTAGCAGGACCTGAGATGTAGAGAACTTTGTTCTGCGCTGCGAGTGGAGCCAACGTAAGCGCTACTGCTGAAGAGGCGGTACCGACGATGATCTTTGTTCCGTTACCGACCATATCTTTGAAGGCAGCGGTTGCGGCAGCAGGATCGCCACCATCATCTTTCTTGGTAACAACAAGCTTTGCACCATTGATGCTCATCTTTCCACCGGTGTAGTACTTCAGACCCCAGTCGAGAGCTGCGTTATATGCATCACCGTATGACTTCAGGCCACCGGATGTTGCGGTGATAACACCAATTTTAATATCTGCGGCAGCACCAGCCGGTGCTGTGATCGCAGCAGGTGCAACAATCGCAATCGAGAGAAGCGCGACTCCTACACGTGTTAACTTTGAACGAATTCCCATTTATTTATCCCCTAAAGAGTTAGGAAAGCCAATCGCATGCCAATTGGCTTAATAGTTATTTTCGAGTCTAGTCTCGTGTTTTCTTTACGAGTCAATGTGATTATTACGATTTCACAACTTTTTTATTACGAAACTTTCTACAAACGGCTATTCTCTAACTATGGGTACTGCACCTTTTTTACCGACAGCAAAGTTCTTAGTAAAGGTAGATGGGGGTGACCTCGCACTTTTCCGCTACGGACCCGAGAGTGCTGGCACTCCAGTTTTACTTCTGCACGGTGTAACTTCTTCCAATCGAGCATTTCAACTCTTTGCTAAGTCCCTGATTTCCCGGGGCTACCTCCCATATGCCGTAGACCTTCGTGGTCGTGGGGATTCCAACCAACTTCCAGGTCCCTTTGGTATGCGTGCTCACGCCAAAGATTTGATTGCCGCAATTGATTACCTTGGACTAGAGCAGATAGAAGTCATTGGTCACTCCATGGGCGCTTTTGTTGCCGTGGTTCTTGCGGGCCTCTACCCCGATCGAGTCTCTCGAACCGTATTGATAGATGGGGGTATCCCCTTACCGCTGCCGCCAGGAATGACCATCGAACAGATTTTGCCTTTGGTTTTAGGCCCGGCCCTGGCGCGACTAGCGATGAAATTCACTTCCAAAGAGGAGTACCGAGATTTCTGGAAATCTCAAGCGGCCTTTAACAAAGGTTGGACGCCAGCTATGGATGAATATGTCGATTACGACCTACGCGGCCATGCCCCGGAATTCCACGCATCCACTAATGTTGAAGCGGTTATTGGAGATAACCAAAACATGTTTGGAGATACCTTGATTAGCGATTGCCTAAAAGGCCTCAAAGATGAAGTTCTCTTTGTGAAAGCCGAACGTGGGCTGCAAAACGAAGAAGGCGGTCTCTACCCGATTCAAGTCCTTCAACTTGTGATGCCAACTTATCCAAAATTGAAACTTGTCATGGTTCCAGATACCAATCATTACGACATATTGCTCGAAGCCACAGGTGCTGAAAAATGCGCTCAACTCATTTATGGAGATCCGGAGTAAGCATGGGTCAACTTCAAGGTAGAAGAGCTTTTGTCACCGGCTCGTTCCAAGGAATCGGGCTCGGTATTGCTCTTGCTTTGGCGCGCGAGGGAGCAGATTTAGTTCTCCACGGGCTGGCCGATCAAACGACCATTGATTCTGCGGTTGCGTCCGTGAAGAGTGCCGGAGCGGGCAGGGTTGAAACCTATATTTCAGATCTAAGAGAGAGTTCGGCCACTGAAGATCTAGTGAAAAAAATCTTATCCAACGGACCAGTCGATATTCTTTGTAACAACGCCGGGATTCAATTCACGGCACCCACCGCAGAGATGCCACGAAGTAAGTGGAATGACATCATCGCCATAAATCTCTCCTCAGTCTTTGACACTATGCGTCTTCTTTTACCTCAAATGGCCGAACGTGGCTATGGCCGAGTCATCAACACAGCATCAGTGCATGGTCTAGTTGCCTCTGTTGCTAAAGCGCCTTATGTGGCCGCTAAGCACGGAATTATCGGAATCACTCGAGTAACCGCTTTGGAATATGCCGACGCAGGGACGCGTGAATCAGGCGGAGTCACAGTTAATGCAATCTGTCCAGGTTGGGTTGAAACTGCTTTGATAGAGCCTCAAATTCAAGCCCGCGTAGATAAATTCGACGGAGATCGTGCGGCTGGGATTGCAGATCTGCTCTCCGAAAAACAACCTTCCAAACGCATGTCCACGCCCGATGACATCGGGCAAGTTGCTCTCTTCCTTTGTTCGATGTCAGCACATAACATCACAGGCGCTGCGATTCCAGTAGATGGTGGGTGGACATCCCAATGACCTCTTTTAATCAGGCAGTCGCGGCAGAGAAACCGCTACAAGTTGTTGGCGCTATAAATGCTAACCATGCACTCCTTGCACAACGAGCCGGCTATACCGCTATTTACCTTTCCGGTGGCGGAGTTGCTGCGGGATCTTTAGGGATTCCTGATCTAGGTATTACCACTCTTGACGACGTGCTCACCGATGTTCGCCGAATAACCAATGTTTGCGACCTTCCACTTTTAGTCGATGCCGATACTGGTTTTGGACCATCTGCTTTCAATATTGCGCGCACAGTCAAAGAATTAATCAAAGCTGGAGCGTCTGCACTTCACATTGAAGATCAAGTCGGAGCCAAAAGATGCGGACATCGACCCAATAAAGAATTGGTATCTCAAAGCGAAATGTGTGATCGCATTAAGGCGGCGGTTGATGCCCGCACCGACGAAAACTTCACCATTATGGCGCGCACAGATGCGCTAGCAAATGAAGGTATCGACGTTGCGCTGGAACGAGCACATGCTTACGTCCGAGCCGGCGCAGATATGATTTTTCCAGAAGCAATTACCGATCTTGAAACGTACAAGAAGTTTTCTTCAACTGTTTCAGTACCGATTTTGGCTAACATCACCGAGTTCGGAAAAACTCCATTATTTACTGTTGATCAACTTCGCGAAGTTGGTGTAGGTATTGTGCTTTATCCGCTCAGCGCATTCCGCGCCATGAACAAAGCCGCAGAACTCGTCTACGAAACAATTCGTAAATCCGGTTCTCAATCGAGCGTTATAGACACTATGCAGACGCGCGAAGAGCTCTACGAAAGAATTGATTACTACTCTTATGAATCAGCCCTTGATAAGTTTCAAGAGGAGAAGAATTGACCGAATTTAAGGCTAAGAAGTCGGTCGCACTTTCAGGCGTTCCGGCCGGCAACACTGCTCTGTGTTCAGTGGGCCGCAGCGGCAACGATCTGCACTATCGTGGGTATGACATCGTCGACCTGGCTAATCACTGTGTTTTCGAAGAAGTTGCTTATCTTCTTATTTATGGCCAACTACCAACAATCACACAACTGGCAGAGTACAAACTTAAACTTGTAGGCCTTCGAGCCATTCCCGAGCCGCTGAAGCGAGTCCTAGAACAACTTCCTCAAGAGACTCACCCCATGGATGTACTTCGCACTGGCGTATCTATGTTGGGAACTCTAGAACCCGAACACCTTGATCATTCCGAGGTGGGTGCGCGCGAAATCGCAGATCGCTTAATCGCCTTACAACCAGGAATTTTGTTGTACTGGTACCACTTTGCTTTTAATGCCATCCGCATCAGCGAATTCTCGGATAGCTCCTCTATTGCGGGTCACTTCCTCTTTCTCTTGCATGGCGTGGTTACGCCCGCTGAATGGGAGAAAGCAATGGATATCTCCCTGATTCTCTACTCCGAGCACGAGTTCAATGCCTCTACCTTTACCTCTCGCGTTATCGCAGGTACCGGCAGCGATATTTATTCGGCGCTCGTCGGAGCCATTGGAGCCCTACGTGGCCCCAAACACGGTGGTGCTAATGAAGTCGCTCTTGAAGTACAACAACGCTATACATCTGCCGGAGAAGCAGATCTAGATATTCGTCAAAGAGTTGAGAATAAAGAAGTTGTAATCGGCTTTGGTCACCCCGTGTACACGATTAGCGATCCGCGTAGTGACATTATTAAAAAGGTGGCAAAAGAGTTAAGCGTCGATCAACCTCTCTTGTATGACATAGCCGAACGGTTAGAGAAAACAATGTGGGAAATAAAAGGAATGTTTCCTAACTTGGATTGGTTCTCGGCTGTGGCATATCACGCGATGCAAATCCCTACTTCTTTCTTTACGCCACTCTTTGTAATGGCTCGCACGACTGGATGGTCGGCACACGTCATAGAGCAGCGTATTGATAACAAGATCATCCGCCCGAGCGCCAATTACACCGGGCCAGAAGATCTTGTCTTTATTCCACTCGCTAACCGTTAGGAAATACATTGAGCAGTGCTGTTGTTAAGAGTTCACAACCTTTCGATCAAGAGATCATCGACATCGTCGACTATGCCCTGAATTTTGAAATTACTTCAGATCTCGCATACGAAACCGCCTATAACTGTCTTCTGGACACATTGGGTTGTGGGCTCGAAGCCCTCGAATACCCGGCATGCACCAAGTTGTTGGGACCGTTGGTTCCTGGAACCACCGTGATTGACGGAGTTCGGGTACCTGGCACCAATTACGAACTTGATGTTGTGCAAGGGGCATTTAATATCGGCGCCGCGATTCGCTGGTTAGATTTCAATGACACGTGGTTGGCTGCTGAATGGGGGCACCCATCAGACAATCTTGGTGGAATTTTGGCTACCGCCGATTGGCTATCTCGGAGCGGTGCTAAAACATTAGTAATGCGGGATGTGCTCACCGCAATGATAAAAGCTCATGAAATTCAAGGTTGTATCGCTCTGGAAAATTCATTTAACAAAGTTGGTTTAGACCACGTACTTCTCGTCAAGGTTGCAACTACCGCGGTCGTCTGCCAGTTGATGGGTCTTACCCGTGAAGAAACTTTAAACGCTGTTTCTTTGGCTTGGGTAGATGGACAATCACTTCGTACGTATCGCCATTTCCCAAATGCGGGATCACGTAAATCATGGGCGGCCGGTGATGCGACTTCTCGCGGCGTACGTTTGGCGTTGTTAGCTAAGGCCGGAGAGATGGGTTATCCCACGGTGTTAACTGCGAAGACCTGGGGTTTCTATGATGTTTCCTTCAAGGGCCAGCGATTCAAGTTCCAACGCGCATATGGCTCATACGTCATGGAGAACATTCTTTTCAAGATTTCTTTTCCGGCTGAATTCCATTCTCAAACTGCCTGCGAAGCAGCTCTTACTCTTCATCATTGGATGCAGGAACACGGTAAGAGTTCTGATGATATAAAGAAAGTCACAATCAGAACTCACGAAGCCTGTATTCGCATTATTGATAAAAAAGGTCCGCTCAACAATCCAGCCGATCGCGATCATTGCATTCAATATATGGTGGCCATTCCGATGATTTTCGGTCGACTGACTGCCAAAGATTATGAAGACGATATCGCCGCAGATCCGCGGATCGACTTGCTTCGTGAAAAAATCGTTTGTGTCGAAGATCCGCAATTCACTTTGGACTACCACGACCCAGATAAACGATCTATTGCAAATGCCATCACTATTGAATTTGAAGATGGCACCTTGGTCGATGAAGTAGTTGTGGAGTATCCCATTGGGCATAAGCGTCGGCGGACTGAGGGAATCCCCCTGCTTATTGAAAAATATCGAACTAATTTGGCCCGCATCTTTAATACTGCTCAACAAGAGCAGATATTGGCTAAAACTCTCGATTTTGGGGGCCTATCAGCCATGCCAGTTGCTGAATTCCAGCAACTTTTCGTCAAGAACTAAGCGATGTCGTAAAGTATCGCCATTGTTTATCAATGAGTGAAGAAATCTAGGAACCTTTCGAAAGGGTCAAAATGTCCACAGCAATCCTTCATACCTCTATGGGTGATGTCACCGTCGAGTTATTTCCAAATCACGCCCCTAAAACTGTTGCCAACTTTGTTGAACTTGCAACAGGCGCTCGTGAATGGGTCGACCCACGCTCTGGCGAAAAAACTACAGCTAACCTGTATGACGGCACAGTTTTCCACCGCGTCATTGCAAACTTTATGATTCAAGGTGGCGATCCTCTGGGCACCGGCACCGGCGGACCTGGCTATCGCTTTGCCGATGAATTCCACGGCGAATTGAACTTCGATCGCCCCTATCTTCTTGCTATGGCTAATAGCGGTCCAGGAACCAACGGTTCGCAATTCTTTATTACCGTAGCGCCAACCGCTTGGTTAAACCGCAAGCACTCCATCTTTGGTGAAGTAACTGACCCTGCATCACAAAAAATTGTGGATGCTATTGCAACCGCTAAGACCGGCGCGGGCGATCGTCCAGTTCAAGCAATCACGATCAACTCTGTAACTATTACCGAATAACGGTTTTTTGGATGCAAAGAAAGTACACGCTCACTAACTGGCTGATAGCAATAATTTCAGCTTGCTATGTGATCGCGACTTATCTTCCCAATCTGACAAATCCTCCAGTTCAGGAACAACTCTTTCTCATTCGCCGTGCCATCCTCAGTGATGGTGCGGTGCATGGAGTTGCAACTGGCGAGTGGTACCGACTTGTAACCGTTGCGCTAACTCATGGCAGTTTGACCCATTTACTTTTTAATATGTTGGCGCTCTTCTCTGTTGGCACACCAGTAGAACTTTTTTATGGTCGCCTTAAATTTTCGATCATCTTTGCGGTATCTCTGCTCACAGCATCGGCCACCTCGTATGCCTTCAACCCTGAAAATGTTCCAGCAGTTGGCGCATCCGGCGCAATCTTCGGCCTCTTCGCTGCCATGTTGGTGACTGGTCGGCGGATGGGGGTCGACTACCGAAGTGTGGGCGGAGTAATCGCCGTGAACTTGCTTATTACCTTTGTGGTGCCCAATGTCGATTGGCATGCCCATGTGGGCGGAATTATCGGTGGGGCAGCAGCGACCTATTTGGTCAGGGCCAGCCGGAGATAGTTATCCACAGGAGTTATCCACCATGTGGAGAATTACACGAGTGTAATTAAGAGGGTTAGCGCCAGCGAGTAGCAGTCTGGCGGGCTGTTAGCGCCAGCGAGTAGCTAGCGTAAAACCAACAGCTACGAAACCAAAGCCAACGACCATGTTCCAGGCCCCGATGTGAGGGATGGGGTATGAGGTCGAGCTGATGTAAAAGATGACGATCCAGATGAGACCGGCTAGGAATGCGCCCACCATTGTCGGAGCCAGCCACTTTGGGCTCTCCTTAGGTAGAGAAACTGCGTTCACAACCGGAGCTGGGTTGTGGTCCTTGTCCTTTTTGCGAACCTTCGATTTAGGCATGGGGCAAAGGTACACCAGAATAAAGCCATGAGTTTAGCCCCGCGGAAGATTCTGGTTGTAGATAACTACGACTCTTTCGTCTTCAACCTGGTTCAGTACCTGGCTCAAATTGGCGCCGAATGCACCGTATTGCGTAACGATGAGGTTTCACTTACCGATGCCGCAACGTATGACGGGATTCTGATCTCCCCAGGTCCAGGCACGCCAGAAACTGCTGGGCTCAGCATTGAACTTGTGAAAATGGCCGCGGCCAAAAAGATTCCACTTCTTGGAGTCTGTCTCGGACATCAAGCAATAGGTGTGGCCTTTGGAGCCAAAGTTTCACGCGCCCCCGAACTTTTGCATGGCAAGACATCGGTAGTTCACCACGAAAACGTTGGCGTCCTCAAAGATATTAAGTCACCATTTATTGCAACGAGATACCACTCGTTGGCGATCGAGAACGATTCCGTTCCCGAGGATTTAGTTGTCACTGGTCGAACCGACTCTGGAGTCATCATGTCGGTTCAACACCGCACACTTCCAATTTCTGGAGTGCAGTTTCATCCGGAATCAGTGCTGACAGAGCACGGTCATCAAATGTTGGGCAATTGGTTAGTGATTTGTGGCGACACTGAGGCTCGCGCGAGATCTGAAGGGTTGTCCCCAGTAGTAAATAAAAGCTAGTTCGTTGCTTTATTTACCGTAATGGTCACGGCACTTCCAATATTTTGGGTAGTACCTTCATCCGGAGCTTGCGCTAAGACAGTATCTAACGGCTGATTAGGATCGAAAGCATCTACTTCTTGCACTAAGAAACCAGACTGCGTCAAAACAGTAGTCGCTTGAATTTGAGTAAGTCCAACAAGATTTGGTACTTGCAAATTTCCACTAGCAATTTGCAAAATAACGCCGCTACCTGCAACTACCGTGCTTCCCATTCCAGGATTAACACTGAGAACAGTTCCTGGTGCTTGATTGGAATCCATGGGTATTGCTTGCGAGATCACCAAACCCGATGAAGCCAAACTTGCCCGTGCCTCCTCCAAAGTCTTACCAACTAAATCGACGGGGACTGTTGTATTTCCCGGCCCATCTGAAATTGTCAAAGTAATCGCACTACCGCGCGAAACTTTCGTTGTTGCCAACGGAAGTTGGTTTGCAATGCGATCTTTCGGAATGTGAGAGTCGGGTGCATGCTGGTACGTGACAGTGAAAGCACCTAGAAGCGCTCCAGCTTCAGATTGAGTTAATCCGACCACGTTGGGAACTTGCAACGGAACTACAGTCTGGGTTCGGTTGGAAAGACCAAAAAAGAGCGCAACTCCAATAGCAACCAAAACGCCAAGAGGTATCAGTATTCGCCGCAACGGCCTCTTTACTTTTCTGATCTTGGTAGTTACTGATTGGCCACGCAGGACTCTCTGGAGATCTGCCAACATATCCGAGGAGGTTTGGTAACGATCGGCAGGATCTTTTGAAAGTGCGACAGCAAGAATGGTGTCTAAATTTGGGTCGAGCCCAGGAACGAGCTCTGAAGGTGGCTGAAACGGCATAGAAACATGCTGATACGCAATAGAAACAGGGGTATCGCCACTAAAAGGTGGTTGTCCAGTGAGTAGTTCGTAGAGCAGACATCCGACTGAATAGATGTCGCTGCGACGGTCTGCCGTCTCACCGGTTGCTTGTTCTGGCGAAAGATATTGCGCTGTGCCAACGACATTCCATGTGTTGGTCATAGTCGCGCCGATGTCATCCAATGCGCGTGCAATTCCGAAATCCATAACTTTCACATCAAAAGACTCGGTCAACATGATGTTGGCGGGCTTAATATCGCGATGAACAATTCCGTTGGAGTGAGAATATTCGAGTGCTTCCAATACACCACACACAATTCTGAGCGCGCGATCAGTAGAAATCGTTTCACCTTCACGAATCAAATCTCGGAGAGTATGTCCGGTGACTAATTCCATAACGATGTAAGAATCACCGTTCTCTTCGCCAGAATCATAAACGGCAACAATTCCCGGGTGGTTTAATCCGGCTGCAGCAAAGGCCTCTTTGCGAAAGCGGGCAACAAAAGATGGGTCTCGCGCCAAGTCACTACGCAATATTTTTATAGCAACACTTCGGGATAAGCGCAGATCTTGACCTATATAAACATCGGCCATCCCGCCCGTGCCGATCATCTCACCAAGGGAGTATCTGTCTCCCAAAATTTTATTCACGAGCAGCGCCTAAGAGAACCAAGTCGGATGCGTCCGTGGCTGCGCTAATGACTTCAACCCAGAGAATCGTGATGTTATCTGGTGCGCCCTTTGCCTTTGTCGCTGCAATCAAATCAGTAACTACATTTTCATTCTCAGATTTCTTGAGAATCGAGACCATCTCCAACTCAGAGAGCACGCTGGAGAGTCCGTCGCTGCATACTAAGAAGCGATCACCGATCTCGGTTGGGTAACTAACCAAAACCGGATCCAGGTTGGCTTTAGCAATCAATACTTGGGTGAGCAAAGACCGTTGTGGGTGATCGATAATTTCTTCGGCAGTGAGCCGACCTTGATCGAGCAACTCTTGCATAACAGTGTGGTCATAACTCAGCTGGGTCAACTTGCCATCTCGGAAGCGATAACAACGCGAGTCTCCAACGTGTAGAAGTTCGACTTCCTTCTCATTCAAATAGAGAGCGGTAAGCGTTGTGCCCATGCCGGAAAGTGCCGGATTGGCATCAACTCGGTCTTCGAGTTGGTGCACGATTTCAAATGCAATATTGAGAAAGAGATCTTCGCGCGATTGCACATCAACTTTGGGGTCATCGAGGATCGGCTTGAGTTCTACCAATGTCTGAATGGCGATAGTCGATGCCACTTCGCCAGCCGCGTGTCCACCCATGCCGTCGGCCACAGCCACGAGGCGAGGGGAGACGAGAGCAGAATCTTCGTTGCCATCGCGAACGAGACCCAAATCGGATTCGGCAAGAGTTTTAAAAACCCACATCGAATCTCGACCTCCTTGGTTGGATAAAGAACTTATGCAACTACAGGTATCTAGCCTAACGGTGCTAATCTCCCTCGCAAGAAGCGCGAGTGGCGGAACGGCAGACGCGCACGGTTCAGGTCCGTGTACTCGCAAGGGTGTAGGGGTTCAAATCCCCTCTCGCGCACATGTTGATTTACGCGCACCGCGGTGCCCGAAGGGTGTTCCCCGAACATACCTTGCTGGCCTATGAAGAAGGCATCAAACAAGGCGCAGATGGATTCGAATGCGATATCCGACTGACTAAAGATGGCGAAATGATCTGCTGGCACGATTCTGACACCTTAAGGATGGCTGGCCAGAAGATAAAGATTTCATCTTCGACATATGCTGATCTTGCTTTTGCGGCCCCAATGAAATTTGAGACCCTTTTAGATTTAGCAATCGCCCATAAGAAGAATCTGGCGGTCGAAACCAAGCACCCTGTTCCTACAGCCGGAGCCATTGAACGCGCGCTTTTAGCGCTGCTCGAGAGTAAGAAAGATGAGATTGAAGCAAGTGGAATCTGGATAACGATCATGTCTTTTTCGGTGCGTGCGGTTCAACGCGTTAAAAAAGCTCCCTTCGAAAGAGTCTTTCTGATTGAAAAACCACTTTTCTTGCAAAATAACCCCGCCCCAATTCTTGGACCCGGAATTCACCTCATTCGTAAAAATCCCAAACTAGTTGCTCAGATACATAAAGAAGGTAAAAAAGTATTTGTTTGGACGGTTAACGATGATGCCGATGTGCGTTTATGCCATGACCTAGGTGTCGATGTGATCATGAGCGATACTCCCGGGCAAGCCCGCGCCGCCCTCGGTTACTCTTAGAACATGACGCGTTATGCCTATTTAGGTCCTGCTGGAACCTTCACCGAAGCCGCTTTGCGTCAAATCACATCTGTTAATGATGAACTAGTTCCCTATGCAAATGTCACCGCCGCTTTAGAGGCTGTTCGTACCGGTGCAGCAGCAAAAGCCCTGGTCCCCATTGAAAATTCGGTCGAAGGCGTTGTCGCTCGAACCCTCGATGAACTGGCTACTGGTGAGCCGCTCGTCATTTCTGGCGAAACCACGCTTCCCGTTTCTTTTGCGCTGATGGTTTTGCCCGAGAACGCAGATAAAGCGATCGAGCGCATTGGCACCCATCCACATGCTGAAGCCCAATGCCGCACTTTTGTCGCCCAAAAATGGCCTGATGCTGAAATTATGGAAACGCCGTCAACGGCTGCAGCAGCTGCCGGCTTAGTAACACGCAATTACGATGCCGCGATTGCATCCGCTTTTGCCGCCGAAAAATATGGTCTCACCATCGTCGCCAACAATATTGGTGACAATGAAGGTGCTGTCACTCGATTTGTCGTTGTTGAAAAGCCCGGGAACATGCCAGATCCAACCGGAAACGACCGAACTTCATTGGCGGCTTTTATTGATATCGATCATGCGGGTGCGCTGTTGGAGATCCTTACTGAATTTGCCAATCAGAACGTCAACCTCACTTTCATTCAAAGTCGTCCTACGGGACGCGAGCTGGGGCATTACCACTTCATCATTGATGCCGAGGGGCATATCGATGACCTACCGGTTCACACTGCCATCGAGAATTTACGGAAAATTTGCGATGAAATCCGCTTCCTCGGTTCCTATCCACGCGGTCCACGCACGGCTCGTGCCAGTTAATCCTCGGTAGACTTAACACATGATTGATTTAAAGGTTATTCGCGATAATCCTGACGCCGCGCGCAAATCCCAGAGCGTACGCGGGGAGAATCCCGATCTCATCGATCAAGTAATTGCTGCCGATGATGCCCGCAGAACTGCAATCGTCGAGTTCGAGAAATACCGAGCCGAACAAAATATTCTCTCCAAAGCCGTTGGTGCAGCCAAGGGCGACGAGAAGAGCGCGCTACTAGAGAACGCCAAAGAGCTCGCGCAAAAAGTTAAAGTTGCCGATGCTGCACGAGCAGTAGCTGAAGAAAACTCTCGTCAGATCCTTCTGCAGATTTCTAATCTAATCGACCCAGCCGCTCCAGTCGGTGGCGAAGCAGATTTTGTAGTTTTGGAAGAAGTCGGAACTCCGCGCGATTTTGCTGCTGAAGGTTTTGCAGCAAAAGATCACGTTGAACTCGGCAAGATCCTAAAAGCGATTGATACCGAACGTGGTGCCAAAGTATCTGGCGCTCGCTTCTATTACTTAACCGGTATGGGCGCACTCTTAGAGTTCGCACTCGTCAATTACGCCATAAGTTCTGCGACCAAAGCCGGGTTTACTCCAGTGATTCCACCAGTTCTCGTGAAGCCACCAGCGATGGAAGGCACGGGTTTCCTTGGTCAAGCTGCTGAAAATGTTTTCCACCTCGAAGAAGATGATTTCTACTTAGTTGGCACTTCAGAGGTTCCATTGGCTGCGTATCACATGGATGAAGTTTTGGATGGCGCCAGTTTGCCGCTGCGCTATGCGGGTTATTCCTCGTGCTTCCGCCGTGAAGCCGGAACGTATGGCAAAGACACCCGCGGAATTATTCGTGTTCATCAATTCGACAAGGTCGAAATGTTTACCTTTACTCGCCCGGAAGAAGCTGAAGCCGAACATCAACGCTTGCTGCAATGGGAGAAGGATTTCCTTAATGCCATGGAGATTCCTTATCGCGTTATTGATGTTGCCTCCGGCGATCTTGGATCCAGCGCTATCCGTAAATTTGATTGCGAAGCTTGGATTCCAACACAAGGCGCCTATCGTGAAGTAACAAGTACCTCTAACTGCACCGAGTTTCAGGGGCGTCGATTGAATATTCGTTACAAAGATAGCGATGGCACAAAAGCAATCGCGACTCTCAACGGTACTTTGGTAGCTATTCCCCGAATGATTGTTGCCATCCTTGAAAATCATCAACAACCAGATGGATCTGTAAATGTGCCCAAGGCGCTGCGCCCATTCCTGGGAGTAGACACTTTGGTGCCTGCGTGAGTATTCCTGGTCGCCGTCCCAAATTAATCGCCACTGATCTTGATGGCACGATCGTTGCTGATTACGGATTTATTTCTGAACGCACCATTGCTGCTTTCACGGATGCCCATAACATGGGTATCGAAATCTTCTTTGTTACTGGAAGACCACCACGCTGGATGCAAGAGATTAAAGATACTTTCGGTTTCGGAAACGCTATCTGCGCCAACGGCGCCATGCTCTTCGATCTTCCAACTCAGCGAGTGATCGAAGAATGGTTGATGCCGGTTGATGCCCAACTTCAAGTTGCTTCAAAACTTCGCGCAGCCATTCCTACGATCTCCTTTGCATTGGAATACGGTGAAAGATTTCACCGCGAGATTGCATATATTCCTCGTTGGGATGTAGGCATGGATAACATCGGAGTCGAACGCATTGAGACTTTGATGACTCAACCAGCTTTCAAGATTTTGGCCCGTTGTTCAGATGGCGATCTCACCTCAGATGAAATGCTTGATATTGCCCTTCGTGAACTAGATGGCATTGCCACTGTGACTCATTCCAACGGCGTAGATTCGTTGTTGGAAATCTCGGCCGTTGGCGTCTCCAAAGGGCTAACTTTGGCAAAAATGGCGGCGAGGGCGGGTCTGACGGCAGATGATTGCGTCAGCTTTGGCGATAACCCCAATGACTTTTCGATGTTGGAGTGGGCTGGCCGTTCTTGGGCTATGGCTGATGGCCATCCCGATGCCGTTAAGTACGCCAAATTCATAGCCCAACCCCACCAAGACGATGGCGTTGCCATGGTGATCGAAGAGCTCTTACGTCTGCCCGAATAAACCTCGGCAAAAGTTCTCGGTTTTGAGCCCGCCTGCCCATAACGGTAAGTTTGCCCACGGAGGGCTCGCATAGCGGCCGAGTGCACCGGTCTTGAAAACCGGCAAGGGAAACCTTCGAGGGTTCAAATCCCTCGCCCTCCGCCAGTTTTACTGCCTTAGGGCCAGACTCATTTGGTTCGGACACAGACGCTGTGGCTGATTTCATAGCCTATTAAGCCCGTGCGACCTAGCGGATACCTATCGAACCGATGACACTTCTCTTATCTATGCCCGCCGATAGCTAATTGGTGGGCGGTTTCGAACCGTAATTTAAGAGGAGTGACTAGGTGGCAACAGGAGTTTTCTCTAATGGGCGCGCCAAGATCGCAGAGCGAACTCTGCGAACGGATCGCTGGTGGTTACAACCCGCGTTTACCGTATTGGTTCTGTTTTCCTTCATCGTTTATGCAACCTTTCGAGCTTTCGAAAATGCGCATTACTTTGTAGAGCCGTTGATTTCACCGTTCTATTCGCCGTGCCTTTCGACGGGCTGCGTCTCTGGTTCCTCTTTATTAGGACAACCTCTCGGCGTTTATCACATCTTCGGAATGATGATCTCGCCTTCTCTCTTTATTTTGATTTTCCCTCTGGGCTTCCGCATGACCTGCTACTACTACCGCAAGGCGTACTACCGCTCCTTCTGGTTCTCTCCACCAGCCTGTGCTGTTGCCGAACCACACTCGAAGTACACCGGCGAAACCCGTGCACCTTTGATTATGCAAAATGCCCACCGCTGGTTCTTCTACGCCGGGTTGGTCTTCAACTTTATTCTGACAATCGATGCCATCTTGGCCTTCCGCAACGAACATAATCAATGGGGCCATATGAGCGTCGGAACTTTGGTTCTGCTCGCTAACGCCACCTTCTTGTGGTTGTACTCAGCTTCCTGCCACACCTGCCGACACACCATCGGTGGTCGCCTTCGTAACTTCTCGAAGCACCCTATGCGGTACAAGTTGTGGACTTGGGTTTCGATTTTGAACCACAAGCACCAGAACTTTGCTTGGGTCTCACTCTTCGGAGTAGCACTTGCCGATCTCTATGTTCGCCAAGTTTCTGCCGGTTCCATTACCAACCTCTACTTCTTCTAAGCGAGCACCATGACTAATTCAATCGAACGACACAAGTACGACATTCTTGTTATTGGTGCCGGCGGTGCAGGTTTGCGTGCAGCTGTTGAAGCGCGCGAAGCCGGTCTCAAAGTCGCCATCATTTGTAAGTCTCTATTTGGCAAGGCCCACACTGTTATGGCTGAAGGTGGCGTTGCTGCTTCCATGGGTAACGTTAATGAGAGCGATAACTGGATGGTCCACTTCCGTGACACCATGCGCGGAGGCAAGTTCCTTAATCACTATCGCATGGCCGAACTCCACGCCAAAGAAGCACCAGAACGCGTATGGGAATTAGAAGTATGGGGCGCTCTCTTTGACCGCACCAAAGAAGGAAAGATTTCCCAACGTAACTTTGGTGGCCACGAATATCCTCGCTTGGCACACGTCGGCGACCGTACTGGCCTAGAACTCATTCGCACCATGCAACAACGCATTGTTGCTTTGCAACAAAAAGATGCACGCGATCATGGTGACGCCGAAAGCTTCATCAAAGTCTTCGCAGAATTAACCATCACCGATATCTTGAAAGACAATGGCAAGGTTTCAGGTGCGTATGGATACTGGCGCGAATCTGGCAAAGAAGTTCTCTTCGAAGCACCCGCAGTGGTTCTTGCTACAGGCGGCGTTGGAAAAACCTTCAAAATTACTTCTAACTCTTGGGAAGGTACCGGCGACGGTCACGCCTTAGCACTGAAGGCCGGCGGCAATCTCGTCGATATGGAATTCTTGCAATTCCACCCAACGGGAATGGTCTGGCCACCTTCAGTTCGTGGTTTGCTCGTTACTGAATCTGTTCGTGGTGATGGTGGCGTATTGACCAACACCGACGGTATTCGCTTCATGTTCAATTACATTCCAGATGTATTTAAGGACAAGTACGCAGATAACGAAGCCGAAGCAGATCGTTGGTATAACGATCAGGCCAATAATCGCCGCCCACCAGAACTTCTTCCTCGCGATGAAGTTGCCCGTGCCATTAACTCTGAAGTTAAAGCTGGTCGCGGTACCGAACACGGTGGAGTTTTCTTGGATGTTTCCAAGCGTCTTCCTTCAGATGTTATTAAAAAGAAGTTGCCATCCATGTGGCATCAGTTCTATGAACTTGCCGGTGTAGACATCACCAAAGAAGCGATGGAAGTTGGACCAACGTGCCACTACGTCATGGGTGGGGTCGAAGTAGATCCTGATTCTGCTGCCGCTGTTGGCGTACCTGGTCTTTTTGCTGCTGGTGAAGTTGCTGGTGGTATGCACGGTTCCAATCGCCTTGGTGGTAATTCACTTTCAGATCTCTTGGTATTCGGTCGTCGCGCTGGTATCGGTGCTGTCGATTACGTAAAGAAGAATGGCGCCAACCCAGTCAATGACGCCACTATCAAGAGTGCGGCTGAAAAGATTGAGAAGCCTTTTGCTCAAACAGGTGGCGAAAATCCTTACTCCTTGCATCAAGAGCTTCAAGAAGTCACTCACAATTTGGTGGGAATCATTCGTACCCGCACCGAAATCGAAAGCGCAATCGCCAAGATTGCCGACATCCGTAAGCGCGCAGCCAATGTGACTGTCTCTGGTGATCGCCAATTCAACCCTGGCTTCCACTTGATCTTCGACCTCGATAATATGTTGTTGGTCGCCGAGAGCACAGCCAAGTCGGCACTTCTTCGAGAAGAATCTCGTGGTGGACATACTCGCGATGATTTCCCAGGCATGAACCCCAACTGGCGCCAGATCAACCACATCAGTTCCTTCGATGGCAACCAGGTCAATGTGAAATCCCAAAAGCTGCCTATGCTGCCAAAGGAACTCTTTGACCTCTTTGATGTTCACGAACTCGAGAAATACATGACACCGGAAGAAATTTCGAAGGGTGGTTCCAACTAATGGCCCGCAAACTTAATCTCCGCATCTGGCGCGGTAATTCCACTGATGGTGGATTGCAAAACGTCACAGTAGATGCCAATGAGGGCGAAGTTGTTCTCGATGTCATCCACCGCGTTCAAGCCGAGCAGATGAATGACTTGGCAGTTCGCTGGAACTGCAAGGCTGGAAAATGTGGATCTTGCTCGATGGAGATCAACGGTAAGCCCCGACTTGCTTGCATGACTCAGGTCGCCAGCTTTGAGGAAGAAGAGACAATTACTCTCACACCTTTGCGCGCATTCCCAGTTATTAAGGATCTGGTCACTGACGTTTCCTTTAACTACAAGAAGGCGATGGAGATTCCAGCGTATGAAGCCCCTGCCGATCTCAAGCCCGGTGAAGCTCGCATGGCGCAGGTCGACGTAGAACGCAGCCAGGAATTCCGTAAGTGCATCGAATGCTTCCTATGCCAAGATACTTGCCACGTTATTCGCGATCACGAAGAGAACAAGAAGTCCTTTGCTGGGCCTCGTTTCTTCATCCGTATCGCCGAACTCGATATGCACCCATTGGATATGTTGCGTAACCGCAAGCAGAAAGCTCAAGAAGAGCATGGCTTGGGAATGTGCAACATCACGAAATGCTGTACCGAAGTCTGCCCAGAGCACATTCGCATCACCGATAACGCCATCATTCCGATGAAAGAGCGCGTTGTAGACGTGAAATACGATCCTGCACGCTGGTTGGGCTCCAAAATCAGAAAGCGTGACGGTATCCTCTAAGGCATGAAACTACTCGCTCGTTGGGGAATTCTTGCTCTATCAGTCTGGGTCGCAACTGCTCTTGTTCCTGGCATCACCGTTCATGGTGGTGCCTGGAAGTTTCTCTGGGTGGCGTTATTGCTAGGCCTCATCAATAGCTTCTTGGGATCTTTTCTCAAGATCATGACCTTTCCCTTTGTTCTTCTCACCTTTGGCTTCTTCAGCATCGTTATCAATGCCGCGATGTTGATGTTGACCGCTCGTTGGAGCACAGCGCTAGATGTCAAAAACTTCTGGTCTGCCCTCTTTGGTTCGTTAGTGATTAGCCTGATCTCATCCATTTTAAATCGCTCTTTCGTAAAGCGACCGCTGCGCTGAAAAAAGTTCTTGTTGTCTCACTCGGCGGAATCGTTGGTTCACTCGCCCGCTGGTCACTTTCGCTTGGCATGCCCGACCGTGGATTTCCGTGGGCCACACTTCTTGTTAACTACATAGGATCAGTCTTACTAGCGATACTTCTTATTGTTATTAAAACCCACAAATCTCCGCAATGGTGGTGGCGTCCAGCGCTCGGCGCTGGTTTCTGTGGCGGCTTTACTACCTATTCAGCTTTCGCGGTGAAGATGGATCAGTATTTCAACGATGGCAAAATTAATTCTGCAATTGCCTACGCGCTCGCTTCATTGGTGGGCACATATCTTTTGATCTTCGCCGTCAACGAAATCTACCGAACCAAGTTAGTGAAGAAATGAGAGCGTTACTTGTGGCACTCGGTGCTGGCATTGGTGCGCCGGCGCGTTACGTAACGGATCAAGCGATCAAGAAGATGCACTCGCGTTTAATGCCGTTGGAAACCCTTTTGATCAATGTGTTGGGCTCGTTCGTTCTTGGTTTGGTCATTAATTCAGGCAAGAATTCGTTCTTGATAATTGGCACAGGATTTGCCGGCGCCTTTACAACTTGGTCCACATTCGCGGTAGAAACACATGAGCTATTTGAAAAGAAGCAGCACGCTCAAGCCTGGGGATACTTATTGCTGACGTTAGTTCTGGGCATCGCCGCAGCAGCGCTGGGGAATGCCTTCTAAGAATTAACTTCGTTGCAGGTTAGACATCCAGACTTCAACTTCGTCTGGGTGGCTGGGAAGAGCTTGGCTTAATACGCGACAACCGGTCTCGGTCACCAAAACATCATCTTCGATCCGGACGCCAATCCCGCGGTATTCGGCTGGGAAGAGCTCGTCATCGGGGTGAATATAAATTCCGGGTTCGACGGTAAGGATCATCCCGGCTTCTAAAATGCCTTCGGCATACTGCTCCTTACGTGCATGCGAGCAGTCGTGCACATCGATGCCCAACATATGGCCAGTGCCGTGCACAGTCCAACGACGGTGAAGTCCAGCCTCGGGCTTTAGGGATTCTTCGGCAGAAATCGGCAAGACACCCATTTCGGCAAGTCCTTCAGCCAAAACCTTTTGAGCCGCGTTATGGAAATCGCGGAAACTGGCACCGGGCTTTACTGCGGCAAAGCCAGCCTTTTGTGCCTCGTAAACCAAGGTGTAGATCTTGCGTTGCTCTGGGCTGAATTTTCCATTGATAGGCAGGGTGCGAGTGATATCTGCGGTGTACAGAGATTCAACTTCGACACCAGCGTCGATCAAAATCAAATCGCCAGGCAGAACATCGCCATCGTTGCGGATCCAGTGCAAGATGCAAGCATGCGAACCGGACGCAGCGATGGTGTCATACCCAATGTCATTTCCTTCTAGGCGAGCGCGGCCGAAGAATGCAGCCTCGATAACTCTCTCACCGCGGGCTACAGATGTAGCGGCAGGCAGAACTCGAACCATGTCGGCAAAGCCACGATTTGTTGCATCAATCGCTTTTTGCATCTCTGCGATTTCAAATTCATCTTTTACCAGGCGCATCGCTGAAACGACGCTGGCGAAGTCTTCTTCCTTCTTCTTGCGCTTTTCAACCTTCTTGTCGACAGCGCGATCCTCGCCGCGAATGACGAGAGCCTCTTTTTCGTCGGCTAAAAATTCACCGAGGGTTTCAATGTGGCGAACTGAAATTCCGTACTTGGTTTCGGTCTCATCAACGGTCATACGCCGACCTACCCAGAATTCACCATGTTTAGCATTCTTATAGAACTCGTCAGTGTCGCGAGGTGATCGAGGGTGAACAAAAAGTAAAGCTTCATGGCCAGCATCGTTTGGCTCTAGGACTAATACCGAATCGGGCAGGGCGTCAGACCCAGTGATCCCGGTGAAATATGAAAACGCAGAATGCGCACGGAATCGATAATCAGTGTCATTACTACGCACCTTGGCCGAGCCGGCTGGGAGCACCAACCGAATACCTAGGTACTTAGCGGACAACACAGCTCGTCGTGTCGCGCAAAAAGGAACAACGCGCGAAGGAGATACGCCTTCCAAGGGAGATGGAGCCCAACCTTGCTTCATAAACTCGGTGAGGAGTTCAGCGGTGGGAATGTCGTGGGTTCGGGTGCCCTCTTCTTCATTCATGGGGCGAGCCTACTTTGGGTCTCTGACAGGTTTCGACAGACAAATAGGACGAAATGAGGTTGTGACCAGTCTCAGGCGGAAAGGGTGGAGAGCTTGTCCCGTACTTGAACGGCGGAAGGGTTGGTCAAAGTGCTGCCATCTGCAAAAACCAAGGTGGGAACGGTCTGGTTTCCGCCGTTGGCGGCCTCAACTATGGCGGCGGCGCCTTCGACCTCTTCAATATTGATCTCGGCATAAGGGATTCCGATGTCATCCAACTGACGCTTGAGGCGTTTGCAATAGCCGCACCAGGTGGTGCTGTACATGGTTATGGACGCGGTGCTCACGGTCACAATGTAACGAACGGTAGGAGAAGGCGCTCGCTGGAAGGTAAACTTCCACCACACTTGGAGACGTCGCATAGCCCGGTCGAGTGCGCCTCACTGCTAATGAGGTAACCCCGAAAGGGGTTCGGAGGTTCAAATCCTCTCGTCTCCGCCAACGTTCAATTCTCTTCATCTGGATCAACCTTGCTCGCAATGCAAAACGGCGAATCCTATAGGATGAATACCACGATGAAAAAAGTGCGAAAAGCAAAAGCTGGAGCGCTTTTTATGTTCGCTCCTTATTTTGCGGCGATGCTTTTTTGTGGATTAATTCCGTTAGTCGTGGCGATTCGTGAAGTGGCTAATCCTTCTTGGATAAATACAAAAGGCAGCTACACAACGATCTACCGCATCTTGGGAGATTTTCGAGTAATCCCAGCGCTGGCACATACCGCATTTCTGCTCGCGATCTTTGTACCAGCCATGATCATCGTCGTGCTTTCGGTTTCGCTATTACTTGATGCCACACCAATGCGCGGAAATACTTTTATGCGGCTGATCTTCCTACTTCCTGGAATCGTTTCAGGTGGAATTGCAACTCTCATTTGGACTTCGCTCTTAGGCCCAAATATCCAATGGAATGGCAGCAATATTCGCTGGCTCATTGGAGGAATTTCATTTTCTACCGGCATCGGAAGTTGGATCGTTATTCAGTACGGATCTCTTCGATCGATCTCGCAAGAAGTTCTAGAAGCAGCACGAGTAGATGGCTGTAATCGTCTGCAATTGGCCGTGCGCATAAAGCTTCCCATGATTAGTCGCTACATCGGCTACATGACTATCTTGCTTGTTGCTGGTGCGATTCAAATCTATACCGAACCGACACTGCTGATGTCTACTGGGTTTACTACGGACTGGTCTCTAAGTCAGGTTGCATACAGTTACGCATTCCGTACCGGCGATTTTGCGGGAGGTACTGCACTCTCCCTAGACATGTTGGTACCAAATATCATCCTTGGAATCATCTTTGTCTGGAAAACCGATTTCTTGAAGAGAGGGGAACGTCATTGACTCATCCATCTGAATCTAAGAACGCCCTACTCATCAAAATCACCCTTTGGGTACTTACCTTTACGGTCACTCTTCCTTTCCTCTGGCTCTTGAAGAGTGCCATCTTTGATTTTCTCAATTCTAAAGATGGATTAATCCTTGCCTGGGTAAAAAATTCGCTATTTTTCACTTCAGCTGCACTGGTTTTTACAGTGGTTTCCAGCATTATGGGCGGCTTTGTCTTGGCTATTCTCGACATTCCGTTTCGCAAAACGATGATTGTGCTGACCTTAATTACCATGCTCATTCCGACCACCGCGATGGCTATGCCGCTTTATGTATTAGTTGATCGGATTCACCTTAATGACACGATACTCGGCCTGATCATCGCAAGTTCTTATTACCCTTTCGGTGCCTTTCTTTCCTATCTCTACTTCACTTCGGCAATGCCGAGCGATCTCGTGGGAATGGGCAGAATCGATGGTTTGGGCGATTGGGGACTTTTCTATCACCTAGGAATTCCACTCTCCAAAGCCCTGTGGTCAATCGTTACCTTCTTCTCATTTATCAATCTTTGGAACAGTTATCAATTGCCGAAGGTATTGCTCAATGCTCCCGAACATTCGACCTTACCGCTCGGCCTGGAATTGTTGTATGGGAAAGGAACGGCCACTATCGGGTTGTTGATGTTGATCCCGGCTATAGGGCTTTATCTACTCTCACAGCGTTCCATCGAGCGAGGAATATTCAGCGGAGCAGTAACCGGTTGATCCGATAATTGCCTTAAGATAATCACAGTTAAAGTAAGAACGGAGGCGAGATGTCGGATTCACCTTTTCTTTATATGAAGGAAAATTCCCAGACCGTTTTGTGGAATGACTCGGCTGACCCCAAAGAGTTAAAAGACGCTCTCACCTGGGGCATCGTCGGCGCCACATGTAACCCCGTCATCGCCCTATCTGCGATTAAAGCAGATAAAGAGCATTGGGTTTCGCGAATCAAGGATTATTCCCATGCTCATCCCACCGCCACTGATGACCAAATCGGTTGGGCGATGGTGAAAGAACTTTCGATCAATGCCGCCAAATTACTCGAACCTGAATTTGAAAAATACAACGGCAAGAACGGTCGACTTTCGATTCAAACCGATCCTCGCAATTTTCGTGATGCCGAAGCTCTTGCAGCCCAAGCAGTCGGATTCTCACACCTTGCTAAGAATATGATTGTGAAGATTCCAGTCACTACCGAAGCCATTGCTGCGTTTGAAGAGGCGACATATCGAGGCGTGAGCATCAATGCCACCGTCTCCTTCTCTGTGGCTCAAACCATTGCCGTCGCCGAAGCAGTTGAACGCGGCTTAAAGCGTCGCGAAGCCGAAGGCTTGGATATTTCGATGATGGGTCCGGTCTGCACCATCATGGTCGGTCGCGTAGATGATTGGGTCAAAGTCTCGGCCGAAAAGGCGGGAGTTTCCATCGATCCCGGCGTTATGGAATGGGCGGGCGTTGCCGTTTTCAAAAACGCCCACAAGATTTATAAAGAGCGCGGATATCGAACCCGCCTGCTCTCCGCCGCATTTCGCAATCACATGCACTGGAGCGAATTGATTGGTGGAGACGCGGTTATTTCTCCTCCTTATGCATGGCAAGTGCGCATTAATAAGTCTGGCATCAAGCCACATCTCAACAGCGTCGAAGAACCGATCGCGCCGCGAATCCTGGATCCGATGCTGGAGAATTTGCCGGAATTTCGCAAGATGTATGACGCCGATGGTTTGAAGGTCGAAGAGTTCACCAACCTTGGTGCGACCTTGCGCACCCTGCGTGGATTCCTGCAGTCGGTCAATGACCTCGAGTCATTCGTGCGCGATGTAACAGTTCCCAACCCCGATAAATAAGTATTAAAGCTGTAAACTCGCATTG
>CANCSL010000009.1 GCA_947380835.1 Actinomycetota bacterium | reverse complement strand
TTCCCGTCCATGTTTGAACCTGTGCATGGTTCTGCGCCGGATATTGCTGGTAAATCTCTGGCTGATCCGACCGCGACAGTTATGTCCGTGGCTATGTTGCTCAACCATGTTGGACTTCATGAAGCCGCTGCCGATGTCGAGCGCGCCGTTGCCGCTGATCTTCTTACCCGTGGTTCTGCCCAGCGTTCTACCGTTGAAGTTGGAGATGTACTAGCGGAGGCTGTCCGATGAAGGTTCAACTCAAACCCAATCAAAGCCCAGTTCCTGAAGCCGAAAGAGCAGCGCGGGTAGCGGCCCCAGGATTTGGTAAGTACTACACCGACAATATGGTTGTCGCCGAATGGTCTGAAGCCGAAGGTTGGCAGGACGCTGAATTAATTCCATATGGTCCTATCTCCCTCGATCCAGCAACTGCTGTTTTTCATTACGGCCAGGAGATCTTCGAAGGTCTTAAGGCTTATCGTCATCCCGATGGTTCGATTTCTCTCTTCCGTCCTGATGCAAATGCAGCACGTTTTGCACGGAGTGCAGCACGTCTAGCTCTGCCGGAAATGCCCATCGATTTCTTTGTCGAAACCATTGAAGAACTCGTCAAGCAAGATCACAACTGGGTTCCCTCCAAGCTGGGGGAGTCGCTTTATATTCGCCCGTTCATGATTGCCACTGAAGTTGGATTAGGTGTTCGTCCATCCAACAAAGCCACCTATCTTTTGATTGCCACCCCTGCTGGCGCCTACTTCAATGCTGCCGTTGCAGTCACCGTTTGGATCTCGACTGAATATGTTCGCGCTGCACCTGGCGGAACGGGCGAGGCAAAATGTGGTGGCAATTATGCGGCATCGCTCGTGGCCCAAAAGCAGGCTGCGACCCAAGGCTGCGATCAAGTTGTGTGGATCGATGCCATCGAACGTAAATGGATTGAAGAGATGGGAGGCATGAACCTCTATTTCGTAAAAGGTAGCGGTGCAAATGCTCGCGTCGTCACTCCAAAGTTAACTGGCACATTGCTGCCCGGTATCACTCGTGACTCGATTCTTACTGTTGCTGCAGATCTTGGCTATGCCGTTTCTGAAGAAATGATCTCAGTCGACGATTGGCGGGATGGCGTTCTCTCGGGCGAAATCACCGAAATCTTCGCTTGTGGTACTGCTGCAGTTGTTTCTGCGGTGGGTTCGGCCAAAAGCGCGCACGGTGAATGGAAGACTGGCGATGGAAACCCTGGCCCAATCACCATGCAAATTCGTGAAACACTTTTAGGAATTCAGCACGGCACAATTGCTGATACTCACGGCTGGAACCACAAGGTTCTCTAATGAGCATCAACGACTCCTTTCATATTTACGACACCACTCTTCGTGATGGCGCCCAGCAAGAAGGCCTGAACCTTTCGGTTCATGACAAGCTGGCAATCGCTCGTCACTTAGATGATCTCGGTGTTGGCTTTATTGAAGGAGGCTGGCCCGGAGCCAATCCCAAGGACACCGAATTCTTTAAGCGTGCGCAAACTGAATTGAAATTAAAGAACGCCAAATTTGTCGCCTTTGGCGCCACTCGACGCCCGGGCGTTAAAGCCGCTGATGATGTTCTCCTTCGTGCGCTCCAAGATTCGCAAGCACCTGTTGTCACGTTGGTGGCAAAGAGTCATGATCGCCATGTCGATCTGGCTTTAAAGACCAACCTTGATGAGAACCTGGCCATGATCCGTGAATCCATTGAATTTCTGCGCGCAGGTGGGCAGCGAGTATTTCTCGACGCCGAGCATTTCTTTGATGGCTACCTTTCTAATCGCGCTTATGCGCTCGAAGTTGTGCGCACGGCCGCAGAAGCTGGCGCTGATGTAATTGCCTTGTGCGACACCAACGGCGGAATGTTGCCGGATGAGCTATCGCAGGTAGTTCACGATGTACTTGGTGCCTCTCATGCTCGTTTAGGTATTCATTGCCATAACGACACTGGTTGCGCCATCGCCAACTCATTAGCCGCAGTCGCAGCAGGTGCCACTCATGTGCAAGGAACCTTAAATGGCTATGGTGAACGTACTGGTAACGCCGATCTCGTAAGCATTATTGCCAACTTAGAATTAAAGAAGGATATGAAAGTCCTTCCTGATGGCGCGCTCCGTGAAGCATTCCGCATCTCTCACGCAGTTGCCGAAGTCACCAATGTTGCCCCCAGCGCACGTCAGCCCTACGTGGGCGTCTCCGCTTTTGCTCACAAAGCCGGTCTGCATGCCAGTGCCATCAAGGTAGATCCAGCGATGTACCAACACGAAGATCCGTCCTCTGTCGGAAACGATATGCGTATGTTGGTTTCGGAGATGGCAGGTCGTGCATCTATTGAATTGAAATCCGTCGAACTCGGAGTCGAACTTGGAGATGACAAGAGCGTTGTATCTCGAGTAGTTGCCCGTGTGAAAGAGATGGAATCCAATGGCTACACCTTCGAAGCCGCCGATGCTTCCTTCGAACTTTTGCTTCGCGAAGAGATTGATGGCAAGCGCGCACATTTCTTCACGGTAAATAATTGGGAGACCACCGTCATTCGCAACGAGGATGGCGCAGTTTCTTCCAAGGCTAAGGTGACCATTACCGCAGGCGACGAGGTGATCGTTTCAGAAGGTCTTGGAAATGGTCCAGTCAATGCAATTGATACCGCACTGCGTTCCGGCTTGAAGAAGATCTACCCTGAACTCTCCAAACTTGAACTTACTGATTACAAAGTTCGTATCTTGGAGGGCCGCCTCGGAACTGGCGCTGTTACCCGCGTACTTGTAGAGACCAGCGATGGCGAAGGCGAATGGAGCACCATTGGTGTTCACGAAAACGTTATTGCCGCATCCGCCATGGCCCTGGAAGATGCCGTCACTTTTGGTTTACTGCGACAAGGGCGTAAACCCGAGTAACCTGCAGGCATGAGCGCAGGTTTGATCGAACAATACGAAGAGCACTTGGTCCTCGTTCGTAACCTCGCCGACAATTCTGTTCGCGGTTATGTCTCCGATCTTGAATCTTTTCTCAAGCATTTAGAGAAAATGGGAATCGTCGAATTTTCCGAGCTCAAATTGAGCCATATCCGCTCTTGGCTTGCCAACCTGCAATCCACAGGTGCTTCTCGGGCCACACTTGCTCGCCGCATCGTTTCCCTCCGCGCCTTTACTTATTGGGCCGCCAGCCAAGGCTGGATCGACAGTGATTACGGTTCGGCACTTGCGATCCCCAAGCCACTTAAAACATTGCCAGAAGTGCTTACAAAGAACGATGCCAACACTGTTTTGAAATCACTTGAGGTTCGAGCGCAGGAGGATCCGAATCCGCTTTCCTTACGCGACCTAGCAATTGTTGAAGTTCTCTACGCGGCAGGTATTCGAGTATCCGAACTGTGCGGACTTAACCTTTTAGATATCGATTCCGACCGCAACACTCTTCAAGTTATTGGTAAAGGAAACAAACAGCGCGTAGTCCCGTTGGGGTTGCCGGCAAAACGCGCGCTCGATCAATATCTTTCAATAGCCCGTCCGCAATTACTGAAGGGCGCTTCAGAATCTGCAGTGTTCCTTGGCTCGCGCGGTAAAAGAATGGACCAACGAACCGCACGCGAAGTTGTGTACGTTGCCATGGAAGCCGTGGGCTCCGAGATGGGTCCGCACGGGTTGCGCCACACCGCTGCCACCCATTTGCTTGAAGGGGGAGCAGATCTCCGTACCGTTCAAGAGATCTTGGGCCATTCATCTTTAGCGACTACTCAGATCTATACCCACGTCTCTGCCGAACGATTGCAATCGGCCTACCAACAAGCTCACCCGAGGGCGTGATTTTTTAAACTATTAAAGTTTTGCCGACACATACACCAGTGACGTCACGATCTCTCCGCAACGAAGCGTCTGAATCGTTGCGCCGCCGAAAGGCTGTAACTTCCAATCAATAGTAAGAGCCGCGGTATTTGCTGGGGGAGTGATCTGAACACTTGTAGATGTGGGACAAGTGGATATTCCGTAACCGGTTCCATGGGAATATCCCAGATCTACAAAAGCTTCAGATCCTGGCGCCAGCAAAACCAAAGACTCTTTGATGTCTGGCACGGTGACGGATGGCCCGTGCAGAGTGAATGTTGGAATGGAATTTCCTGATGCATCCAGCATGTGCAAAGTCGGGTAGCCCTGCACCTGGTGCAAGGCGTTCTGAATAAAAGGTAGAAACGGACATACTAAAAGGTATAACATCTGACCATGGGAATGAATATAAAGAATCCCGAGGCGCACGAGCTCGCCTCGAAGCTGGCTTCCCTTTATGACGAGACTCTTACGGAAGCTGTGACCGTGGCACTGCGAGAGCGGTTTGCTCGGGCAACCCGGCAAGCGCGACTGGAACGAATGAAGGCGCTAGCGGAGGAGATTCATAAACTGATGCCAGAAGGCATGACGAGTGAAAACGCAACTGATTTTCTTTATGACGAACAAGGTTTACCCATTTGAAGCTGGTGGTGGATTCTTCGGCACTTCTCGCCATCATTCTCGATGAGCCAGAAGCGAGCCTTTTTTTAGAAGCTATCCATGACCATGAACCCGTGATATCCACGGCAACATATGTTGAAATGTCCTCAGTTTTGGATCCAAGAGGTGGGTCGGCTCAGTTTGATCGCTTCCTTGCAGATGGCCTTATTTCTATTGTGGACTTTGATCTAGCTCAAGCCAAGATCGCCCGTCAAGCACATCGTGAATTTGGCCGATCCAGCGCCAGCAAGGCCAAACTCAACTTTGGCGACACCTTCTCCTACGCACTAGCCATATCTCTCAAGGCGCCGTTGCTCTTCAAAGGGGCAGATTTTGGCCATACGGATGTCCGCACCCTTTAGCGCCCCACTTCTCGGGTAAGGCGCGCCCGGACCATCGGTTAGACTTATCCCAGCATCAGCCCCTGAAGTAGCCACACAAGCTGTGATTACTCAAAGGGCAGGTGACTTCGCGCGTCCTACCCGACGATTTTCTATCGGGAACCATTTCGGTCCAGCCCAGGCTGGTCGGTGACGGGGCGCCAGGGATCAGAACAAATTGTTCCGGTCATCAACCGAGTGTGCGCTCGCTAGCCGCGTGCGTGCAATAAAGGAGTGTGCCGCCATGGCGGTTGTAACAATGCGAGAACTTCTCGACAGCGGAGTCCACTTCGGACACCAGACTCGTCGATGGAATCCAAAGATGAAGCGCTTTATTTTTGCCGAGCGCAATGGCATCTACATCATCGATATCCAGCAATCACTTGCTTTGATCGATAGCGCCTACAACTTTATTCAAGACACAGTCGCCAAGGGCGGCCACATCTTGTTCGTCGGTACCAAGAAGCAAGCCCACGAGCCAATCAAGCAACAATCAGCTCGCGTTGGAATGCCTTACGTAACCGAGCGCTGGTTGGGTGGAATGTTGACCAACTTCCCAACCGTCTACAAGCGAATTCAGCGCTTGAAGGAATTGGAAATTCTTGAGAATTCCAATGACCAGGTTTTGACCAAGAAGGAACTTTTAGTTCTTCGTCGCGAGCGCGAGAAACTCACCAAGAACCTCGAAGGTATCCGCAACATGACCAAGTTGCCTTCTGCAATTTGGGTTGTTGACACCAAGAAAGAGCACCTCGCTGTTGCCGAAGCACACAAGCTCGGTATTCCAGTAGTTGCCATCTTGGATACCAACTGTGATCCAGATGAAGTTGATTACAAGATTCCAGGTAACGACGATGCCATCCGTTCTATCGGATTGTTGACCCGCGTTATCGCCGATGCAGCTGCTGCTGGTCTGCAAGCACGTTCAGCTAACGCTGCCGCTGCTGCCGATCAAGGCGCTGCCAAGGTCGCAGTCGCTGAAGAACCTTTGGCTGACTGGGAAAAAGATTTGCTAGGCGCACCTGCAGCTGACGCAGTAGTAGCACCAGTTGCAGACGCAGCTGTTGACGCTGTTGTCGCACCTGCAACCGATGAAAAAATTGGAGAATAACTAAGTGGCTTCATATTCCGCAGAAGATGTAAAGCGTCTCCGCGAGGCAACTGCCGCCGGAATGCTGGATTGCAAAAAGGCTCTTGACGAGGCTGAGGGCGATTTCGATAAGGCTATTGAAATCATCCGCGTTAAAGGCTTGAAAGGCGTTACCAAGCGCGAAGGTCGTACCACCTCTAATGGTTTGGTTATTGCAAAGGCCGAAGGAAACCTCGGCGTTATGCTCGAACTCAACTGTGAGACTGACTTCGTCGCTAAGGGCGAGCGCTTTGTTGCTGTTGCTAACGAACTTTTGGCACACCTTTTCGCTAGCCAAATCGGTGAACTCGATGGCTTCCTCGCCTCCACTTTGGAGAACGGCAAGACTGTTCAGGCAACCATCGATGAAGCCAATGCAACATTGGGCGAGAAGATCGAACTTCGTCGCGTTGCAGTGCTCAAGGGCTCACCAGTTTCCTTGTACTTGCACCGCACCAGCCCAGATCTACCTCCTCAGGTAGGCGTCTTGGTTCAATTGGCTACCGAAGCCGTTGATGCTGGTAAGGATGTTGCTCAGCACATTGCAGCTTTCGCACCTCAATTTGTTCGTCGTGAAGATATTCCTGCCGACCACATCGAGAACGAGCGTCGCATTGCTGAAGAGACTGCCCGCAACGAAGGTAAGCCAGAAGCTTCTATCGCCAAGATTGTTGAAGGTCGCGTGACTGGATTCGTCAAGGAGATCAGCCTGCTCGAGCAATCCTTCGCTAAGGATGCCAAGAAGACCGTTCAGCAAATCTTGGATGAGGCCAAAACTGCCGTGTCGGCATTCCACCGCTTCCGAGTTGGACAGTAATCTCTAGACCATAAATTCGTCCTACTAGTTAAAGGAGCACTCCCTATGACCCGAACCGGTTACAAGAGAGTGCTCCTTAAACTTTCTGGTGAAGTTTTTGGTGGCGTGAAAGGCATCGGCGTTGATCCGGATGTCGTACATGAAATTGCTGGGCAGATTGCAGATGTTGTTCGCAGCGGAACTCAGATTGCCATTGTTGTAGGCGGCGGTAACTATTTCCGCGGAGCCGAACTTCAACAGCGCGGAATGGATCGAGCGCGAGCTGACTACATGGGCATGTTGGGTACGGTCATGAATTGTTTGGCGCTGCAAGATTTTCTCGAAAAAGAAGGTATTGATACTCGCGTTCAAACCGCCATCACCATGGGTCAGGTAGCCGAGCCATACATTCCACGTCGCGCTATTCGTCACCTCGAAAAAGGTCGAGTTGTGATTTTTGGTGCCGGTGCTGGAATGCCATTTTTTACCACCGATACTGTCGCGGCACAACGTGCACTCGAAATTGGTTCCGAGGCTCTGCTCTTGGCCAAGAGCGGCGTCGATGGTGTCTATAGCGCTGATCCCAAGAAGGATCCAACTGCAACCAAGTACGAGACAGTCAGCTTTGATGATGTCTTAAAGAAGTCCTTAGCGGTCGCCGATGCTGCGGCATTTAGCCTTTGCCGCGAGAACAATCTTCCGATCATCATTTTTGACCTCAAGAATCGTGGAAACATCGCCCGCGCCGTTCGGGGAGAGGCTGTCGGGACTTTAGTTTCTTAAAATCGCTAGCATTGTCGTTAGATTGCCGATTAGAAAGCCAAGTACAAGGGGAGCACGATGTCAGATCTCAACGCAGCGCTTAGCGATGCCAGCACCAAGATGTCCAAAGCGGTAGAAGTCGCCAAGGAAGATTTTGGCGCTATCCGCACCGGTCGAGCCCACCCTTCGATGTTCGCCAAAATTATGGTCGACTATTACGGCACTTTCACTCCGCTCTCACAGCTCGCTACCTTTCAGGTTCCGGAAGCGCGTATGGCTTTGGTTTCTCCTTATGACAAAGGCGCTATGGCTGTCATTGAAAAAGCGATTCGTGAATCCGATCTTGGCGTAAACCCAGCCTCTGATGGCTCTGTCATTCGCGTAAATTTTCCACAACTGACAGAAGAGCGTCGCAAGGAATACATCAAAGTCGCGCGCTCCAAGGCTGAAGATTCCAAGATTTCAATTCGCAATGTGCGTCGCTCGGCCAAAGAAGCCATGGAGAAGTTAGAAAAAGATGGCGAAGTTGGCAAGGACGATGTCGCTCGCGCCGAAAAGGAATTAGATAAGACCACCTCCGATCATGTGGCAAAGATTGATGAATTGCTCAAGCACAAGGAAGCCGAACTTCTCGAAGTTTAAATCCATGGACGATATTCATTCGATAAACGAGGCGATTAATCGCAAGGCTGGGCGAAAACTCATCCCATCTATTCTCGTTTCATTAACGATCTTGGCCTTGGTTTTTGGGACTATCTCTTTTGCTCCCATTCTCTTTGGTGTGCTTATCTGGGCGGCCATCATGGTGGCTCTTCGTGAACTCGCTCATGCCTATCGAGCCGGCGGAATTGATCTTCCCGAACTTCCACTGCAAGTTGTTGGCACAGCAGTCTTGGTATCTGCTTGGTATGGCCGGGTATCTGGCTTGGCCGTAGCAATGGCGATTGCAATTCCGAATCTCTTGGTCTTTTTGCTATGGCGAAGTTCTAAAGATTTCTTAAAGCGATCTTCTGCTGCAACTTTTGCTATTTTCTATATTCCATTTCTCGCAGGTTTTCTACTGCTTCTTGCCCATCATGACGATGGTGCCGCTCGCATCTTGACTTTGGTAGTTCTCGTCAGTTGCAACGACACCTTTGCTTATATTTTTGGAGTCTTGTTAGGTAAGCATCCCTTGGCGCCTCATATCAGCCCAAAGAAAACTTGGGAAGGTCTCATTGGCTCCTTCTTAGCGACAACCGTTGGATCCTCACTCGTTGTGCATTACGCGCTGCACAACCATTGGTGGATTGGCGCCGGAATTGGCCTCATGGCGGTCGTCACTTCAACCTGGGGCGATCTCTTGGAATCTGCTGTTAAACGCGACCTAGCCATCAAAGATATGGGCGCCATTTTGCCCGGACATGGTGGCATTTTGGATCGCATTGACTCTGTCCTCTTTACCGCGCCCGCCGTCTGGTTTGCGCTCGAACTTATCAAACACTTCAAGTGGTGATTAATTAATTGTCTACTGTCCCGGAAATTAAACTTGTATTCGATGAGCCCAAACTTCGAGTAAAGACGCCATCTCATTTTGCAGATTGGACGCCGGAAGAACGTAAGGCCAAAGCAGTAGAGCTTGGCATTCCCGCATTTCGTGCCAAGCAGGTTGCCGTTCACCTATTCACGCATTACAACGACGATCCCGAAACCTGGACAGATATTCCTAAAGAACTTCGCGAGGTTCTTGCTACAACTTTCACACCGAAACTCATTACTTTGGTTCGTTCGTCGATAGCGGACGGCGGCAAAACGCGCAAGGATTTGTGGAAGTTGCACGATGGTGTTCTCGTTGAAAGCGTATTGATGCGCTACTCCGATCGCACCACTGTCTGCATCTCTTCGCAGGCCGGCTGCGGCATGAATTGCCCATTCTGCGCGACTGGCCAAGCGGGTTTGACCCGAAATTTAACGGCAGGAGAAATTACTGCCCAAGTTATTGCCGCTGCTCGTACCTGTGCCAATGGCGATATGCCCGGCGGGCCAACGCGATTATCTAATGTGGTCTTTATGGGCATGGGCGAGCCCATGGCTAACTACAACGCGGTTATGCGATCAGTCCGAAACATCACTTCGCCACAACCTGATGGCCTAGGTATTGGCGCACGTTCAATCACGGTCTCAACCGTTGGTTTGGTTAATGGAATTGAAAAATTAACCGAAGAAGGTATTCCAGTCACGCTTGCGGTTTCCTTGCATACTCCTGATGATGAACTGCGCGACAGCTTGGTGCCGATTAATTCACGTTGGAAAATCAAAGAAGTTTTGGAAGCGGCTGATAAATATGCTGACCGTACTGGTCGCCGATACTCGATCGAGTACGCACTCATTCGCGATATCAACGATCAGGCCTGGCGCTCTGATCTCTTAGGTCGATTGCTCCGCAATCGCAATGCTCACGTCAATTTAATTCCACTCAACCCAACACCAGGATCAAAATGGACTGCGTCTCGCCAAAAAGATGAAGACGAATTTGTCCGCATCTTGGAAGGCTACGGCGTACCAGTCACGGTGCGAGATACTCGTGGCCGAGATATCGATGGTGCTTGCGGACAGCTTGCTGCCAATGAAATTGCATCTGCTTTCACTTCATCGTCAATTACGGAAACCACCGAAGGAGCTCAATGATGAAAACTCTCCATAACTTTATTGACGGCAAATACCTTCCGTCACAATCGGGGGAGACCAGCGAAGTCATTAATCCAGCTACTGGCCAGGCTTATGCCACCGCGCCTATCTCCAATGCAGCCGATATTGATATGGCGATGAAGGCAGCTGAAAAAGGCTTTGAGACCTGGAAAGAGTCCACCCCCTCAGAGCGCCAACGGGCACTGCTCAAGATCGCCGATGCCTTTGAAAATCGTGCGGAAGAACTCATTGCCATTGAGGTAGAGAACACTGGCAAGCCGATCTCGCTGACCAGCTCGGAAGAGATTCCGCCAATGATCGATCAGATTCGATTTTTTGCAGGCGCCGCTCGAAACCTAGAAGGTAAATCTGCTGGCGAATACATGCACGGCATGACCTCTTTCATCCGCCGCGAACCCATTGGCATCTGCGCTCAAGTAACGCCCTGGAACTATCCAATGATGATGGCCGTCTGGAAGTGGGCACCGGCAATTGCTGCCGGCAATGCTGTGGTCCTCAAGCCCAGCGACACAACTCCGGCATCCACCGTGTGGATGGCAGGCGTCATGTCCGAGTTTTTACCTGAAGGTGTTTTCAACGTAGTGACCGGTAATCGAGATTCTGGTCGTGCCCTGGTGGAACATGACACTCCCGCCATGGTCTCCATCACTGGCTCCGTTCGAGCTGGAATGGAAGTTGCCACATCGGCGGCACGCGATATTAAGAAGGTCCACCTCGAATTAGGCGGCAAAGCACCTGTTGTCGTTTTCGCTGACGCTAATTTGGAAGCCGCCGCAGAAGCGATCGCCATCGCTGGTTTTTTCAATGCTGGACAAGATTGCACTGCCGCAACTCGGGTCATGGTCGAAGCTTCGGCATACGATGATTTCGTGGCCTTACTTGCCGAACAGGCCACAAAGAATATTGCGACCGGTGCCCCAGATGAAGATGTGCTTTATGGTGCGGTCAATAACGCCAACCAACTCGATCGCGTCGCGGGCTTCATCGCGCGGACACCTGGCCATGCTCACGTGGTTGCCGGTGGCTCCAAAGTCGCCCGAGCAGGCTACTTCTTTGAGCCAACCGTCGTTGCCGGCCTCGTCCAGAACGATGAGATGATTCAAAACGAGATCTTCGGACCAGTTATTACCGTTCAAAAGTTCACCGATGAAGCCCAAGCAGTTAAATACGCGAACGGCGTCAACTACGGTTTGGCCTCCAGCGTCTGGACCCGCGACCATGGTCGTGCCATGCGCATGGCCAAGGCTTTTGACTTTGGCTGTGTCTGGATCAACACCCACATTCCATTGGTGGCCGAGATGCCTCATGGTGGGTTTAAGCACTCTGGTTATGGCAAAGATCTCTCGGCTTACGGGTTCGAGGATTACACCCGAATCAAGCACGTTATGACCAATCTGAACGCCTAACAGCCAACGGGATCAGAACTGGGAATCTCACGAGACTCTCGTTTGGGTCGGTTTTCGTAAACTTCAGGGTCTAGGATTTGCCCCGCAAGCGAAAATTGTCGTAGTACCGAAGTGCCATCCAGTGCCCGCTTTTGACTAGAAAAGGAAGCTGCCATGTCTGCCTCAAGTAAAGATTTCTCCATTCCCCCAGGAGCTACCGAACTCGCCTCGAGTGCTTTCTCTCGCCGTGCGTTATTTGCCGGTGCAGGTGGGCTCGGAGCAACATCGCTGCTAGGTATGGCTACATCGGAAAGTGCCGATGCCGTTCCTGCCACTGTGCGATGGGCAAACTGGTCGCTGTACTTGGATTACGACAACAAGACAAAGAAGTACCCAACGCTGGAAGCGTTTACTAAGAAGACCGGGATTCCGGCAAAGTATTTTGAGGTCATTGATGACAATGACACTTTCACTGCCAAAGTGCAGCCACAATTAAAATTAAAGAAAGATATCGGCTACGACATCGTCACGATGACCGAATGGATGGCCGAGCGCTGGGTCGCTTCCAAGTTCGTTCAGAAATTTGATGACGCTGCCGTCCCTAATAAGAAGAACGTACTTCCCTTCTTAGCAAACCGCCCCTTCGATGTGGGCCGCCACTACAGCCTGCCATGGGCCGGAATTATTGCTGGGCTGGCCTGGAACAAGAAGCACACCCCCAAGGGTATTCAAACTTTGGATCAACTCTTCTCCAAAGCCAACAAAGGCAAGATCGAAGTTCTCTCCGAGATGCGCGACACCATTGGCTTGATCATGATGTGGCAGGGCACCGATGTTTCCAAGCCCTTTACCGAAGACAAATTCATGAACGCTGTCGACTACGTCACCAAGATGATTCATGACGGATTTATTCGTCAGATCAAAGGTCAGTCGTATCAAGAGGATCTCATCTCAGGCGATGCCACTGCCGTTATTGGCTGGTCGGGCGATATCAATCAGTTGAATTTGCAGAACCAAAATCAATTTGGATTCGGAATTCCAGAATCAGGCGGAACTTTCTCTACCGATAACCTGATGATTCCAACCACATCAAAGAACAAGGCTGGCGCCGAAGCTTTGATTAACTATTACTACGACCCAGTAGTTGCGGCCAAGGTTGCCAACTACATCACCTATGTTTGCCCAGTTGCAGGCGCTCAAGAAGCCATGGCCAAGATCAATCCAGCTCAGGTAAAGAACACCCTAATCTTTCCTGACGATGCGATGTGGAAGAAGCTCAAGGTCTTCCGTCCATTGAAGCCAGCCGAGCAGATTAAATTCGCCACTGCTTTCCAGAAAGCAAGTGGTAACTAATAAGTGGGCGACGCTTCCACTTCCGCAAAAGGAGATCTCAAACTCTCTAACCTCACCAAATCTTTTGGTGACTTTGTTGCTGTAGATAATCTGGATTTAGTTATTCCAGAAGGATCTTTCTTTGCCCTCTTAGGGCCATCAGGTTGTGGCAAAACCACAACTTTGCGCATGATTGCCGGGCTAGAAGAACCTACCGCCGGCAGCATTCACGTGGGTTCAACGGATATTACGTACGAGCGCCCTTATAAGCGTCCAGTAAATACCGTCTTCCAGAACTACGCACTCTTTCCACACCTTTCTATCTTCGAAAATGTCGCGTTTGGTTTGCGCCGCCGCGGAATCAAAGATGTAAAAGAGCAAGTGGATAAGGTTTTGGATCTAGTCGAGCTTCCACATCTTGCCGAGCGCAAGCCCAACCAACTCTCTGGTGGTCAGCAACAACGAATCGCCGTAGCTCGCGCCATTGTCAATCGTCCAGCGCTCTTGCTGCTCGATGAACCTCTTGGTGCACTTGATCTCAAGTTGCGTCGTCAGATGCAGATCGAACTCAAGTGGATTCAGACTGAAATCGGTCTGACCTTCGTCCACGTTACTCACGATCAGGAAGAAGCCATGACCATGGCCGACACCATCGCGGTTATGAACGAAGGCCGAATCGAACAAATGGGTTCACCTGCAGATCTCTACGACAATCCCAAGACTACTTTTGTGGCCAACTTTCTGGGCCAGTCCAACCTCATCAAAGGTTCGATTGAATCAAATGGTGCCGAATCATTGGTTGTTAATCTCTTTGGACAGAAGATCGGCGTTCCGCGCGCGCGATCTAGTGCCAAAGATTCTTCCATCTTGGTCGGTATCCGCCCCGAGAAATTGCGCATCCTTCCCGAAGGTGAATCCACCCACGGAAACATCTTGCCCGGGGGAGTTATCTCCGACGTTTCTTACATCGGCGTTAGCACGCAGTATCAGGTCGAAATGCCATGGGGACAAGAACTCATGGTCTTTGAACAAAATGATGATGGCATTGCTCCGCTCGATAAAGGCGATCGCGTGACGTTGTCATGGGAACCCATCTTCACCTTCGGTCTTGATGGCCGCGAAGATGCAACTGCTGGTTCTGAAGTTCACGTCGACGAAGAAGAGTAGAGATGGCTTTTCTTCAGGCAGTCGCTAAGAAAGGCGAGGCATCGACGAAACGTCGTTCGTTGCTGCCTTATCTCCTGCTTCTTCCAGGCATGGTCTGGTTGATCTTCTTCTTCCTCTTGCCAATTTTGACTTTGGTCAGCACTTCCACAAAAACACCAGGTCTTGGCATTGGTGAATTTGATCAGACTTATCGTTTTGCCAACTTCTGGGATGCGTTAGTTAATAGCCACACGCAATTTGTGCGCTCATTTGTTTATGCAGGCATTGCTACCTTCGCAGCCCTACTTATTGCTTATCCATTGGCATATGCCATCGCCTTCAAATCGGGACGATGGAAGAACGTACTTTTGGTTCTGGTCGTGGCGCCGTTCTTTACATCTTTTATTCTTCGTACCATTGCCTGGAAGCAGATTCTTGGCGGCCAAGGAATTGGGTTTAAAGCTTTAGTTTGGTTGCATATCGTTAGCCCTGATTCGCATGTAACAGCGAGTACCTTTGCCGTAATCGCGGGACTTACCTATAACTTCTTGCCATTTATGACCTTGCCGTTGTACTCCAGCCTCGAACGCATAGATCCACGAACGATGGAGGCATCGGGCGATCTGTATGCCAATGCACTAACCACCTTCCGCAAAGTAACCCTTCCACTTTCTATGCCCGGTGTCGTTGCCGGAACATTGCTCACATTTATTCCGGCAGCAGGTGATTACGTTAACGCCGAAATCTTGGGAAATCCCAATACCAAGATGATCGGTAACGTCATCAACTCTCGATATTTGCAAATTGTTGATTACCCAACCGCAGCAGCGCTCTCCTTCACATTGATGGTGGCTATTTTGATTGTCGTGACTTTGTATATTCGCAAGGCCGGAACCGAGGACTTGGTATGAGAAAAGCGACGCGTTGGTTCTCTCGTAACCTCATTCGCATTTATGCGGTCTTGGGTTTCACCTATCTCTTCATCCCCGTTCTCTACACCTTTGCTTTTTCGTTCAATAACTCAGTCAAGAGCAACTTGGTCTGGCGCGGATTTACCTGGAATAACTGGCGCAACCCGTGTGGCGCGCCTGACATCTGCAATGCTTTAGGTAATTCCTTGAAGATCGGCGTGATTGCCACTTTCATCGCGACGATTCTGGGAACGCTTATTGCATTTGCTCTGGGTCGTTATGCGTTTAAGGGCAAGGGGATCGTCAACATGTTGATCTTCCTTCCTATGGCTACTCCTGAACTTGTCTTAGGTGCCTCCCTACTGACGATGTTCTTGAACTTTGGCTTTAATCCTGGCTTCCTCACCATCGTTATTGCTCACGTGATGTTCTGCATCTCCTTCGTAGTGGTTACTGTCAAAGCTCGAATTGCCAGTTTGGATCCCCGCTTAGAACAAGCGGCCATGGATCTCTATGCCGATGAGCGTGAAACTTTCCGAAGAATTACTTTGCCGTTAGTTGCTCCCGGAATTGCCGGCGCTGCGCTCTTGGCTTTCAGCCTCTCCTTTGATGACTTCATCATCACCAACTTCAACTCTGGAAACGTCAATACTTTCCCGAAGTTCGTGTACATCTCGGCTGAGCGTGGGCTACCACCTCAAGCAAACGTAATCGGCTCCTCTATGTTCTTTATTGCACTCATTGTCGTGCTGTTAGGACAGGTAGTTCAACGCCGACGCAAAGTCAGTTAAGTTTGCCTCATGGCAAATCTTGGAAACATGTATGGCCCCAATTTCACCTTCTTAGGCATTCCTGCCTGCGATCTGGAAAAGCCTGAATCCTTTGCCGGCGCCGATGTCATCATTGTCGGAGCGCCCATAGATAGCGGTACTTCCCACCGATCTGGTGCCAAGTTTGGCCCACAAGCGATTCGCGCCGGAGATTACTTGCCCCATGATGGCGAACGTCCACATCTCTCGATGCGCGTTGATGCCTTGAAAGAATTGAAGATTTTTGATGCTGGCGATCTCCTGATGCCTGGGGGCGACCTCACTGCATCGCTAAAGGTGTTGGAGGAAGCAACCGAGCTCATTTCTCGCGCTGGTGCGATTCCAGTAATTCTCGGGGGAGATCATTCCATTGCCTCTGCAGATGTAGCCGGCATCGCCCATCACCGCGGCATGGGCAAAATCTCGATGATTCATTTCGATGCACATGCCGACACTGGCGAATCTCAATTTGGCGCACTCGTCGGACACGGAACTCCCATGCGCAGGCTTATTGATACTGGCGCGGTTCGCGGCGATCGCTTCCTGCAATTGGGTCTGCGTGGATATTGGCCAGACGATGTAACTTTGAAGTGGATGCGCGATCAAGGGATGCGCTCTTATGAGATGACTGAAATCCATCATCGGGGCATGACCGCTGTCTTAGATGAATCTTTTGTCACCTTGCTAGATGGCTGCGACGGCGTCTTCCTCTCCGTAGATATTGATGTTGTCGATCCGGGTATGGCTCCGGGCACCGGGACACCTGAGCCTGGTGGTATGACAAGTCGTGAACTATTAGAGGCAGTTCGAAGAATCTGTCTTGAACTTCCCATTGTGGGAATTGATGTGGTGGAAGTTGCACCTGCCTATGACAGCGCCGACATCACTGCCATTCTCGCCAATCGCGTTGTGCTCGAAGCCCTGAGCGCTATTACCTTAAGAAAAAAGGGTGGGACATATAGTCCCACCCGTAATCTCTTAGATCGTTAAATATTTAAACGTTAGAAGCCGCAATCGCTTCATCCAAAATAGCCAGCGCCTCATTCAAGAGGTGATCCGGCATAACCAGCGGTGGCAACAAGCGAATGACGTTGCTGTAGGTTCCGGCGGTTAGTAGGAGTACGCCTTTTTGCTGGCAGTACTTGACGATATCTTGCATGGCTTTGGTATTTGGATCCATTGTGCCCGGAATAATGAATTCCAGCGCCTGCATGGCGCCGCGACCGCGAACATCACCGATGATGGCGTATTTAGCCTTCATTGACTCCAGCGCCGCAGAGATAATCGCGCCCATATGACGGGCCTTCTCGACTAAGCCATCTTCTTCAATTGTTGCGATGGCGCCGAGAGCTGCAGCACAAGCGATGGGGTTACCACCGAAAGTTCCGCCGACTCCACTTCCAACTGGAACATCCATAATTTCAGCACGGCCGGTAACGCCAGCGATAGGTAGACCGCCGCCGATGCCCTTTGCCAAAATCATGATGTCAGGCTCTACACCCTCATCTTCGACTGCGAACATGTTGCCGGTACGCGCAAAACCAGTTTGAACTTCATCAGCGATAAAGAGAATGCCATTAGCTTTGGCGAAAGCTGCCAAGCCTGGAAGAAAACCCTTTGGTGGAACAACAAAACCACCTTCACCCTGAATAGGTTCAATAACAATCGCCGCAACATTATGTGCGCCAATTTCTTTTTCAATCTTGTGGGTGACCATATCCAGCGCCTCGGCGGCGACATTGTTCTTGTCTCCGATCCAGCGGAATGGATAAGCCATCGGCATGCGATAAATCTCGGGAGCGAATGGACCAAAGCCTTCTTTGTAAGGGATGTTCTTGGCAGTCATTCCCATCGTGAGATTGGTTCGTCCATGGTAGGCGTGTTCAAAAACTACAACTGCTTGGCGCTTGGTAGCAGCGCGAGCGATCTTGACGGCATTCTCGACAGCTTCGGCGCCGGAGTTAACCAACATGGATTTCTTTTTAAATGTGCCGGGGGTGATGCGGTTGAGGGCTTCGCAGACCTCGACATACCCACTGTAAGGAGCAACGGTAAAGCAGGTATGAGTGAAGGCTTCGATAGCGGCTTTCATATTTGCCACAACGCGTTCGGCGCTATTGCCGACGTTAACGGTGGCAATGCCTGCGGCCATATCGATGATCGAATTTCCATCAATATCAACAATGACGCCGCCGCCCGCATGGGAAACAAATACCGGGATAGCCATGCCGAGGGAAGCAGAAGTGGCTTCACTTCGACGAGCCAACATTTCCTGGGATTTTGGGCCAGGAATAGCAGTAACTAAGCGTCGTTCTTGAGGAATATTGGGTCCAAATGTCATGGGATAACTATAACGCCCGTAGAGTAATGAGCGATTTCTAAGGTTAATAGGAGAAGATAGGTCAATGAATTATCGGTCACAGGTGCGTGCATGAGTTTTCTCGGAGTGATCGCCTTCATAGTTGCGTTACTTTTCTCAATAATGGTTCACGAAGCTGGCCATTACCTGACTGCGAAAAAGTTCCACATGAAGGTCACCGAATTCTTTCTGGGCTTTGGACGGAGAGTTTGGTCGTTCACTCGTGGTGAAACTGAGTTCGGTATCAAGGCAATTCCGGCTGGTGGTTACTGCCGCATCGTGGGAATGTCGACTCGAGAAGTTCTCTCTGAGGAAGATCAACCGCGAGCCTTTGTTCGCGCTTCCGCACCCAAGCGACTAATCGTGCTCGGTGCTGGTTCGTTCAATCACTTCGTCCTGGGATTCTTACTTATCTTTGCCCTCTTTGTTGGGGTCGGTACCACCACGGTTACACCCGTTATTGCCGAAGTTGTTCCGTGTCTAACTACAGCTGCCACCTGCACCGCAACAGATCCAGCGTCACCGGCATTCTCTGCGGGCCTGAAAGCCGGCGATCGAATCGTCAGCATCAACGGTATCTCTGTCGACCAATGGTCAACCAGCGTGAAGACGATTCGTAGCTCTGCGGGGAAAGCCATCACCGTAAAAGTTTTGCGGGGATCAGAGACCCTTGAATTTACTTTGACTCCTCAAGGGACTGTCCGCGACGGCAAGACTGTCGGCGTTATTGGATTGATAAATAAACTCGGAACCGAAACAGAGAACCCTTATCGTGCAGCCATTCACGCCGGAACTCTGAGCAAAGATCTCTTCACCAGCAGCGTTACTTCTTTGGTCTCTTTACCATCAAAGATTCCAGCGCTGATCGGCCAAACATTTGGCGGCAAACCTCGAGATGCCACCAGCTTGGTCGGCGTCGTTGGCGTTGCTCGAGTATCAGCACAAACGGCTAGCGATAAGAATCTTTCCGTGCGCGAGCGCTTGGCCACCTTCCTATTAATCATCGCCTCTCTCAATATTTTCGTGGGAATTTTCAATCTCTTGCCGATTTTGCCGTTGGATGGCGGTCATATGGCCTTAGCCGTTGCCGATGGCTTCCGTTTTCGCAGGGCTAGGCGCAAAGGCTTGCCAGCGCCCAACCCCATTGATGTAGAGCGATTGACGCCAATAACAATCTTTGTTTTTGTGGTTTTAGCAGCGCTCTCATTACTACTTTTGGGCGCCGATATTTTCAATCCGATCCATCTCAATATGTAACAAATAGAGAAGTAAGGCAGAATACGGACATGGTAAATCTTGGAATGCCGTCAGCCCCGCCACCAGTTCTCTCGCCTCGACGCAAGAGCAAGCAGCTCAAGGTCGGAAGCGTGTTGGTTGGTGGAGATGCGCCTGTAAGTGTGCAATCTATGTGTACGACTCTGACTTCCGATGTCAATGCCACCTTGCAACAGATTGCCGAACTCACCGCATCGGGTTGCCAGATTGTCCGCGTCGCCGTCCCCAGCCAAGATGATGCCGATGCCCTGGCCCAGATCGCGAAGAAATCTCAGATCCCCGTTATTGCCGATATTCATTTTCAGCCGAAATACATTTTTGCGGCTATCGATGCTGGCTGCGCAGCGGTTCGAGTTAATCCCGGAAATATCAAGCAATTTGATGACAAAGTAAAAGAAGTTGCCAAAGCTGCGGGGGATGCAGGAATTCCAATTCGAATTGGCGTGAATGCCGGCTCGCTCGATCCACGCTTGCTCGCCAAGTACGGAAAGGCGACCCCAGAGGCATTAGTCGAATCAGCACTTTGGGAAGCCTCACTCTTTGAAGAGCACGGATTTACCGATATCAAGATTTCGGTGAAGCACCATGACCCCATCACGATGGTCCAGGCTTATCGCTTATTAGCCCAACGTTGTGAATACCCATTACACCTTGGCGTAACCGAAGCCGGACCGTTCTTTCAAGGCACCATTAAATCGGCAACCGCATTTGGAATTCTCTTGGCCGAGGGCATCGGCGACACGATTCGCGTATCGCTCTCTGCGCCGCCAGTTGAAGAAGTCAAAGTTGGTATCTCCATTTTGGAATCCCTCAACTTGCGTCAACGTAAACTTGAAATTGTTTCCTGTCCTTCTTGCGGTCGCGCCCAAGTTGACGTGTATTCCTTAGCTGAAAAAGTTCAGGCCGGGCTTGAAGGTATGACCGTTCCACTGCGCGTGGCCGTCATGGGCTGTGTCGTCAATGGTCCAGGTGAAGCCCGCGAAGCCGACCTGGGCGTTGCTAGCGGAAATGGCAAAGGCCAGATCTTCGTCAAGGGTGAAGTAATCAAGACCGTCCCCGAGGCACAAATTGTTGAGACTCTGATCGAAGAGGCTATGCGTCTTGCAGAAGAGATGGAGAAAGCTGGTGTCGCCTCAGGCGAACCTAGCGTCTCAGTCTCCTAATTCCCGAACGAATGGTTCGCATTAATCGGTAAGGTTGCCCCATGTTGCGAATGTCCACACTCCTGTTGCGCACACTGCGCGATGATCCTGCAGATGCCGAAGTAGCCAGCCACCGCCTCTTGGTGCGCGCCGGCTATGTCCGACGAATCGCGGCCGGGGTGTACTCGTGGCTGCCACTGGGTTACATCACCTTGCGCAATATCGAGCGCATCATTCGTGAAGAGATGGATGAGGCCGGCTTTCAAGAAGTTCACTTTCCATCATTGTTGCCACGCGAACCATACGAGTCGACCAACCGTTGGGAAGAGTACGGTCCAAACTTATTTCGCCTCAAGGATCGCCGGGGTAATGACTATTTACTCGGTCCAACTCACGAAGAAATGTTCACCTTGATGGTGAAGGGGGAGTATTCCTCCTATAAAGATTTGCCGTTGTCTATTTACCAAATTCAGACCAAGTTTCGCGACGAAGCTCGTCCGCGCAGTGGAATTATTCGTGGTCGCGAATTTGTCATGAAAGATTCCTATTCGTTCGATCTCGATGATGCCGGTTTAGCCGTTTCCTACGAGAAGCACCGCAACGCTTACATCAAGACTTTCGAGCGGCTGCATATGAAGTACAACATCGTCTCGGCTGTATCTGGCGCGATGGGTGGGTCTCGATCCGAAGAATTTTTAGCTCCTTGCCCCACGGGTGAAGATACTTATGTGCTCTGCGAGAAATGTGGCTATGCCGCTAACGTTGAAGCGATGATCACCAAAGTCGATGCTTACGCCGGTGCCGAGCCTGCCGCGATGGAAATCTTCGATTCTCCAAGCACTCCAACAATTGATTCGCTGGTCACGCTGCTCAATGAAAAATTTGGCGAGGGCTATCAAGCTAGTGACACTTTGAAGAATGTTCTGTTGATGGCTGATGGCAAGGCAATTTCTATTTTGGTTCCTGGAGATCGTGAAGTTGACCTCAAGCGTTTAGAAGCCAACTTGCCCGGAGTCCTTGAACTTCGCCTCTTTGAAGATGCGGATTTTGCTAAACACCCAGGATTGGTCAAGGGTTATGTTGGACCTCAAGATGCTGCCAAGTTTGGAATTACCGTTTATGCAGATCCGCGCGTGGTTCTGGGATCGCATTGGGTGACCGGTGCCAACGAAAGAGATAAGCACGTTCGATTCGTGACGCACGGGCGAGATTTCACCATCGAGAAATTTATAGAAGCTGCCGAAGTTCGAGCTGGCGATCTCTGTCCAAATTGCTCCACTCCAGTGGTCATTGATCGTGCGATTGAAATTGGCCATATCTTTCAATTAGGCCGCAAATATGCCGAAGCTTTAGATCTGACCGTCCTCGATAAAGATGGAAAATCTCAAGTAGTGACAATGGGTTCCTACGGAATCGGAGTTTCTCGCGCTGTCGCCGCTATCGCCGAGCAAACTTATGATGAACTCGGTCTTAATTGGCCACGTGAGGTAGCACCTGCCGATGTTCACATCGTTGCGACCGGAAAAGATGATCTTCCTTTCAATACGGCCGAGCAATTGGCGAAGGAGTTAGAAGCCGCTGGCTTGCGCATCATGCTGGATGATCGCCGCGATGCCTCACCAGGCGTTAAATTCAAGGATGCCGAACTCATCGGAATTCCATTTATCGTCATAGTGGGTAAAGCCCTTGCCGACGGCAAAATTGAACTCCGCGTTCGTCGCACAGGTGACAAGAGCGAAGTTTTGCTCGAAAGCGCCGTAGCTCAAATCGTTTCGGTCGTTACTGCGAATTAATGTCGGTATCAACCGCAATCTTTTTGGCTCTTGCTGCAGGCTTCGCTGGCTTTGTTGATGCCATGGTGGGCGGGGGAGGTTTAGTTCAACTTCCGGCACTACTAATCGGTATTTCGGATAAACCAATTCCGATGATCCTTGGGACCAATAAAGTTCCAGCAATTTTCGGAACCAGCACCGCAGCATTTACTTACTTTAAGAAAGTCAGACCCGATCTTCGCCTCACCGTCACCATGGCGCTACCCGCCTTTATTGGTTCCGTTTCTGGCGCACGGCTGGCTGCGAGTTTTCCTAAAGATCTCTTCCGCCCCATTATCGTCCTGCTCTTGATATCAGTTGCTATCTACACCTGGCGCAAGCCGCACTTAGGAATGGATGAAAATCTGCGCTTTTCTCCTATCCAACGGTTATGGCTGGTTGCGCTTTTCGGATTAACCATCGGTTTCTATGACGGCATTTTCGGGCCAGGCACGGGCACCTTCTTAGTATTTTTACTGGTAGGAGTCGTGGGCTACGCATTTTTAAAGGCCTCCGCCACCGCCAAACTTGTCAACATCGCCACCAATTTCGGTGCGATTCTCTCCTTTCAATTCACCGGGCACATTTGGTGGCGCTTGGGGCTGCTTCTGGCCATTGCCAATATCACCGGTGCCATCATCGGCTCACGCCTAGCTATTCGCGGTGGCTCACCGTTAGTGCGAAAAGTCTTTTTGATAGTGACGACTTTGCTCATAGCCAAAGTCGGTTATGATTGGTGGGCAAGCAAGTAAGTAAAAAACTAAATAGATCCGAAAGGTACTTTTCTCATGACCGAAAAACTTAATAAACAAGAACTTATTGTGGCTATCGATACTGCTATTACCCCCGCCATTGTTGCTGCGGGTTGCTACCTCGAAGAAATCACCATCGTCCCAGCGGGCAAGAGCCGAATCCTCACCGTAATCGTCGACAGCGATTCCCATCTAAACCTTGATCAAGTCACCGCCGTATCGCGTGACATATCTGAAATTACCGAAACTTTAGAAGTACTGGGCGATCAAGCATTTACCTTAGAAGTGACTTCTCCAGGTATCGATCGTCCCCTCACTTTGCCGCGCCACTGGCGCAAGAATCATGGTCGCCTCGTGGCCGTTGTCTTGAACGACGGATCTGAAGTTAAGGGCCGCATTGGCGATGCCAGTGACGAATCCGCGCTGGTTGATGATCGCACTGTTAATTATGCCGATGTGAAAAAAGCTGTACTGGAAATTGAATTTAAATCCCTTAAGGGTGATTCCGAATGAACGTTGATGTAAAGGCGCTAGTTGCTCTCACTGTTGAAAAAGAGATGCCGCTAGAGAAGCTCATCAACGCCATTGAAAATGGAGTTGCGGCTGCATATGCCGAACTCGAGGGCGCCCATCCCGGCGGCCGGGCTGTACTCAACCGCCAAACCGGCGAGATCGTTATTTACTACCCAGTTCTTGGTCCTGATGGCGATCGCATTGATACCGCTATTGATTCACCTGAGGGCTTTAGCCGAATTGCCACATCGACCGCGCGCAAAGTCATCAAAGAGAAGATGCGCGAGGCCAAAGATCTCGATGTCGTCACTGAATTCAGTGGCAGCGTTGGCGATGTAATCTCGGGCGTTATCCAACAGGGTCGCGATCCCAAGATTGTTTACGTCCACTTAGGTCGGGTCGAAGGAAAGATTCCCCCTAACGAACAAGTCCCGACCGAGGAATACATTCATGGCCAGCGGATTAAATGTTTCGTCGTTGAGGTGAAGCAAGGTCTTAAAGGTCCTGAAGTCACTTTGTCTCGAACGCACCCCGCACTGGTAAAGACCCTTTTTGCTCTGGAAGTTCCCGAAGTCAAAGATCGAGTTGTAGAAATCATCGGCATCGCTCGCGAACCTGGCCACCGCAGCAAAATTTCCGTTCGCACTCACCGCGCCGGAGTGAGCCCTAAGGGCGCTCTTATCGGTCCCATGGGTGCCAGGGCGCGGGCGGTCATGGACGAATTAGGTGGCGAGAAGATCGACATCGTGGATTACTCCGATGACCCGGCTACGTATGTGGCCAATGCTCTGGCTCCAGCCAAGGTCACCAGTGCCGAGGTTGTTGACCTCGCTACTAAATCGGTCAAGGTTGTAGTTCCGGATTACCAACTCTCCCTTGCCATTGGAAAAGATGGGCAAAATGCCAGGTTGGCCGCGAGGTTAACTGGATGCCGGATCGACATCCATCCCGACAAGCCGGTCGAGCGAATTGAGAAACCCAAGCGCGAAATAGCCCCCGAAGAGGGCGAAGTGGTTGATTCTGAGCCAACCGAGTAAGGTTGCCCTGCTGGATATCTCTATGAGGCAGGCGAAGATGGCTCCATTAATACGAAGCTGCATCGCGTGTCGCAAACGAGAGAATCCGGCAGAACTTCTTCGAGTGGTCAAAGTTGTCGATCAGGTAATTCCGGATCCCAAACACCTTTTACCCGGTCGGGGAGCCTGGTTTCATCGGACCTGTTTCGATACCGCCAAGCAGCGAGGTTCATTTAATCGAGCACTTCGATCTGATGTCCCGCTTTCCACCGAACAGCTAGAAGATTTTCTGCAACAGCAATAAAAAATCAGCAGTATTTAATAAGGAGTCCATCAATGTCCCTCAAGGCAAACTCACAATCATGAGCGCCCAACGCTCATGAGTAAGTCAGGCATATAGGCTCCAGTAAAAGACGTGGGGCCAAGACAGGAAGGCAACTGTGGCAAAGGTCCGCGTTCACGAATTAGCAAAAGAACTAGGTATTCCTAGTAAGGATTTACTCGCAAAACTGCAAGAAGTAGGCGAGTTCGTTAAATCCGCATCCTCAACTGTTGAAGCACCCGTTGTGCGTAAGTTGATGGAAAAATTTCCAGATATCAAGCCTGTTGAAGGCGAAGCTAAGCCGGTCAAGAAGGCTGCCGCTAAGAAGGTTGCTGCCAAGCCAGCAGCTCCGACCGCAGAAGAAATTCAAGCTGCGCTCGCTCAACTCGCCCCCGGAACAATTCCACAATCTGCCATGCCGCAAGCTCCAGTTCCGGCAGCGCCAGTAGCGCCCGCCACACCAGCAGCACCTGCTGCCACTGCAACACCTACAACGCCAGCACCAGCCACCCCCGGCTCTGATGCCATGCCACGACCTCCGCGTCCTGGAAACAATCCATTCTCTGGCGGCGCAACGCCTGGCAATATTCCGATGCCACGTCCACCACGCGCCGGCAACAACCCATTCAACAGTGGCACTGGTGCAATTCCACGGCCACCAGCCAGACCTATTCGCCCCGGCGAGCGTCCCGCAGGACCAGGTGGATCTCGTCCACCCATGTCTGGTGCTCGTCCTGGCGCAGTTCGTCCAGGATTTGCAGCTCGTCCACCAGGAGCGCGCCCACCAGGTGCAGGTGCACCAGGCGCTCGTCCCGGGGGAGCAGCAGGTGGTTCGCCATATCGCACACCATCGGCTTCACCTTCTCAACCAAGTTTCGGCGGTCCAAATAAGGGCGGCGGACGTCACCAACGTGGCGGAACTGCTGGCGCATTTGGAAAGGCCGGCGGTAAATCTCGCAAGGCGCATAAGAGCAAGAAGGCGTTGCGCGAAGAGTTCGACAATATGGCGGCGCCATCATTGGGTGGCGCAGTAATTCCTCATGGCGATGGCAGCACCGCAATTCGATTGCGTCGTGGCTCATCACTTATGGACTTTGCCGAAAAAATTAATGCCGATCCAGCCGCATTGGTCTCAGCTCTATTTCACTTAGGTGAAATGGTGACTGCAACCCAATCGGTGGATGAAGACACCTTCACATTGCTTGGCGCTGAATTGGGTTACACCATTCAGGTCGTTAGCCCAGAAGATGAAGACCGCGAACTTCTCGAAGAGTTCGATATCAATCTCGAGCAAGAGCTCGAAGATATTGATGATGCCGATCTCGTGACTCGTTCACCAATCGTCACCGTTATGGGTCACGTCGATCATGGTAAGACTCGTTTGTTGGATGCAATTCGCTCAACTGAAGTCATTAAGACGGAAGCAGGCGGAATCACACAGCACATTGGTGCGTACCAGATTCACCACATGCACGAAGGCGCAGAACGTGCCATCACCTTCATCGATACACCAGGCCACGAAGCGTTTACCGCTATGCGTGCTCGTGGTGCAAAGGTCACAGATATTGCGATCTTGGTCGTTGCTGCTGATGACGGCGTAATGCCACAAACCATTGAAGCCCTTAACCACGCGCAAGCTGCCGATGTTCCCATCGTCGTTGCCGTTAACAAGGTCGATAAAGAAGGCGCTAACCCAGACAAGGTTCGCCAACAATTAACGGAGTACAACTTGGTTGCCGAGGAGTACGGCGGAACCACCATGTTTATCAACGTGTCGGCCAAGTCCGGTGAAGGTATCGATGAACTCATCGACGCTGTTCTCTTGACTGCCGATGCTGCTCTGGATCTACGCGCCGTTGCTGATGACGATGCTCGTGGTGTTGCTATTGAAGCCAACCTGGACAAGGGACGTGGCCCTGTTGCCACCGTCCTCGTTCAACGCGGAACTTTGCACGTCGGAGATGCCATCGTTGCCGGTGGTGCTTATGGTCGTGTACGTGCGATGTTGGATGAGAACGGTGACAATGTCACTGAAGCCGGTCCATCGTGCCCAGTCCAGGTCCTTGGATTTACCTCGGTTCCTGGCGCAGGTGACACATTCATCGTTGCTGAAGACGATCGCACCGCCCGCCAAATCGCTGAAAAGCGTCAATTGGCAATGCGTAACGCCATGTTGGCCAAGACCCGCAAGAAGGTCTCACTCGAAGACTTCATGGAGCAATCCAAGATCAGCACCCTTAACCTCATCCTCAAGGGTGACGTTTCTGGTTCAGTCGAAGCCTTGGAAGATGCCTTGCTACAACTCGATGTCGGAGATGAAGTTGATCTTCGCGTTATCCACCGTGGTGTTGGTGCAATTACCAAGAGCGACGTCACACTCGCATCTGCATCTACCGCAGTCATCATCGGGTACAACGTCAAGCCAGAGCCACAAACTGCAATCTTTGCTGACCAAGAAGGCGTCGAAGTTCGCTTCTATACCGTTATCTACAACGCGATCGAAGAGATCGAAGCTTCACTCAAAGGCTTGCTCAAGCCAGAGTTCGAAGAAGTTGTACTTGGAAATGCCGAAGTTCGCGACATCTTCCGTTCCAGCAAGTTCGGCAATATTGCCGGTTGCTTGGTTCAAGATGGATTCATTCGTCGAAATGCCAAAGCGCGCACCCTGCGCAATGGCGTCGTAGTCGGAGAAAATCTTTCGATCGAGTCTCTTCGTAGGTTCAAAGATGATGCCACTGAAGTCAAGGATGGTTACGAGTGCGGTATCGGCCTTGGTTCTTACAAGAACCTCGAAGTCGGCGACGTCATTCAGACCTACGAGTCTCGCGAGAAGAAGCGCGTATAAACCATGGCATCAAATCGAGCGCTGAAAGTTGCCGATCGCATTAAAGAAGTGGTCGCACAAACTCTAGAGTCGCGAGTTAAAGATCCGCGCCTAGGGTTTGTCACCATTACCGATGTGCGCGTCACCGGTGATCTGCAACAAGCATCTATTTTCTACACTGTTCTCGGCGATGATGCTGCACGCGAAGGAACTGCCGCAGCTCTGAAATCGGCTAATGGCATGCTGCGTTCAGAAGTTGGCCAGGCTCTTGGGCTGCGTATCACGCCATCTTTGGCTTTCTTTGCTGATGGATTGCAAGAATCTGCCAGCGCCATGAATGACTTGATGTCTCAGGTTCGTCGGGCCGATGAAGAGCTCGCAAAACTTCGCCAAGATGCCAAGCCAGCAGGCGATGCCGATCCTTACAAGACTCACGAAGTCGAATAACTAACCGACACCATGCACGGCTTCCTCTTAGTTGATAAAGCTAGCGGGATGACCAGCCATGATGTTGTGGCCAAGATGCGCAAAAAGTTTGGCACCAAGCGAGTTGGCCATGCCGGCACGTTAGATCCGATGGCGACCGGAGTATTAGTTCTCGGGGTCGGAAATGCCACTCGACTTCTTCAATATGTCACTGATGGCAGCAAGGAATATGACGCCACTATTTATTTGGGCGCCAGTACTCATACTGATGACCGAGAAGGCGATGAACTTTCACGTGCCAGCGCGGGCGATATTGCCGCGATTACCGATGAGGCTATTCGAAGTGTCTTGAATTCCTTTGTAGGGACCATTAAGCAACGACCCAGCTCGGTATCGGCCATCAAGATTGATGGCAAACCCGCCCACCAACGAATTCGCGAAGGTGAAGTAGTAGATATTCCAGAGCGCACCGTCACGATCGCCACGATTACCGTGCACGAGATTCGACCCCTTGGTACTCATATCGAAATAGATATCAGCGTTACCTGCTCGGCCGGCACCTATATCCGGGCTATTGCTCGGGATTTGGGGGCATCCCTCCATGTTGGTGGGCATTTAATTTCGCTCAGACGCACCTCAGTTTCACCATTCTCTATATCTGAGTGTGTTCCACTTGAAGAAGTTGAACTGAGCCCAATCTCAGCGGGCATCTCTCGAATTTTTCCGCTGCGCGAAGTAGACCTGGGTGAAATCTCGGAAATCTCCTTTGGCCGATATTTAGAGGCCAGCCCAACTTCCGGGCTCACGGCGGCTGTGAATTCCCAGGGTGATTTCATCGCGCTCTTAGAGAATAAAGATATTTCTGGTAAATCTCTGGCTGCGCCCATCCTTGTGGCCGTGAAAGAATAGTCAGATGAACCGAGCGGTTGCGATAGGTATTTTCGATGGTGTTCATCAAGGCCATCAACAACTTCTTAAGACTGCCAAGTTGTATGGCACTGTTATCGCGCTGACTTTCTACCCTCACCCCACATCGATTTTTGCACCAGAACGCACCCCGCCTCAGTTGGTCTCGTTAGAAGATCGCATCGAGCTCCTGGAAGCCAATGGTGCGGATGAGGTCGTGGTCATCGAATTCACTAAAGATTTTTCGTTACTGACTCCTCAGCAATTCATCGATGAAGTCCTCATCAAACAATTGCAGGCTACTCACGTCGTCGTGGGAGATAACTTCACTTTTGGTCATAAGGCATCCGGCAACGTCGAATCGTTGCAGGCCGACGGCCGATTCGGGGTTACTTCAGTTCCACTTCAAGAAAATCGCGGCACTCCGGTTTCATCGACTCGAATTCGCAATCTTGTTATGGATGGCGATGTCGAGCGCGCCAATGACTTATTAACCAGAGCGCATTACGTTAAAGGCCCAGTCGTACATGGTGAAAAGCGCGGCCGCACAATCGGCTATCCCACTGCCAATATTGGTTTGGCTCATTTTGCAACTATTCCCGCTGACGGTGTTTACGCTGGCTGGCTTACGGTCGGCGCGGATCGTTGGCCTGCTGCTATTTCAATTGGGACCAACCCCACTTTTCCAGGCGTTCGTGGCCGACAGGTAGAGGCCTATGCGTTGGATCAAGTGGGGCTAGATCTCTATGACCAAGAGGCAAAGCTGGAATTTAACTTTCGTTTGCGCGATACCTTGAAATTTAACAGCCTCGACGAGCTCCTTGTGCAAATGCAAGCCGATTGCCAGCAGACGAAAAGTCTGCTTTCCTAAATTCATTTAGCAAGAAATTAACAATCAGATACTTCTTTTATCTTTCATTTGCCTACAGAATGTCCTAGTTGTCTCATATAAGAGATAAATTCCATTTCCACAAGGAGGCTTTATGTCAGGAAAGCAGCTTGTTAAGAATTTGAATGTCTGGGAAGCAATCGGCATCTCTGTCGCATTGATGGCGCCATCAATGGCTGCCAACATCAACCCACAAGGAACAGCTGGCGTAGTTGGTCGTGCGGTACCAGTTGCATTTGCACTTGCAACTATCGGCGTTCTCCTTATTGCCTACGGCTTTGTACGACTCTCGCAAAATTTCAATCACGCAGGAAGCGTCTACGGCTTCGTCGGAGCCACGATGGGTCCACGGTCGGGCGTCGTCGCAGGGTGGGGACTTCTCGGTACCTACATTTTCTACGGCTGCGTTACTTCGATGGCTGCCGGAATTTTCGGCTCCACCTTCCTGGATGAACTCGGCGTTTGGAAGCACCAACCAAGTTGGTCTGGCTTCCTGATTGGCGCTTTGGCACTTCTCTTGGCATATGCCTTGGCAGTTGCCCCAGCTCGAAATGGAACTCGCGTTCTCCTCAGCGTCGAAGGCATCACTGTTCTCTTGATCGTCATCACTACCATCATCATTTTCGCAAAGTTGGCTACTGGTCATGCTCCAGATAACCATCATGTGGATTGGTCAGTTTTCTCAATTCCTAAAGGCGTAGGTACCAGTGGCGTCTTCCTCGGTGTGGTCTTCGGCTTCTTATCCTTTGCTGGTTTTGAAGCGGCTTCTACCCTGGGTGAAGAAACCACCAACCCTCGTCGCGATATTCCACGCGCCATGCTCGGAACGGCCATCTTTGGTGGAATTTATTTCGTCATCGTTACCGCTGTTGAAGTAATGGGCTTCGGAACTGATGAGGCTGGAATCAAGGCCTATGTTTCTTCAGGTTCACTTCTTGGTGATCTCGGAACAAAGTACGTCGGTTCATGGATCGGCACCGTCATTACCCTGGGCGCTGCAATTAGCGCATTCGGTTGCTGCTTGGCTACCGTCGTTGGTGGTTCACGTCTGGCTTTCTCACTTGCTCGCGATGGTGGCAATAAGCACCTTGCAACTTTGTCTGAGAAAAATGGCACACCAGTAAATGCAACTCGTGTGGTTGTTGGTGTTGGCGCAGTCATCATGATCGCCTGGAAATTAATCTGGAATGTAAAGCCATTCGACATCTTCCTCGGCAGCGGCGTTATCGGCACCTTGATCATCTTGGTCGCTTATCTCTTGGCTACCGTTGGCGCCATCAAGTTCTTGTTCTTCTCCGGCAAGAAGCGCACCAAGCAATGGGAAATCATCATTCCTATCGCAGGCATCGCACTCTTGCTCTATACCTTGTACAAGAACGTGATTCCTTTCCCAACAAGTGGCGCTGCACGTGCCTTCCCTATTGTTGCTGCACTCTGGCTACTTGTAGGAGTTGTTGGAATCGTTTCACGCCCAGCACTTGCGGCAAAGATTGGCGCTCGACTAACAGCTGATGAGAACTTGTCGGAAGCTCGTTAAGTTAATTAAATACATATAAACGACAGCTAGAAAAAGAGGAGCCATGCTAGGCAATGCCAAGGTAGTTGATCTGACAATTCCACTCGGTCCCGATGTGGTTATGTGGCCAGGTGCCCCTGCTCCAGAAGTAGAGACGCTTGTCACTGTTGCACACGACGGGTACTTCGCCCGCCGA